>DBFSDV010000008.1:0-4744 GCA_048417135.1 Candidatus Limivicinus sp. | reverse complement strand
GAATACTCCGGGTCGCTTATGCCTCCCGGAGTATTGGGATATTTAGTATTAAAGCTGCTCTCCGAGGCCTGCATGGGGTCATTTCCCTGCCCACCGCTCTCCTGCATCATTACCGCCATTATGAGTCCGCTGTACTCCGGTATGCCCTGCTCCATGGCATAAGCCTGTATGAGTCCAGCATAGGCCTTTACCTCGTCGCTCACCGGGGCTTTCTCCAGATCCACGCTCCCTTCGAACATGGCTCCCGCCACGGCAAAGATAAGCAGCAAGGGCACCAGCAGAGCCAGGGCTGCCCCGCCGCCCAGAGCCAGGGTCTTCCCTGCACTGCCTGCGGTGTGCAACGCAGCCTTCTTCAGCCTCTCCAGGCTCAAAGTTTTCCTGCTCTGTCCGGCAATGGTCTGCTTTACGGCCCTTCCCTGAGCAAGCCTGCGCCCCTGTGTCTTGATAGTTTCACCCTTATCTGCTGCTCCCTGCCTGGGCACAGACAGCTCTGCCCTTTGGATTCGCCGGCTCGTTCCTGGGTAAGTCTTGATTTGTCTCTGTACAGCTGCCTCATATCTGCCTTGCCGGTCTGTATATGTCTCTGCCCTGTTTTCCCGTTCAAAAATGCGCCTCTGTTTCTGCATCTGCCCGGCCTTATACTCCTCCACGGCTTTTTCCCGCAGAAGCTCTTTTGCCCTGGGATGAGCAGCTTCCCCCATGGTAATGTGTCTCACGGTGAAACACATTTCCGGGATGTCTTCGGCCGCTGCTGCCGTTGCTCCACTGCTTTTAAAATGCGTCTCACGGTGAGACACATTTTCTCTGTACTTTCTTTTTGCATATTTCAAAGCCTTCTCCGTATACCCCAGGCTTGAGATGGCCATGTCCTCAGTCCGGTCTACGGCAGCCTCCCTCTCACCCGGTTTAGAGGCATCCCGGCCTTGGATATCCTCAGCATAGTCAAGCCCCGGCACAGCAGTTCTGTGCCGGGGCCGTTCTCTTATTTCTCTCGTTCTCTCCCGGATAAAGGCATACCTGGCCTTTTCCTTTATGAATCTTTTCTTATCCATTCAATGCCTCCCTGATGCCCGCCATAATATAACAGGCACAGGGCAGGGCAACGGAATTGCCCAGGGCCTTGTACCTGCCGGCTGAACTTATTTCTATGCCCCCTGCTCCGTATCTGGTCCAGCCCTCCGGCAGACCCATGAGCCGTTCGCACTCTCTTTCCGTAAGATAGCGGATGCAGCCCTCTTCCGGGGCATCCTCATACCAGAAAGCAAAGCGGTTCACTCCGCTTGCCAGCAGGGTCGGAAAAGGCTCATCTGGTTTTCCAAAGCTGGTGATGAATCTGGTCTTGTCTCCATGGGCCGCCATGGCGCCCATTCTGAAGTCCTGAAATGGACAGAGGATGGGTACTCCCCCCCCTGCTTCAATAAAAGTGCCTCTATCTCCCTGGGCGGCGGACAGCCTGCCTGTCCGGCCAGGCGCAGGATACGGCTGCACTGGGCGGGGCTTAAATAATATCCGCTCAGCTCGCCGTCCTCCAAAATCCGCCACGAGAAAGATGCGCTGCCGTCGTGCCAGTCTGGGGCTTGACCAATACTGGGCGTCCATGAGCCGCCAGGCCAGGTCGGTGCTTGTCCCTCGCACCATTCCGGCTTTTGCCCATCTTCCAGAAGCAGGCATTGGAACATCGGTGTCTGTGAAGGCCCCAAGCACGGCCTTAAAATCCATCCTGTCATTTGATGAAAACGCTCCCATGACGTTTTCCCAAACAGCGATTGTTGGAAAGCTGCCGTCTGTTGCATCCCTCATTTCTCTTATTATCCGTATAGCCTCGTAAAACAGGCATGAGCGCTTCCCCTCCAGGCCGCTGCGGTCGCCTATCTGGGACAGGTTCTGGCACGGAGAGCCGAATGTTATCACATCCACGGCGGGGACCTCCCGGCCATGGAGCTTGGTGATGTCCCCCAGGTGTCTCATCTCCGGGAAACGATACTTGGTTATAGCTATAGGCGCCGCCTCTATCTCACTGGCCCACAGGGGCTTTACACCATTGAGCTCCGCCGCCAGGGGAAACACTCCAATGCCGTCAAAGAGGCTTCCCAGTGTAAGAATACCTTTCACCGTGAGACACATTAAGTTCGGCCCGGCCTGGTGTCCATGAGCCGGAACAGCTCCGTATCATGGGGTATGGTGCAGTCAAAGGGTATAACTGCTCCGGCCACCCGCAGCAGGCCATGGCCGGGCTCCACATCGGTGACATAGTTCATCTGGGTATCCGAGATGTGCAGCAGCTTTGACAGCTCCTGCCGGTCTGTTGCCGCCTGATTGAAGAGCATCAAAAACTCGGAGTTTGCAAACATCAGCCTTGCAGTCTCCGAGTCCAGACACTCCTGGACGTTTTGGGTCGCAGCAGTGAGTATGCCGCCATACTTTCTGAATCGCTTCCAGGCTTTATACAGTATTTCGGCAGAGTAGTGGTACTTGAAGTACAGGTACACCTCGTCCAAAAACACCCAGGTGAATTTGCCTCTCTTTCTGTTTTCCATCACCCGCTTGTTTATGGCCTCCAGAGCTACCACCAGGGCCGTGGGCCGCAGCTGCTCACCCATTTCGTACAGGTCCAGGCAGATGATGCGGCTGGACATATCCACGTCCGAGTGGTGAGCAAACACGTTGAGGCTGCCCTCGGTTATCAGCTCCGCCGCCAGAGCCAGCTCTCTGGCCTCCGGCTCCGGCTGCTTCAGGACCTCTCTGCGCCAGTCGGTGAGCAGAGGTGCCGGAGCCTTGCCGCTGAGATAGGCCCTGAACACTTTTGCGGTGCAGCGGTCTATGATGGACTTGTAGCTGCCCTTCATCACACCGGCGCCCATCTGCTGCTCCAGTATACTGGTTATCAGCTCCGACTTCAGGGCTATGGGGTTTTCATCCTCGTAGCCCTTTGCCACTTCCAGGGGATTTATATGGTGGATACTATTAGGGGATATCTCTATGACCTCACCGCCGAAAGCTCTGGCCAGAGCGCCGTACTCCCGCTCGGCGTCCAGTATCATGATGTCGTCCTCAGTGCCCAGAGCCACGTTCTCAATGGTGCTCTTCATGCCCATGGACTTGCCTGAGCCGGAGACGCCCAGGTAGAAGGCGTGGGGAGACACCAGGCGTTTTCTGTCGCAGACTATGGGGTTATTGGATATGAGGTTCGTGCCGTAGTAGATGCCGCCGGGCTCCTGTATCTCCTGAGTCCTGAAGGGCACAGCCACGGCGCAGCTCTCAGTTGTCAGGGTATGCAGGGCCTTTATACGTCTGAGTCCATAGGGCAGGACTGTATTCAGACCGTCCTCCTGCTGATAGTGGGCTACGGAGAGGTCGCACAGGTGCTCTCTGCCTATGGAGATGATGGCCTCGCTGTCGGCGTCCAGCTGTTCCAGGCTGTCGGCTATATGTACCAGAGTTATCACAGAGAATATCATGCGCTGGTCACGCATGGTGAGGTCGTCCATGAACTCTCTGGAGTTCTGCCGTCGCTGCTCCATGCTTCTGGGCACCTCGGCGCTGAAGTTGTTCTTGCTGTTCTGCCGCTGCTGCCAGCGGGTTATGTCCGTCTCCACGCCCAGGATTATGCCGTCCACCTCTTTTACAGCCTCATCGGTGGGTACAGGTATGATATCTATGGACAGCACCATGCTCCTGGCAAACTCCGTCAGGTCGGATATCAGGTCATCGGCCAGGAACGCCGGATACTCCCGCAGGAACAGCACTCTGCCAAACTTGTCCCCCATCTCAAAATAGCTCTTTTTAAAGCAGAAGCTGTCGGGACATATGAGCTCCCGCAGGTCTTTGCCCGTTCTCATGGCCCAGGCGTCGTCATAGCGGAAATACTGCTCCCGTCCCGGCCGGAAAAAGTCATGGAGCACTCTCAGCCTCTCGTAGTTTCCTATGGGCAGCAGGCCGGAGTCCAGCCGGGAGAAGCTCTTGGACAGGTTTCCCTCCACCCGCCGGAAATAGCGGCGGCTCTCCTCTATCTTCCGCTGGGCTATGGACATGGTGACAAATCTCTGCTGCACCAGATTATTGCTTTTGCTGCACTTTCCCAGGACTATGCCGTTTGCTTCCTCCCGGTAGTGGTCCATCCAGTCCCCGGTATAGCCCAGCAGCATACGCCGCTGGAATTCCACCGGATTCAGCCTGTTGTTGACCACGGTTATCTTGGTGGTGGCGTCGGTGGGCATGGTGTTTATTGCGCCGCAGTAGGCAGTTATTATGCTCCTCTGGGCCTCCGGGGAGGCGGCCACATAGTTCACGTCCGTGAGCTTCCAGCTGCGGCTGTGTTTCCTGCCCACGGTCCATATGCCGTCCGGGTACACGGCCTTTATGGGTATGGACTGCTGCACGCTCCGGGGGATCTTCAGCTTGTCCCTCTCGCTTTGGTTTGCCGCTGTAAGAGTCTTTACCATTGCTCACTCTCCTTCCCCAGGAAAGCATCATAATGAGGATTTTCGCTTATATATTTTCGTTCGCCGGAAAAGAGTATCTGGGACTTTATGAAGGCCCAGACAAACTGCTCCATGTTCATGCCGTTATAGCTGAAAAAGCCGGCGGCGGCAAAAGGGGCGGCTATGACTATGCACAGCCAGCTTGCCGTCTCCCGGCTCAGCACCCGGCCCAGGCCCAGGTATATGCCCGCTGCTGCCAGCACCGCAGCCAGGGAGCAGAAAAACTGCCGGGCCGACAGGCCGAAAAATATGCTCTCCTTGTA
>DBFSDV010000007.1:0-52010 GCA_048417135.1 Candidatus Limivicinus sp. | reverse complement strand
GAGCCAAGAGAACTATGGTAGAACGATACGGTCTGATACAATCCTCCCCTTTCTTCCATGCGGTTAGCTTTGGCTAACCGCATTGTAAAAAACGATGCGCAGCGGCGATTGGACTTACCATGCATCACGCACTGCGCATCGTGAGTGTATTATAGCACACGGAGTTAGTCATGTGCAACCACGCAAAAAGCACAAGCTACCAAGCGGAAAGGATTCTTTTTTTATCCATTATGCGAATTGTTGCCCCGAGCGGACTGCGTCTGAGCAGTCAGCCGGCCCATGCTCCGCAGACTGACACCCAGAGTGGAGAGGTTGTGTAGCGTGGCGGAGGTGGCTGGCGGTAGGACTCCGGCTACGCCCAGAGCGATCAGGGCGCCATTGAAGCCAATGACAAAACGATAATTGGAGTGGATGCGCGCCATCAGCGCCATGGCGATCCGGCGCAGATCCACCAGCTCCCAGAGGCTGTCGGCGGCAATGGTGATGTCCGCGATTTCCCGGGCGATGGCGGCCCCGTCGCTGATGGCGATGCCCGCGTCCGCCTCGGACAAGGCCGGCGAGTCGTTGATGCCGTCGCCCACCATCAGGACAGTATGCCCCTCCCGGCGGAGCCGTGCCACATAGTCCGCCTTATCCGCCGGCAGTACCTCGGCGCGAAACGCGTCTACCCCCACTTGCAGGGCGATGGCCTCGGCGGTGCGGCGGCTGTCTCCGGTAAGCATGACGGTACTGGTGATCCCCAGGGCGCGGAGGGCGGACAGGACTTCCTTCGCCTCCTCCCGCAGCGGGTCGGAGATGCAGATCACGGCGGCCAGCTGTCCGCCTACGGCCAGATACAGGTGAGAATACTCCGGCGGCAGGGCGTCAAAGCGCTCCTGTTCGCCTTCCGGAATGACGCAGCCCTCATCCTCAAAGACAAAGTGGGCGCTGCCGATGAGGACCCGCTCCCCATCGACGGTGCTGGCGATGCCGTGGGCCACCAGATATTCCACCTTGGAGTGGTACTCCTCGTGACGCAGGCCCCGGCGCTTCGCCTCCTCCACCACGGCGTTGGCCATGGAATGGGGGAAGTGCTCCTCCAGACAGGCGGCCAGCCGCAGCATTTCGGCTTCCTCTTTGCCGCCGAAGGACACCACCTGAGCCACCTGGGGGCAGGCGTGGGTCAGGGTGCCGGTCTTGTCGAAAACGATGGTGTCGGCGGCAGCCACCGCCTCCAGGAACTTGCCGCCCTTGACGGTGATATGGGCCCGTCCCGCCTCCCGCATGGCAGAGAGGACGGCCAGAGGCATGGCCAGTTTCAGGGCGCAGGAGAAGTCCACCATCAGCACCGACAAAGCCCGTGCCACATTCCGGGTGAGGACGAAGCTCAGCAGACTCCCTACAAAGGTATAGGGCACCAGCTTGTCCGCCAGATTGGCAGCCTTGCTCTCAGCCTCCGACTTCATCTGCTCCGACTGCTCGATCATGTGAACGATTTGGTCATAGCGGCTCTGACCGGAGGCATGGCGTACCTCCAGCACACACTCGCCCTCCTCCACCACGGTGCCGGCATAGACCGCGCCGCCGGGTCGCTTGGGCACCGGGATGGACTCACCGGTGAGGGACGCCTGATTGACGGTGACCTCCCCCTCCAGCACCAGGCCGTCCACGGGGACGATGCCGCCGGCGCGGACGACTACCGCATCCCCCGGCTGGATCTGGGACACGGGGACCAGCACTTCGCCCTGGGCTGTGCGCAGCCAGACCCGGTCCACATTCAGCGACATGCACCGGGCCAGATCCGCCACAGATTTCTTTCTTGTCCACTCCTCCAGCAGTTCGCCCACCTCCAGCAGGAACATGACCATTCCGGCGGTTCCAAAGTCCCTTCTGCAGGCGGAAATGGAAATAGACAGGGCATCCAGCAGCTCCACCTTGATGCGGCGGCGCAGCAGGCAGCGCAGTCCCCGCCGTACAAAGGGGATCATGTGCCAGAGTATGCGGGCAATCCGCAATGGAGGTGGGAGAAACAGGGTACAGGCAGCTTTGCACACTACCTTAGTTACCAGTTTCTCCTCGAATTCCCGGTTCAGCGCCCGGCTGCTGTGGGCGGGCAGCGCGGTGGTCCGCTCCGCCTCCTGCCAGGAAAAATGCCGAATTTCGTTCAGCACGGCTTGGCGAGTCCCATCGTAGTACAGGATGACGCAGCAGGTTCGCTCATGGACGGTGACCTGCCGGCACCAGGACTTTCCCTGAATCCATGCCTCCAGCAGATCCGCCTGAGCGAGTGTCATTTGTTTTTGCCGCAGCCGGAACCGGATGCGCCCCCGGCTTTCGTGCAATATGGTTGCGTTCATAGGTTCCTCCTTCACGAAAAGAGGGAGCCGCTGGCGGCTCCCTCTGGGTCAATCAGGCTTCTTCGCTCTCCAGATTGGCAGCGGCGGCTTCCTCCGCTTCCTTCGCAGCCCGGTCCTCATTCAGCTCCTTGGCGGAGGCCAGAATGTCCGCGGCGTTTTCCTGCACCGTGGTCACAGTTTCCATGACCGAGTCCTTCATCCGCAGGCCGGCGGCCGTGACATGGACATAGGCCTTTTTGGCGTCCTTGCTGGACAGCAGCTTGATGCCAAAAGAACCAAACAACGCACCACCCGCAAAGCAGGCAAGTTTCGTATAAACGCTCATTGTGATCCTTCCTTTCCCTTATTTCCGTTTGTAGCCGGTGACCATGACCATAATCATGCAGATCACAGCGCCCCACGCCCAAAAACGATGCTGTTTCATCGCTGTCACTCCTTCTGAATGCTTTGGAATGTCTGATTATTGTAGCAGAAACCGTGGGTGTTTGTCGCTGTCAAAACGGACGCAGAGTTGCGGTTTCCGACATTTTTCTGTACTGGCCGGGAGTCATGCCATACTCCCGCTTGAACGCTGCGTTGAACTGGCTCATACTCTCATACCCTACAGCCTGCGCAATTTGCTGAATGGGCATCCGGGTGGTGCAGATCAGCTCCTGTGCCCGTCGGAGGCGCTGTTGAACCAAAAAGCTGTGAATCGGCATGCCATAGGCGCGGCGGAACCCTTCTTTCAAGAAGGTCGGGGAAAGGGAAAACTGTTTGCAGAGGAACGCAATGGTGAGCTTATCAGACAGATGCGTCTGGATGTATGCCTTGACTTCCAACAGACTGTGGGATACTGGGCAGCCTGAGCCGGAGAGAGAGCCATTCGATTCAGATACCTCGGTGCAGAGCAGATACAGCAGTTCCACCGACTTGAAAACACAGTAGCGTTCCTGCTCCTGCTCAGACAGATAGCGAACCGTTTCAAAAAATGACTGCGTCCAAGGTGTGCCGCACAGAGCCATGCAACCGTTCCTCGCCGTCATCTTCTCCTTGACGATCCTGGTGTCCAACCTCATCCCCAGGGTGGAGCAGACCGTCACAAGGCTTTCTTTTGCGGCTTTGGCGTCTACGGCGATCAAAACGCCGCCCAGGTTTCCGCTATATTGGCACGAGCGGAGAGCGGAGCTGTCGGAGAGGAGGAAGATCCCCGGAGCCTCCACCATGCAGGAAGCACCCTGTAACGCTCGGACAGTAAGGCGGCCGGTCATGCAGAACAGCGCCTCAAACTGGAGCGGTGCGCCGCACACTGGGACAGACCGCAGAGGTTCCTGCTCCGGCTCCGGCAGGGAAAACCGGCAGATCTGCACCCCTGGCATACTGCTGCTCCAACGGCCTGTGCCGGAGTCCTGGCTCGATAAATATTCTTTCAGCATGATTTCTCACGACCTGTTTCTCTGGGTTCGGAAATGGTTTTGCCTATGCTGACTGGGGATACAGGCAGAAGGCAGGAGACGAGCGCCTCCTGCCTTCTGCGGTGTTTTTGTCAGGCCAGCGACGCGCCCAGTTCGCGGCAAGCCGCCAGAGCGTCATCGTCCGGAGTCTCGTTGCAGATCACGCTGTCACAGGCCAGATTGGCGCCGGCGTCGTTGCAGCGGGACTCCCAGCTGCGCATCCATTCGCCATCGCCCCAGCCGTAGGAGCCGAACAGGGCGATATTCTTCCCGCTCAGCCTGCCCTCACAGGCGGTGAACATGGGCTCGAACTCGCTCTCCTCCAGCTGCTCCGACCCCATGGAGGGGCAGCCAAAGGCGATGGCGGAATACTCGCCGACCTGCTCCGGCGAGAACTCTGCGGCGGTAATCACAGACACCTCAGCGCCTTTGCCCTTGGCGCCTTCGGCCACCGCCATTGCCATGGCCTCGGTGTTTCCCGTGCCGCTCCAATACACAACTGCAACTTTACTCATAAGACTTTAGCGACCTTTCTTTCTGGATTTGTTATGGTAGAAACATCAACCAGCCACGGTGAGCTGCTCGATGGATTTCCCTTGCTGCCACTGCCGGAAGTAGATTTTGCTGCACATCTCGTATTTCTCAAAGATATTTCTGGCGGCCTGTTCGTTGCCGTAGACCTTCCAGCAGCCCACGCATTTGTGATTGCACGCCCGATTGCAGATGAATCCCAGCACATCCTCCGGCGGATAGCTCAGGAAGAGACCGATCTCATGGGGAAACTCCCCTTCACTTCGGAGGCGACGAATCAGGTGCTCCACGCAGCCATTTGGATTTTCCGGCAGATAGCCATATTTTAAAAGTATCGCTCTGATACGATGGTCGCTCATATCGTTTTCCAAAGCACTGGGCCGGTATGCGTAAATTAAAGCACGGCCTCTGCAAACCCGGAGCGGAAGAATGCGAATACCCTTGGGTACCAGCTTCTTGTTCAGCCGGCTCAAGTCTTCAACCAGTTCTTTTCTGCTGGGGCAGGCGCAGGAAAAGAGATTCCCGGTCTTAATTCCCGCCAGGGTAGGAGCACAGTGCCGAATCAGCATATCCTCCAACATAGTCCCTCTCCTCTCATTTGTAGTAATTCTCAAGCTCAGCAGTTAGCGTCGGCTAACAGTTACGCAAAATAAAAAAGGCCGCCATTGGTCAGTTAGCGATAGCTAACTGTATTGTGATTGTAATATAGTCATCTGTGTTTGTCAATAGGAAAGTTTTCAGGGGAATTCAGTGGGGACCATCCAAAAGGAAAGTCCCCTCTTTTTTATTTGCTATTTGTTTCCACAGCAGCATTGATTCCTGCCTGTCTTTTTGGCGCTGCATGAGCATCCGTCCGGACAGCCGATACACTTTTTGCCGCTCTTTTTTGCTTTATAAATATAGAAAGAGGCAGCAGCAACTATTGCCACCAGAAGGCCTATTAATATATAGTCTATCATCAGGCTCTCGCTCCATTCAGTGCGTACTCTTGCTTCAAATCCCTATCCGCACTCCGGCACAGCCACACCAAAATCCCGGCGAACAAAACTACGGCAATGAGGCCCGGGACAAAGCCGGCACCCATAGACCCGGTGGTGACCAGGGTTCCAATCTGATATACCAGGAAGCCCACTGTATAACCGACTCCAAGCTGGAGACCGATGCCGCCCCACAGCCACTTGGCGCTCTTCATTTCGGAGTTCATGGCGCCGATGGCCGCAAAGCAAGGCGGGGTGTACAGATTGAACATGAGATAGGCCAGCGCCGCCACCTTGGTGATGGCGATGATGCCTGCAATCTCTGCGCCGGTGCCTTCCAACATGGCCAGCTCATCGGTGTCGATAAAGTTCTCCAGTCCCACGAAGCAGACGGCCAAAGTGCCGACCACGTTCTCTTTAGCAATAAATCCGGTAACTGCGGCGGCAGCCAGCTGCCAGCTGAGCACGCCAACAATAGGCACCAGCAGGTAGGCAAAGGGACCGGCAATGGAGGCCAGGATGGAGCTGTCGGCGGTTTCCGCCACCTGAAAGCTCCAGTTGAAGGTCTGCATGATCTGCACGGCGGTGTTGCACAGCAGGATAATGGTGGCAGCCTTCACTATGTAAGCCCAACCCCGGGCGCACATGGCCTTGAATGCGAACCAGAGAGAGGGGGCCTTGTACTCAGGCAGCTCGATGATAAAGAAGGATTTCCGGTTCTTGTGGCCGGCTATCTTGTTTACAAGCAGGGCGCCCAGGAAGATGAGTATGATGCCGGTAAAGTACATGGTAAAGCTCACCCAGCCGGCATTGTCAAAGAAGGCTCCGGCAAAGAGAGCGATAACGGGGATTTTTGCGCCGCAGGGCATGAACGGCGTCAGCATGGCGGTGGCCCTGCGCTCACGTTCGTTGCGGATGGTGCGGCTGGCCATAACTCCGGGAATGGCGCAGCCGGTACCGATGACAAAAGGAATCACCGACTTGCCGGAAAGGCCCACCTTTTTGAAGATGGGGTCCAGCACCACCGACACACGGGACATATATCCGCAGTCCTCCAGCAGGGCAATGAGGAAGTACATAATCATGACCAGGGGCAAAAAGCCAACGACGGCGCCCACACCGCCGATGATGCCGTCCGCCAGCAGAGCCGTCAGCAGAGGATTGGCACCTGCCAGGCTGTCCGCTACATAGCCCTGGAAGGTCTCAATCCAAGCCACCAGAGTGTCTGCTATATAGGGTCCCACCCAAGTCTGGGAAATCTGAAAAACCAGAAGCATCACGACAGCAAAAATTGGAATGCCCAGGAACTTGTTGGTCAGCACAGCGTCAATGGCATCTCCGGTTCCTTTATCTTTTGTGAGTATCTTTCGTTTCTCCACCTGTGAAACCAGAGAGTTGACAAAGGCAAAGCGCTTTCTGTCCGCTTCTTCCACAATCTTTTTATCCGTCAGATCAATGTCTCCCTGGACATAGGGCGCCTTCTGAGGCTTGCCGTTTAACTTCACTGCGGCTTCTACTACAGCCTTCAGGCCCTCTGCGGCAGTGGAAACTGTCTCAACCACCGGGCAGCCCAGCTTGGCAGAAAGGGCAGCAACATCAATGGTAGTCTGCTTTTTTGCATTGATATCGCTCTTATTCAGAGCAACCACCACAGGTATGCCAAGCTCCAGCAGCTGAGTGGTAAAGAACAGGCTGCGGCTCAGGTTAGTGGCGTCCACAATGTTGATAATTGCGTCGGGGTGCTCGTGCTTCACATAGGAGCTGGTGATGCTCTCTTCCGAGGTAAAGGGGGACATGGAATAAGCACCCGGCAGATCCACGGCAATCAGCTCTTCCGTCCCGCTGCTATAGGCTTTCTTGATGAGATGCTCCTTTTTCTCCACCGTCACGCCGGCCCAGTTGCCCACCTTTTCGTTCCGCCCGGTAAGGGCGTTGTACATAGTGGTTTTGCCGGAGTTCGGGTTGCCGGTCAAGGCAATACGCATGATATTTCCTCCTCTTTTATATGTGCGATGTATTTTATTCATAGCCGGTAGTTACCTTACGCTAACCTCCGGGCAGAATAAACGGCAATGATTGTCCCCATACAGGGGGGGCAATAGCGGCAGGATTTATATCTCAATGGCAGAGGCCAGCTGATTGTCGATGTTGTATCGACCGTCCTTGATGGACACTACACATCCGCCCTTTAGATGAGAGACCACGGTAACGGGCTCTCCCGCATAGCAGCCCAGGGAAAACAAAAAGGCGTCCAGCTCCTCATCATCCGTATTGATTTGCTTTATGACATATTCCTGTCCGTCTCGGGCATCCAGCAGCTTCATATTTCTCACCTTTTCAGATTTAATTCTCAATTTCCTATCACGCAGTTAGCAGCAGGCAACCTCCGCGCTTTAAAAAAGCAGGTTAGCGGTGGGCAACCTGTGCGTGTAAAAGTCGGGTTAGCAATACCTAACCCTCTGTCATAATATACTAGGTCAGAGAAATTGTCAAGCAGAAACTTATGTTCGGCAAAGAAAATCTTCGTTTCCGATAAACAGGCTGGTTCATTTTTCTGGACTGTGCTATAATAATAAAAAAATTTCAAATGGAGGTCTATATGGCAATCCATGAGTCCGGTCAGATGTATTTGGAGACCATTTACATTTTAAAGCAAACGAAATCTTTTGTACGTGCCATTGACATTGTCGAACATATGGGTTACTCCAAGCCCAGTGTCAGCCGTGCCCTGTCTATTTTGAAGAAAGACGAATATGTGGAGGTAGACGGAGATGGCGCAATCACCCTGACTCCCAGTGGTCTTGCCATTGCACAGACCATGTACACTCGCCACACCGTATTGACAGAAATGCTCAAAGGCCTTGGCGTGGATGAAAAAACGGCTGCGGAGGATGCCTGCAGGATCGAGCATGTGATCAGCGAAAAATCCTTCGCCGCCATGCAGGCTCACCTGGATCAGGCAATAATATCAGATGTGGAAGCCTTGGGAGCGAAAGATTGAATCTCAGTAATATCCGCCGCTGTTAAGAGATTTCTGAACCCGCAGGCTGCAGACTACTCCCTACTGAGAGGACATGGAACTGCAGACGGAATACACACATTGACAACAGCGCCATTGTATGATAGAATCCAGGCGGTTAGCAAAAGCTAACTGCCTGGATTCTTTTGCTTTTATTGAATTCAGACAACAGTCCTACCACGAAAAAAATGATTTGGGCTTGACTCAAAATCCATAAGTTGCTGGATAGATAAGGAGTGATGTGATTGGAAGTGCATGCGTCAGCGGAAGATTATCTGGAAGCCATTCTACTCCTTCAGAGGAAAATGGGGCTGGTGCGGTCGGCGGATGTTGCACGGCATTTGGATGTATCGAAGCCAAGCGTATTCCATGCCGTTTCGTCTCTGCGCACCAATGGTTTCCTGCAGATGGATGAACACCATTTTCTGATCTTAACAGAGGCTGGGCGCTCCATCGCCGAAATCACACTGGAAAAGCACCAATTCTTCTCTGCGATGCTGATGGAGGCAGGCGTTGACCCCAAAACTGCAGAAAAGGAAGCCTGTCGCATTGAACACGCAATCAGCGCAGAATCCTTTGAGAGATTAAAGCAACTCAAAAAAGAATATACCAACCGTTCGGCCGAAGGAGCCTGTGCCGATTGAATTGTGGCAAGGGCTGCTTGGCCCCTGCGTTTAAATGACATTAGGTACCGATAATACTTTTATGGAGAGGCTATTATGAACAGATTGATTAAAGGCGGCTTTTTAACTTTGAGTGGTGTCGTTGGCGTTACCGGAATGATAATGGCAGCAATGCGGCAACCGGCAAGTGCGTGGGTAACGCCACCGGGAAGGATGATAATAAGTATAGTGGAAAATGGGATGTTAGCTCCTACGATTCTATTTATTATCCTTTTGGTATGTGGGCTATATCTTCTCCTAATAGGAAATAAAGCAAAATAGTAAAATTTAATTTAACGGCAAAGCCGGGTGATATGGACGCCTTTTCCCAAAGCTTGCGGGAGATAGGCTATCAGATGTAAGGCTCATTGATACCGCAGAAGAAGCCTTAGGCTCCCGTCGCCGGGCTGCCATGATGATGCTTGGCTCTTCCCGGCTGCTTGTCGGCAAAAAGCAATTCATAAAAAAGTAGGTTTGGCAATGTACAAATTAGGCGTCGTGGAGGACACACTGTTTGTCCCCATGCTGGGCAGGATCTATGCCAGCGAGTACTGCCCGCAGATTCTGTATGATCCAAAGGCGCTGGAACTGAAAAAGAAACTGCCGCCCGGCCTGCCGGAGCGGGATAGACAGAGCCAGTATACCCTGATTGCCTCCGCCGCCAGGTCCGCCAATATGGACCGGTATATTCGGGCGTTTCTGGAGCGCAGGCCCGACGGCGTCATTGTCCAGCTGGGCTGTGGGCTGGAGACGACCTGTTACCGCTGCGGCAACGGGCATACCCGCTGGTATGCCGTGGATCTGCCCCATGTGGTGGAGTACCGGCGGGCGCTGCTGCCGGAGCCGGAGTGGGAGACCTGTCTCGCCGGGAACGCCTTTGCCGAGGACTGGATCAGGCAGATACGCACCGATATGCCTGATGCTCCCATTCTGCTTACTGCCGGCGGCCTGTTCCACTATTTTGAAGAAAATAAGGTTGTGGAACTTTTGCGGATGCTCACGGGGTTTGGAGACATTGAAATTGTCTTTGACGCCGTGAGCAAAAGCGGAATGACCATGATGCGGAAAAAGTACATGAAGCAGGTAGGCCACGGGGATGCGCAGATGTTTTTCTATGTGGACTCGGCGGCAAAACTGGCCGGGAAAGTCGGCGGCGGGGTCAGGGCGCTGGCCGAAGAGCCCTACTATCGCCATATCCCAAGAAGCGGTTTAAAACTGTCCACAAAGCTCAGTATGTCTGTTTCGGATCGATTCTTTATGGTGAAGATGATACACCTGGCAGTCAAATAATTTTTTTGTTAGGGTTAAGATATTTCCTCTTGACAAACCTTCTCACAGGTTCTATTATAACAGTGTTATATATCACTGTTATATGGAGGAGTATATGGAAGAGAAATCTACCGCAACGCTGGAGAAGCTCCAGCAGGCTGCCATGGAGGAATTCTCGGACAAGGGCTTTCAGGGCGCTTCCCTGCGTCAGATCGTAAAGAACGCTGGTGTAACTACCGGGGCTTTCTATGGCTATTTCTCCAGTAAAGAAGCTTTGTTCAACGCTCTTGTAGAGCCCCACGCCCTTGCCCTCATGGGAAAATTCATGGAAGCCCAATCCTCTTTCGCTGAGCTGCCTGAAGAAGAACAAGCTGCCTGCATGGGAGAAGAATCCGGAGCCTGTGTAAGGTGGATGGTGGACTATATCTGCCAACACCGGGAGCCGGTCAAGCTGCTGCTTTGCCGGGCGGAGGGCACCAGCTATGAACACTTTGTCCACAACATGGTAGAGGTTGAGGTGGAGTACACTCTCCGTTACATGGATGTTCTCCGTCGAATGGGGCGGGAGATCCCGGAACTGAGCCAATCTCTTTGCCACATTATCGCCAGCGGAATGTTCAATGGTCTTTTTGAAATCGTCATACATGATATGCCGAAAGAACAAGCCCTGCGAGATGCAGAACAGTTCCGCAGTTTCTACACTGGTGGATGGCTGAAATTGATAGGGGGATGACCCCTATCTTTTTTGAATATTAGTTACCTATTGCTAACTTTCAAAAGGAGGTTTTATAATGGAGCAGAAGAAAAAGAGCGATGTTGCGGTGCTGCTGGACTACGCAGGCAGTCATAAGCGCCTGACTTTTCTTGGGCTGGCCCTGTCGGCGGTGTCCATGCTGTTGAGCATGGCACCCTACATATATATCTGGCTGGTGGCTCGAGATTTGATTGCGGTGGCGCCGGACTGGACACTGGCCCAAAATGTCGCACAATACGGCTGGCTGGCGTTTGCCTTTGCAGTGGCCGGTATCATCCTGTACTTTGCAGGATTGATGTGTACCCATCTGGCGGCCTTCCGCACGGCGGCCAACATCCGCAAGCGAGGCGTTGCCCATGTGATGAAAGCCCCGCTGGGCTTTTTCGACTCCAATTCCTCCGGCCTTATCCGGGGGCGGTTGGATGCGGCGGCGGCCGATACGGAAACCCTGCTTGCCCACAATCTGGCGGACATCGTAGGCACCATCACCCTGTTTGTGTCCATGCTGGTGATGATGTTTGTCTTTGACTGGCGGATGGGTGCGGCCTGTCTTTTGGCGGCGGTGATTTCCATTATCGCCATGTTCTCTATGATGGGCGGCAAAAACGCCAAACTGATGGCAGAATATCAGGCAGCCCAGGACCGCATGACCAAGGCGGGCACCGAGTATGTACGGGGCATCCCGGTGGTCAAGATCTTCCAGCAGACTGTTTATTCCTTCAAGGCCTTCCAGGAAGCCATTGAGGATTACAGCGCCAAAGCGGAGCACTATCAAGGCGATGTGTGTCGGGTTCCCCAGTCCATCAACTTGACTTTTACCGAGGGCGCATTTGTGTTCCTGGTGCCTGCTGCCCTGTTTCTGGCTCCCAAAGCTCTGGCAGGCGGTGACTTTGCAGGATTAATTACAAACTTCGCTTTTTATGCGGTGTTCTCCGCCATTATTTCCACGGCGCTTGCCAAGATTATGTTTGCCGCATCCGGTATGATGCTGGCCAGTACTGCGCTTGGGCGCATTGAGCAGGTCATGTGCGCCCCTGAACTGGAAATGCCCGAACACCCCCAATCCCCCGGAAACAGCCGCATAGAATTTGAAGATGTGAGTTTTACTTACGACGGGGCCCAGACCCCCGCCCTTTCCCATGTGTCCTTCACAGCGGAGCCGGGACAGACCGTAGCCCTGGTCGGACCCTCCGGCGGCGGCAAGACCACCGCTGCCAGTCTGATCCCCCGCTTCTGGGACGCCACCTCCGGCGTAGTGAAGGTGGGCGGCGTGGATGTGCGGCAAATCGATCCCCATGTGCTCATGGATCAAATCGCCTTTGTGTTCCAGAACAGCCGCCTGTTCAAAGCCTCCATATTTGAAAATGTCCGGGCGGCCCGTCCCAACGCCACCCGGGAGCAGGTGCTCTCGGCCTTGAAGGCCGCCCAATGTGAGGATATTCTGGGGAAACTGCCCAATGGCATGGACACCATGATAGGCTCCGAGGGGACTTATCTCTCCGGGGGTGAGCAGCAGCGCATCGCCCTGGCCCGGGCCATCCTGAAGGATGCGCCCATCGTGGTCCTCGATGAAGCAACCGCCTTTGCCGACCCCGAGAACGAAGCGTTGATTCAAAAGGCGTTTACCGAGCTGACCCGTGGCCGCACAGTTATCATAATCGCCCACCGTCTGTCTGCTGTCGTAGGTGCGGACAAGATTCTTGTGCTGGAGGAGGGGCGCATAGTGGAGCAGGGCTCCCATCAGGAGCTGACTGCCGCCGGCGGCCTCTATGCCCGGATGTGGGCGGATTACAACCAGGCAGTCCAGTGGAAAATTACCAGCGCACAGTGAGAGAGGGGTGAAGAATATGTTCAGCAAAAACTTTCAGAGGAAATACGCCCTCACCGACCAGGGCGTGAAAAACGTCAAAAAGGGAGCCTTCTGGACGGTCATCGTCAACCTTGTCGTCATGGGCGGTATGAGCATCCTGTATCTGCTGATGTACGGCCTGATGGGAGCCTTTACAGACGGCCGGCCGCTGACCAACGCAGCCCTCCTGCTCGGGCTGGTGGCCCTGTTCCTGATTCTTTCCTTTGTGACCCATCTGCAGCAGTACTACGCCACCTATGGATTGGTCTATAACGAGGTGAAATCCACCCGTCTCAGCCTGGCGGAGCGGCTGCGCAAACTGCCTTTGGGCTACTTCGGCAAGCGGGATCTGGCGGATCTGACCGAGACCATTATGGGCGATGTGAACCGCATGGAGCATGTCTGGTCCCATGTGCTGGGTTATCTGTACGGAGCCTATATCTCCACGGCGATTATCGCAGTGTGCCTGCTGGTGTATGACTGGCGGCTGGCCATCGCCTGCCTGTGGGGTGTGCCGGTGGCCTTCGGCCTATTGTTCGGCACCCGGAAGATTTCCGCCCGGACCTCCGAAAAGACGAAAAAAGCTGCGGTTCGTGTCTCCGACGGAATTCAGGAAGCCCTGGAAAATGTCCGGGAGATCCGCGCCACCAATCAGGAGGAGCGGTATCTGGCCGGGCTCAATCAGAAGATCGACGACCATGAGAAGGTCACCATCCAGGGCGAGTTGGGGACCGGCATCTTCGTCAATGCGGCCAGCGTCATCATGCGCCTGGGGGTGGCCACCACCATTCTGGTGGGAGCCGGCTTGATTCTCTCCGGGCAGATCGATTTCATGCTGCTGTTCTTGTTCCTGCTGGTTATCACCCGCGTGTATGCACCTTTTGACCAGAGCCTGGCTCTCATCGCTGAGATGTTTGTGTCCCAAGTATCTGCCGACCGCATGAACGAGATCTACGACACCCCCATGGCTGAGGGTACAGAGGTGTTTCAGCCCAAGGGTCACGATATTGAGTTCGACCATGTGGGCTTTGCCTACGACAGGAAAAAGGTGCTGGACAATGTGAGCTTTACTGCCCGGGAAGGCAAAGTAACCGCCTTGGTAGGCCCCTCCGGGTCCGGTAAGAGCACCTGCGCCCGGCTGGCCGCCCGACTGTGGGATGTAACAGAGGGAAGCATCAAGGTAGGCGGCGTGGACATCTCCACGGTAGACCCGGAGGCATTGCTGACCGATTACTCCATGGTGTTTCAGGATGTGGTGCTCTTTGACGACACGGTGATGGAGAACATCCGCCTGGGCAAGCGAGGCGCCACCGACGAGGAGGTGCGGGCTGCGGCCGAGGCCGCCAACTGCGGGGAGTTCATCAGCCGCCTGCCTCAGGGATATGATACCCCAATCGGGGAAAACGGTGCAAAACTATCCGGCGGAGAGCGGCAGCGCATCTCCATTGCCCGGGCGCTTTTGAAGAACGCCCCCATCGTCCTGCTGGACGAGGCCACCGCCAGCCTGGATGTGGAAAATGAGACAAAGGTGCAGGGGGCGCTCTCCCGCCTGCTGGCAGGCAAGACGGTGCTGGTCATTGCCCACCGGATGCGCACCGTGGCAGGAGCCGACCACATCGTGGTGCTGGAAAACGGCCGTGTGGCCGAGCAGGGTACGCCTGCGGAACTGATGGAACGTGGAGGCCTCTATCGCCGTATGGTGGAGCTCCAGAGTGAAAGCGCCCGTTGGCAACTGAGTTAATTATTTCGTTTAAGACTATCTCCTGTCTTTTAGCTGCCGGAGGGCGGCGTAAAATAACTTTGCGTCTCCCAACAATTTCGGCCATTCGCTCAAACTCGCCGAAAAAGGCGGGCCAGTATGCGAGCTGGCCTTCCACACCCAGGACAGATATACCCCAAGTATTTGGTGATAAAATGGCTGAACATAAGAACAGTCAACTTCAACTACTTGCATGGAGCTCCCAAGGCTTTCCTGCATGGCGCTAATTCAGCTCCTGTATTGATTTCACTCAAAGTAGGAGCTTGATTTTTCCGGCATTTACTCTATACTTTTATCAGAGCCTGCCGTTCCCCATATACGGGAGCAGCAGGCTCTGCGCATTTCAGCGGCCGCCTGGGCTGACGCTAAAATGCGCACTCTCCTTTTCCTGTCTTGCCAACTATAGCCCGCTCCCCTGCCCTGCAAACAGGAAGTATAGACAGCATACGAATGGCTTCCCGCATATTCTCAATCATCTAAAAATTTAACTGTTTGCAATTATTCGGCCATTGTTTTAAAATATATCTGCAAAGCAGTGCAAAGGAGGCCGGACCGTGGGCAATAACAGAGATGTGTACGAGGGGCGCTTTTCTCAGGGAGTCTTCAATTTTAGCGGGATAAGTCTCAGCAGCTCGTGCATTATCCGGTCAGACTCCGATATGAGCGCCTGGGACACCATAGGTACGCTGGAGTCTTTCCCCAAAAACCACGTATTGCTCAGGCGGGACAATGTGCCGGACAGATTCTACATCGTCAAAAGCGGAACCGTAGTGGGTTATGAGGAGCTTTCAAACGGTAATGAGCTCATCTGCTATGTCATGGAGAAAAACGCCATGCTGCTGGAGGCCAATGTGCTTCTTTCAAGGCCTTCGCCCGTCAGCTTCCGCACCCTGGAAGAGTCGCAGCTGCTGTGCATAAGCAGGGAGAAATTGATTGAGACAATAAACGCAGAGCCGCAGGCACTGTTTGCGCTCTTCTGCTCCGTCTCGGATAAGTTTCTCGTGGCCATGGACGAGCTGCGTGAGGTCAAGAGCCGCAGCGCAGAGTGGAGGCTCTGCGAGCTGCTGCTGGAATTCGCCGCACGCTACGGTGCTGCCTACGACAGCAAGGTGCTTATCCGTAAGCGCATCAACATCCAACTCCTGACTCAGATGCTGGGCATAAACCGTTCCACCACCGTCCGCTCCATGCGCACTCTGCGGGATCTTGGACTTATAGAGCATATAAACGGCTTCTACTGTGTGCGCTCCGTCGAGGCGCTCAGGCGTCATCAGGAGTTGCTTGAATACTAGGAACAGGCAGCAAAAATGAATAAATTGTAAACATACGCAGGTGCAAATGCGCCTGCGTATGTTTTTGCGCATTGCCAAAATTATTGACATCGTGAAATAATAAACATGCCCATCGTAATTAGGCTCCATGCCAACTAAGGAGGAAAAAATATGGCGTTACCTGAATTTGACTATGTTGCTGCCAAGTCGCTGGAGGAGGCCTCAGGGCTCATGGTGTCTCTGGGCAGCAAATGCGTCGTCATGTCTGGAGGCACGGATGTTATTTTGCAGATACCCAAGTCCGTGTCAAGAGGCATGACCACCGTTATCGACCTTAAAACCATCCCAGGCCTTACACGGCTGGACTATGTTGACGGCGAGGGGCTGTATGTCGGCTCCAATACAAAGCTTTTTGACATTCAGTCCTCCCCCATCGTAAAGGAAAAAATGCCTGCGGTGGCAAAGTCTGCCCACTATGTGGGTTCCAACCAGGTCCGTCGCAAGGGGACCATGGCGGGCAACATTTGCAATGCCTCCCCCACGGCGGACACCTCCCCTATCCTTCTGGCCATGAACGCCCGTGTCACCGTCACCGGTCCCGAGGGCAGCCGCACGGTGCCCATAGACGAGTTCTGGACAGGCTTCAAGAAGATAAACGTGGACAAGTCCAAGGGCGAGCTGGTCACCGAGATATTTATCCCCGAGCTCGGCCCCGGCGAAGGCTCCTCATACTTCAAGCACTCCGTCCGCAAGGCTATGGACCTTGCCATCGTTGGAGTTGCGGCCTGGCTGCGCATGAAGGACGGCAGAGTAACAGACGCCCGCATAGCCGTCGGCGGCGGTGATATTATCACCCTGCGTGCAAAGAAGGCGGAGCAGCTGCTTATCGGCAACGAAATTTCGGACGAGCTGCTGGAATCAGTCGGCGTCCAGGCGGCAGACGAAATGAACCCCCGTTCCAGTCTGCGCGCCTCGGCGGAGTACCGCTACGACATGATCCGTGTCTACACCAAACGGGCCACCAACGAAGCCCTTGCCACAATGTGCGCAGAGTAAGGAGGTTGCAAGCATGAAGAAGATAATTCATTTTACCTTGAACGGTGAGCCCGTGGAAGCCCTGGCGCCGGTGAATATGACCATGGTAGATTTTCTCCGCAAGGAGATGCATCTCACCGGCACAAAGCGGGGCTGTGAGGAGGGCGAGTGCGGCGCCTGCACCATTCTTCTCGACGGTCGGGCAGTGCCCTCCTGCATCATGCTGGCAGTCGAGGCCGACGGCCACGAGGTCACTACCATAGAGGGCGTGCGGGTGAATGGCGTGCTGCACCCGCTGCAGCGTGAATTTATGGACAAGTGGGCTCTCCAGTGCGGCTTCTGCACACCCGGCATGATAATGTCTGCGCTCTCTCTTCTCAACGAGAATCCCAACCCCACCGAGGAGGAGATCCGTGACGGTATTGCAGGAAACCTCTGCCGCTGCACCGGCTATGCCAAGATAGTTGAGGCTATAGACGCCGCCGCAAAGAAGCTGGCGAGGGCAAAGGAGGTCAATGCGTAATGGCGATAATGTCTAAGGAGTATTACGCTGACATTGAAAGCGTATATAAAAAGCCTGAGGATTATGAGCTTGCCGGCAAGGGCAACGCCTACATCCGCATAGACGCCGAGGCAAAGGTCACGGGCACCGCCGTCTATACAGATGACATAGACCTGCCCGGCATGTACTACTGCAAACTGGTACACTCTCCCTACGCTCATGCGCTTATAAAGAGCATCGACTTTACAGAGGCGCTGAAGCTGCCCGGTGTCAAGGGCGTTCTGACCGGCCAGGACTTCCCGGAAGGCCACAACCTTGGCAATCCGGAGGCGTTCAAGGAACTGGCTGACAAGGAGCCGCTCTGCCGCAAGAAAGTGCGCATGGTCGGCGACGAGGTCGCAGCCGTCTGCGCCACCACCGAGGAGGCTGCGACCCTGGCCGCCTCTCTGGTCAAGGTGGAGTATGAACCGCTGGAGCCGGTGCTCGACCCCTTTTACTCCATGCAGCCCGACGCCCCGGCCATCCACTACCCCGGCACCAGCAATCTCTCCATCTTCACTACGATGAAAGCCGGCGACCCGGACAAAGCCTTTGCTGAAGCAGATTACACCGACAAGCGCTATTACCGCACACAGCAGATGGTGCATGCGGCAATAGAGCCCCACGGCGCCGTTGCAAAGTACGAGAACAATGAGTGGACGGTCTGGACGACTACCCAGGGCGCATACGTCAGCCGCTACTGGATAGCCTGGGGATTGGGCGTGCCGAAGAGCCAGGTAAGAGTCATTAAGCCCATGATAGGCGGCGGCTTTGGCGGCAAGCTGGATGTCTTTGCCCACGAGCTCTGCCCCTGCAAGTTTGCACAGATGACGGGCCATCCCGTCAAGTGCATCCTGAAGCGAGACGAGGTGTTCATGTGCACCCGTACCCGCCATCCCATCTCCTTTGAGATAGAGTCCGCCTTTACCAAGGAGGGCAAGCTGCTGGCCAAGCGCTGCAAGCACATTCTTGACGGCGGTGCCTATGGCGGCTCCGGTATCGCAGCCAACACGCTCTCTCTCATCTGCGCCACCTTCCCATACAAGGTTGAAAACATTGATATGACCGCCCGCAGGCCATACACCAACCATCCGGCCTCCGGAGCAATGCGCGGCTACTCCGCCTGCCAGGTGCATTTTGCCCATGAGATACACATGGACGAAGTCGCAAACGAGCTGGGTATCGACCCGCTGGAGCTGCGCCGCAAAAACGAGATAACCCCCTACTATACCGGCCCCACGGGTCTGGAATTTACCAGCTGCAAGTTTGACGAGTGCATGGTCGCCGTCGCAGACTACATCGATTGGAAGCACCGTGACCGCTATCCCTTCGGCAGCGGCCAGGGCGTTGGCCTCTCCGGTTCGGGCTTCATGTCCGGCACCGGTTTCCCCGTGCTCGTTACACCCCATTACTGTTCCGCCTCCACCATCGTAAGGCTCAACCGTGAGGGCTACGCCGTGGTATTCTCCGGTGCCAACGACATTGGCCAGGGCTGCGACACTGTCATGACCATGATCGTCGCCGAGGAGCTGGGCCTGCGCATGGACGAGGTCAAGCTCATACAGTCCGACACCACTGCTACACCCTGGGATGCAGGCTCCTTCGGTTCCCGTGTCACCTTCCTGGGCGGCAACGCCTGCCGCCGGGCCGTGGGCGACGCAAAGTTCAAACTGCTCAGCCACTGGGCCGAGGAATGGGGCTGCAAGCCTCAGGACATCACCATGAAGGACCACCGTGTTTTCATTAAAGGAGACCCGGAGAAAAACATCTCATTCAACGAGGCCTGCTTTGGCTATGAGGAAAAGAACTTCGGCCGCTGCGTTGCAGGCGTCGGCTCTTTTGCCCACGAAGGCGACAAGGACATCTATGTAAAGAATGTAGGCAACTACGCCACAGCTTACTCCTTCTCCGCCTCCGCCGCCAAGGTCACCGTTGATATGGAGACCGGCGCAGTCACTCTCGATGATTTTGCCTTCGGCCACGACTGCGGACGTCCGCTGAATATCCGTGCCGTCGAGGGACAGATAGAGGGTTCCGTGCTGCTGGGCTTCGGCTTCACCTGCTACGAGGAGTGTCTCTATGACAAGGACGGCAAGCATCTGAATCCCTCCTTCCGTGACTACCATTTCCCGACGGCCTTGGATATGCCGAAAATAAAGACCTTCATCTGCTCCGAATATGACCCCGAGGGCCCCCTCGGCGCCAAGGAGGCCGGAGAGGGCTCCACCGCACCTGTGGGCTCCGCCATCGGCAATGCCATCAACTATGCTACAGGCCTTGTGCTCAAGGAGCTGCCTATCACACCGGAAAAGCTCTGGCGCTGCCTGCGTGAGCATGAGCGCACTGGCAAGACCGAGTTCGGCGCAGAGGACTTGCCAAAGAAATTTGCAGAGATGCCGCCTCTGCCGCCGCGCGACTGAGTTACGGCACAAGATTTACGGAGAAGGCCTCTTAACTGGGCCTTCTCCGCCCCTGGAACGGAGGCACCATGCCCGGACTTGACGAATGGGATGTCAGCTCAAAGCAGCTGGCAAATGCCCACGGCTATGCGGCACGCACCGACTATCACAAAGACAATGAAAAAGCCCATGAAACGATGCAGCTTGCAAGGGAAATACTTAAGCTTGCCCGCAGCACGCTGCTCATACACATGCGCTTTATGGAGCCCGCCCTTGTGCGCCTCGCCGCAAACGGCGACGAGTCCGTAACGGCCGAACTGGCCACGGACGGGCAGTATCTCTACTACAATTCAATCCACGTCTGCCGCCGGTTCAGGCACGCCCGGGCGCTGCCCGCAAGGGACCTCCTTCATGTCACTCTGCACTGTGTGTTCTGCCATCTCTTCGTGGGGCGGAAGCTGAACGGCGACCTCTGGGACCTGGCCTGCGACATTGCGGTGGAGAACCTCATCAATGAACTTGACATCAAGAGCCTGTACTGCGAACGCCAAGAGAAGCAGCGCTGGCTCATTGAAAAGCTCCGTGAAGCCATGCCCCGACTGACTGCGGAGCGGATATACCGCTGGCTCATCCAGTAAGAGCTGCCTCCCCAGGAGATAGTCCGCATCAGGGGCTATTTCTACGCTGACGACCACCGCATCTGGTACAATCCACCTGAGGCCGCCCCCGGCACCGGAGAGTCTCCCCAGAACGGAGGTCCCGGCGGCGAGAAGCCGGACATAGGCGACGCTCCAGGCGGCAGCGATGAACTGCCCCCGCCCGAGGAGGGCGATGGCGAGGAACAGCAGGCCAAAGGCGGCCGTGCCACAGGTGAAAAGCGCAGCCACGACAAAGACTCCGGCGAGGGTATGCCCGGCAGGGAAAACAGCGTACCCGGCGAAAAGAAAGCGCTCAGCCCCCGGGAGACGGAGCGCATGTGGAAGGACATCAGCCGGCGTATCGAGGTGGATTTGGACACCGCCTCGTCTTCCTACGGTGAAAATACAGGAGATTTTGTCGCCGCACTGCGGGAGGTAAACCGTGACAAGGTGGATTACACCGCCTTTCTGCGCCGCTTTGCTGTCCTTGGTGAGAATATCCAGGTCAATGACGACGAATTTGACTACATCTTCTATACCTACGGCATGAAGCTTTACGGAAGGATGCCGCTTATAGAGCCGCTGGAGTACAAGGAGGTCAAGCTGGTACGAGAGTTTGTCATTGCCCTGGACACCTCGGAATCCGTTGCAGGCTCGCTGGTGCAGAGTTTCGTCACAAAGACCTGGAACATACTGAAGCAGACCGAGAGCTTCTTCACAAAGGTGAATATACACATCATTCAGTGCGGTGCAAGAGTGGAGGAGGACGTTAAAATACGTGACCAGGATGAGTTTGATTCCTATATGCAGCGCATGGTGCTGCGCGGCTTTGGCGGCACAGACTTCCGCCCTGTGTTTCAGCACGTGGACACACTAATAAAGCAGCACGAGTTTACAAATCTGAAAGGCCTAATCTACTTCACCGACGGTTATGGCAGCTTTCCCGCCATGCCTCCAAAGTACGAGACAGCCTTCGTGTTTGTTGACACAGGTCGAGAGCCGCCGGACGTGCCTCCCTGGGCCATAAAGATAAGGATGACCCCTACTGAGGTTGAGGACATCTCAGAGCAGTGAGAGTTATGAACGATTTTGAGATATGCGGAACGAAACTTATACGTTACCATGGCTCCGACCCCTGGCCGGAGCTGCCGGCAGGCATCACCGAGATAGCCGATGGAGCATTCAAGGACTGCCGGGACATATGCGAGATATCCATACCTGAAGGCGTCGTGCGAATAGGCGCCGAGGCCTTCCAGTGGTGTGCCAATCTTGAGAGTGTGAAAGCGCCTGCAAGCCTGGTGGAGCTAGGCCCCGATGCCTTCTCCGGCACGCCTTTTTACAGATACTACGACACCAACGAGACCGATTGGCAGGAGGATTTTCTCAGCCTTGGCCGGGTGCTCTTCAAAGCGAGGCGCAATCTGCGGAAGGCGGTCATACCGGAAGGCACAGTCTCCATCGCACCCGATGCCTTTGCAGGCCGTGTACTGCTTTCCTCCGTACATATTCCAAATAGTGTCCGGGACATAGGCTGGAGGGCTTTTTCAGACTGCTCCGCACTTACGAAAATAAATATTCCCTCCGGAGTCCGGCGGCTCGGCTGGCATTGCTTCAAGGGCTGCGGCCGGCTCACGGAAGTGAGCTTTGACGAAGGCGTGGAGGAAATGGAAAACGGCATCTTTGCCAGCTGCCGTTCAATACGTTATGTAAACTTTCCTGCGAGTCTGAGCAAGCTACCGGGCTGGATGTTTTTCGGGAGCAACAACATTGAGGCCGTCCGCTTTGCCGGACCGGTCACTGCATTTGGTGAGAGGGCCTTCTCCGGGTGTGAGAACCTTAGGAGCGTGGGCTTTCCCACAGGTCTTCGGGCAATAGGTGTGGATGCCTTTTCCGGCTGTATCTGCCTAGAGAGTGCCGAGCTGCCCCGGGGTCTTGAGACCATAGGGCGTCGGGCCTTTTCCGGCTGCCGCTGCATGGAGCGGTTGCGCATTCCGGATACGGTGTTAAGCCTGGGTGACAGCGCATTCTCTGGCTGTCGCCTGCTGCGGGAGATAGATGTGCCGGGCAGCATTGGTAAACTGCCTGAGGACAGCTTCTTCGGCTGCAGCTCACTGGAGCGGGTCACTGTAGCCGAAGGGATAACGGGCATCGGTCCCCGTGCTTTCGGAGGCTGTAAGCGGCTCGGAAGCCTGGAGCTGCCGGACAGCTGCATCCGGGTCGGCGACAGGGCCTTCAAGGGAGACTCTTCTCTCCGCCGCCTGCGTCTGTCTCCCGGGGTTCGGGTGATCGGAGCAGAGGCTTTTTCCGGCTGCCGCAGTCTGTGCGAAATAGAGCTGCCCCTTGCACTGGAGCGCATGGGTGCAGGTGCCTTCAACGGCTGCGAGGCGCTTGCCGATGAAAACGGCTTTGTCATTCTCGGTGACGCCTGCTGTGGAAACATTACGCAAGACACAGATCTGCGCATACCCGACGGAGTACGCACCGTAGCCCCGGGAGCTTTCCAGGAGAAGCAGAGCCTCATCTTTCTCACTCTGCCCGGGAGTGTTGAGCATGTGGGAGCTGCGGCCTTTGTGCGCTGCCGCTCTCTCAGGGAGATCGTTCTGCCCAAGGGCGTGACTTCTCTGGGGCCGCAGCCCTTTGAGGGCTGCGAGAGCCTCGTCTCCATTGTCGCTCCCGGCATGCCGCCGGATAGTTTCGGAAGCATGTCAGAGCGCACTTGCGCTGCCATAGGCTACTGTCGGCGGGGTGAGAGCTACCCTGAGCACACACACGCAGCCTATGAGCGCTTTCTCGGTGAAAGCTGCGCAGACATCCTTGAGGCGGCCATTGAGCGCAACATGCCTGATGCCGTGCTCTATTTTACCTCACGCCGCCTCATAGGCCGCACCGATTTCGAACGTGTGCTCGAAAAGGCGCAGAGATCCCGGGCGATGGAGATAGTCGCACTGCTGCTGGACTACCGTGCTGCAGGTTTTGAAGGCGACATTTTTGACAAGTTTGACCTGGGCATCTGAAAGGAGGCTTGCTTTTTGAATATTGCACAGGCTAAGGAACAGATAGAATCTGCCATGAAGGCCTATTTCACCAAAGACGAGTTCGGCGCCTACCGCATACCTATAGAAAAGCAGCGGCCGGTGTTCATGATAGGTCCGCCCGGCATAGGCAAGACCGCCATTATGGAACAGATAGCCGCAGAACTGGGCGTAGGGCTCGTCTCCTATTCGATGACCCACCACACACGCCAGAGTGCGCTGGGCCTGCCCTACATTATCGAAAAGGAGTACGGCGGCAGGCGGTACCAGGTTTCGGAGTATACCATGAGCGAGATAATCGGGTCCATCTACGACCTCATGAGAGAGACAGGTATCACGGAGGGCATATTGTTCCTCGACGAGATAAACTGTGTCTCCGAGACCTTGGCGCCCTGTATGCTGCAGTTTTTACAATATAAGGTATTCGGACAGCACCGGGTGCCGCCCGGCTGGATACTCGTCACCGCAGGCAATCCCCCCGGAGTACAACAAGTCCGTGCGGGACTTTGACACCGTCACCTGGGACCGGCTCAAGCGCATAGATGTAGAGCCGGACTATGAGGTCTGGAAAGAATACGCCTATAAAAAGGGAGTCCATGCTTCGGTGACGACCTATCTCGCCGCCCGGAAAAAAGATTTCTATAAAGTCGAGAACGCCGCCGAGGGCAAGCATTTCGTCACCGCACGAGGCTGGGACGACCTGTCGGAAATGATAAAGCTCTACGAGGAAAACGGCCTGCATGTGGACGAACTGCTTATAGGCCAGTATCTCCAGGATTCACGCACGGCCCGAGACTTTGCCGTATACTACGACCTTTACAACAAGTACCGCAGCGATTACGAAGTTGAGAGGATAGTGGAGGGCACGGTGTCGGAGAGCATCGTCCTGCGTGCGCAGCGTGCCCCGATGGATGAGAGACTGAGTCTGCTCGGCCTGCTCTTTGACTGTGTAACGGCAAAGCTCAAGGCTGTCTGCGAAAGCGAGAATGTGCTCGAGCTAGTGACGGCGCAGCTGCGTGAAGTCAAAGCTCAGCTGGATGCGGAGCAAAGTGTGGCGGAGCTCCTGGAGAGACAGATAGCTCAGCAGACGGAGAAACTTCAGTCCGGTCAGCGTGCCTCTTCCCTATCGCCTCAGTCCCAGCGTGAGATGAAGCGCATGCTGCTCATGCTGGAAAATTTCCGTCTCGGCCTGATGACTGCGGACTCGGAGCCCGGCTTTGCCCTGGTGCGTTCCGAGTTCGACGCCGAGCTGCAAAAGCTTCGCAAAGCTGCCGATGAAGGCAGCCGCAGCCTTGACAACGCCTTTGCCTTTTGCGAGAGAGCCTTTGCCGACGGCGACGAGGTGCTCATCTTCGTCACCGAGCTGACCGCAAACTATTACAGCGCCCGCTTCATAGGGCACTACGGCTGTGACAGGTACTACCTCCACAACAAAGAGCTGCGCTTTGAGGAGCGGCAGCAGGAGATAATACGCCGCATCGATGAACTGGATCTGAGTGTCTGAAAGGAGCCGGAACATGGATAGATACACCGAATATGTCAAAAAGGTCGAAGCTCTGAACGGCAGCTCCCTGCTGAATATGCAAAAGGAGGAACTCCTTCCGCTTATCTTGGAGGAGAAGTCCGCCTTTGTTAAGGCGGAGTATGGCCGCCTTCAGCAGATAATGGGCGCCGAATACAGCGTGGGCAGCGAACTTCGCATCTTCCATCCCCTGCCGGAGTCTAAGCGCAGAGGGGACGAGCAGAGCTACGGCGATCCCGAGGAGCTGACGCTGGAAGAGCTGGCCATGCTGCCTCATCTTACACACAATATCCCCCGCCTCGGCACCATGACAGTCATGCCCCTGATCCGATACTACCCTGAAGACATAAGCCGTATGCGCCTTCTGGCAGATATGTATCAGGAGCTCATGGTCGGCCGTGCCTGCCCCGATGCAGAGGTCAGGACACTGCTTACAGGACATAACGAATACCTGCTCTTCAAAAAAGGTGAGGAAGTCAGGATAATTACTTGATTGAGGTGAAGAAAATGAAAACTATTGAAATCCGCAGCAATAGCATCAAATCGGGCAGCAGGATAGCGCCCATCACGGAAAAGAGCCGTGAAGCCGTGCTGGCGAAAGCCGCCGAACTTGCGCAGGACAGCTCCTTCCACATTGTCGAGTGGCGCATAGACGAATTTGAGGACGTGTTTGAAACCAGGTTTGTCGTTATGCCCGAAATGATTAGCGAGGTGCGTGAGGCGCTGGGCGACAAGGTACTCATGTACAGCTTCCGTGATAAGCGCATGGGCGGAGCCCATCCTGCCACCTGCATGTACGTCACCCGGCTCAACGGCCTTGCCTCTGCGCCCGGTCTTGCCGACCTTATCACCGTCGAGTGGTATGCCGAGCCGGATGCCGCCATGGCAAATATTGAGAACATCCACGCCGCAGGCAAGCTCGCCGTAGCTTTTTGGTGTGCCCAGGGCGAAGTCGGCAGGGATGAAATAGTCAGCAAGCTGGAGTCCATGCTTAAGAGCGGAGCCGACCTGCTGGAATATGCAGTCAAACAGGAATACGCCGCCGAACTTGATGCCGCCATCGCCGCATTCAAAGCCGGCAATCCTGATACGCTCGTCATTCGCAGCATTATCTCCGCAAACGGCGAGGAAAAGCTCATCTGCTGAGCCGGCCCGAATCACGACTTATATACTGCAGCCCGGGAGAGCGTCAACTCCCATATCCTTGTACCTCAAATAACCAAGGGGGAAATCGATATGAAGAAATTAAGCAAATTCGACCTGATACTCAGTCTCTGGATATCTCTTATAATCAATGTCGCACTCAGTCTCATGCTGCCTGCGCTCAACGGCTTTCTCACGTTTAAGTCCTTTCTTGTTGGTTTTGCCATTGCCTACCCGGTGAGCACCATCTTCGTGTTTATTGTGCCTGTCATCTCCTGGGGGGCAAAATTTGCCGGAGCCTGTAAACTCAGGCCGGACACTCCGGGTTTTACCTTTGCCTCGACCATTATCCTTGCTCTTGTCATGGGCACGTTTATGACTCTGCTCATGACCGCCGTAAACGCCGGCATTGGGCCGCACTTCTTCGCCGCCTGGTGGAGCTGCTATCCCATAGCCCTGGCCACAGTCTATGTCTCGGCGCTCTGCGGCATTTTCTCCGGCATACCTCTTACCAAGGCTGTAATAAAAGCGCCGAAATCATAATATAGCTAGGGGCATCGGCCCGCCCGGTGCCCCTTTCGTCAAAGGAGGCCGCTCAATGCTTGAACTTTCCCAAAACCGTGACGGCAGCGCCATAACCGTCACGCTCAAAATAGAGCCCAAAGAGTTTGCCAAGGCGCTGGACGACGCATATGTCGAAAACTCCCAGCGCTTCCCCGTGCCCGGCTGTGCCGCCGGACTTGCGCCCCGGAGGGAGCTGGAAAGGCTATACGGCGAGACCGTGCTCTTTGATGAGGCGCTGGCTCTGTGTGTACCTCGGCTTTATGGCCTCTGGCTCACACGGCACGGCATCCGCACCGTAGGCCGTCCCCAGCTCACCCAGGTCACCTGGCTCGACGGCGGTGGAGCAAAGTTCACCGTCACCTGTGACATCTACCCTGAGGTGGAGCTGGGTGAATATCGCAGCCTTGAGGTGCACATACCCCGGGCAGAGAGCGAGCGCTTCACTGCCGCAGCTCTCTCAGCCGCCTGCGCCAACATGAGGGGCGAGCCGCCAAAGGGCATGGTAGAGCAGAAGCTTGAATCCATGTTAGCCGGAGAAAAGCTCCGTATTGCACATGATGCCATCTACCACGTTCTTGCTGACTTCATCGATATCCTGGACGGTGCTTATCGTGAGACAGACATTGTCCGCCCCAAGGCTCAGGTACGTGCCGAGGCGCTGGACGTCATGCTTCAAACTGTCTCCGGCGACAACCCCGAACTCTCCCCCGAGCGCTTTCGGGAGTTGGTGAGGGAATTGGTAGAGCGCTACCGGCCCATACCCCGTGGCTTTGACGAAATGCTGGACCGCCTCATCCGGGAGCACTCCTCAAAAAAGCGTTCCATGACGGATGAGCAGAAGATAGATGCTGCCTTTGACGCCTACCTTGGCTCTGTAGACCAGACCCTCGAGCTCTGGAGAGAGAATAAACGGCCAATGGCCGAGGATGCAGCAAGGTTCGACCTGCTGTTGACCGCTGTGGCAGAATGCGAAGGCCTTGAGGTCACTGATGAAGAGCTTGCGGAGGTCTACCGCCAGATAGCAGGGACGACCGGGCTTGAATTAGAGGCTGTCATGGCCGAGGTCGAGGCTGAGCCCGTGCGAAGCCAGCTCCTACGTGACAAGGCACGACAGCTTATAGTTGATTCTGCAAGGGAGGTAACAGAGTGATAAAAACCGTGCTTTTCGGTGCAGGCCAAACCGGGGCCATGGTATCCCGGCTGCTGGGCGTGAATTACCGGGCAATTTGCTTTGCGGACAATTCGGAAGAAAAGTGTGGCGGCAGCCTTGCCGGCCTGCCAATCGTGTCATTGCGGGAGAGCCTCATCTGCGACCCGGACTGTTTCTGTCTCTGCGTCCTTGATGAGGCATGCGCAGCCCAAATGGAGGCGCAGCTGCGCAGTCTGGGCTACGATGGCCCTGTAATGAGGCCAAAACAGCTTGCCGTGTTTGATGCACGTGTGGCCACCATGCGCCTGCTGGCCGAGCAGATGCACGAGCTGAATATACCGGGAGACGTTGCGGAGCTGGGAGTTTATCGTGGTGACTTTGCCCTATGTATAAATGCCGCCTTCCCGGACAGAATGCTCCAGCTCTTTGACACATTCACCGGTTTTGCCGAACGGGACGTGGAGCTTGAACGCCGTGAGGGGCTTTCAGACGCACAAGCCGGGGATTTTTCCGAGACCAACGTGAACACCGTGTGGAAACGTATGCCCTTTCCTGAGCAGACGGATTTCCACAAGGGCTGGTTTCCGGACAGCTTTGCATCCTGCGAGGGAAGGGTCTTCGCCTTTGTTTCAATAGACGCTGCTCTCTATGCACCTACGGCAGCGGCCCTGCCCCTCTTTTGAGAGTGCCTCAGTCCCGGCGGTGCGCTGATGGTGCACGATGTGAACGGTACTCAATACTGCGGCACAGCCAAAGCCCTCTCCGAGTTTTGCGCCGCACAAGCCATACTTCCAATGCCGGTGTGCGACCTCCACGGCAGTGTTGTGCTCAGGAAGCCATTGTAAATTCAAGCAACCCGCCCGTAGCTCTGTCAGGTGCGGCAGTAAAGCTCATTGGTCCAAGGTCAGGCGCTTTCGGAAATAATCTTATGGTGCCGAAAGAATCTCAAAAATCTTTTTAATAAAAGCCGGAAAAAAGAAATCCGTCAGGGACGCAAAACGCAGAGTTTGTCCTTGACGGATTTCTTATATTTTTTTAAAAGCGCAGCCTTAGGGGGAAGCCTGCTACTGGGCAATATTCACCTTTTTCCATCTGCCCGTAGCAATAAAGGTCCCGCAGATGCCTGCACTTATAAAAGGAGCAAGACTGTATGCTATGGCAATTCCGTCAAAGCCCAGCGCCGTATGCCTGCTCAGGACAAGAGCAAAGAGATAGCGAACAAGGTAGGAGGTGATCACAGCGCAGCACATGGGCACAAGGGTGTGGCCGGAGCCGGTAAGTGTGCCGAAAAGGCAGAACATAGCGTTCTCGGCCATGAATCCTATGGCAAAATAGCGCAGATAGCTGATACCCGCAGTAACGACAAGTGTGTCGTTGTTGAAGAGGCTCAGTATCTGACCGGGGATGAGCTCGCAAAGCAGTGTAAAAACTCCGCCAATCCCTGCCGCCGTAAGGCAGCCTGTATAAAGCGCTCTGAGTACACGGCGATATTCGCCCTTGGCACAGTTCTGGGCGGTCATACTTATCATTGCGGCCATAAGCGCCTGCCCGGCCAAAACTGTCAGGTTCCAGATTTTCGACACCGCTGCAGCTGCCGCCGAGTGGTTCACACCAAAAACATTGATAAGGCCGTTTATGAGCAGGAAGCTGGTATTGGTCAGTACCATCTGAACCACCTGCGGTGCACAGATGCGCAGCAGCCCCTGGAGCACACTGTGTTCCAGCTTCAGCACTCCGTGTCGAAGTTCAAAGTAACCTGCCCTGCATACGCAGCGGCAGATGAGCACGGCGCTGGTCGCCTGGCTTATCACAGTAGCAATAGCGGCTCCCGCCGCACCGAGCCGAAATACAGCAATGAACAGCAAGTCAAGCGCAATGTTCTCGGCAGTCGTCAGCAGCATTATCCGCATTGGGTCCGTGCTGTTGCCAGTGGCACGCAGCACGGCGTAGAAAGCGTTGTAGGCATACACCACCACAGTTCCGCACATGCAGATGGTGAGGTAGGACACCGCCTCTTCAAAGCTCTCGGCAGGGGTGTTCAGGAAATGCAGAATAGGCCTGCATGCAGCGATTACCGCCGCCGTCATCACCAGCGCTATGATGAGGGTAAAACTGAGCATCGTAAAAAGCAGCCGCCTTATGCCCTCCCGGTTGCCTGCTCCGAAATAACGTCCCATGATCGCCGCAGCTCCGTTTGCAATAGCCGTCACGACTACAAGCACCACTGTCGTGACCTGCCCGCCAATACCAACGGCACTCATACCGGGAGCGCCGGTGACCTGGCCGAGTATGACCATGTCGGCTGCATTGTATATCGCCTGGAACATATTTATAGCTAATATGGGCAGCGCAAAGGCGAGCAGCTTCCTCCCGGGAGCGCCCGCCGTAAGATCCCCTTTTGAAGCAGACAATGAAATCACCTCTGTATTATTATACTAAATTTCAAGCAATTTTTCAATATTTGCTTGTGTTTGTTTTTTTCTCAAACGGCAGCGGAAATAGGTGCATGGCCGGAATAAACGGCAAAAACCCTGGCAACAGATTGTTCCGTGCGCACAATTACCAAATGCTTTTTTTGAAAGATTGTATAAAAGTGCCTTTGAATTATGCACAAATTTTAGATATAATAATTGTATAATAATGACAAGGATAGCATATTTCATTGTCATTTCAAGGGAGGATATCGCTATATGAAACGAGTCAAAGCAGCCTGTCTCTGCCAAACACTTCATTTTACCCTGAAAGAAGGCGCCGAACACAGCTGGGCAGTCAGGCATGTGCAGCAGGATGTGGAACAATACAAGAGATCGCTGGAGCGCAGCAGAACCAAATACAAGATAATTGAGCAGAGCATTCAGCCTGACGGCTCAATTATCATTAAAATCATCAAGCAGCATAACAGTTCTCCCCTAGGAGAATATCTGAACTGAGTGGTAAAAAATTGTCGTGTATTTTTGACTGATTAAATTTCGGAGGATGATATGGCAGTAAAGACTGAGCAAGCAAAATCTCATTATAACCGTGAGCTGCTGCGTGAAAAGAAAATTCAGGAATGCCGGCAGCGCATCAGCAAAAGCCAGCAAGCCCTGGAGGAGCTGCATTTGCAGCAGGAGCGCTTGTGCGGTACGGACATTATCGGCATGTCCGTGAAGCATAAATTGTTCGGAGCGGGAATCATCACTGAGCAAAATGCCACGTCCGTTACTGTCAGCTTTGATTCCGGCAGCAGAAGATTTGTAATGCCGTCTGCGTTTATCGACGGTTTTTTAAATACGGAAGATAGCGCCATGAATGACCGTCTCTCTGAATACCTGTGTATGCAGCAGAAAATCCGAGAGACAAAGAATGAAATATTTGCCTCAAATCACACCATTCATGTCTTGGAAGCGGGGAAAAAATATTCGTTTTCCTAGATCTGCCAGATAATGTATTGACAGCTTTGGCGGCTCTGCGGATCAGCCCATGATCTTCTCACCTACTACTCTCATCATTATGGCCTTTACAACCGTCAGGTGCTGCATGAAGGCCCCAGGCTGAGACGCCAGGGCTTTCCCATGTGCTGCTTTGCTGTTCTATCCAACATTTATGATCTTTTTGAACCTCTGAGACGCCCTGGTACGGGCGTCTCATTTCAATATGAGATACAAACATCTGGATTATGAATGTCCGATAATATCCTGCCCTTGCTTGTCATAGGATGTACACAAAGGAGTGATGCGCTTGTTGGACTTGAAAGGCTTTACCAAAAGACACAGAGGCGCCCTTTCGGGCATAGGCATGATTTTGGCGGTGGTGCTGATTTTCTGGACCGTGAACAACCCCGCCCTGGTGGGGGCCTCCGCCTCCTCCCGCCAGCTGCCGGTCTACTCCGTGCAGCGGGACGAAAAGGTGGTTGCCATCTCCTTCGACGCCGCCTGGGGCAATGAAGACACCCAGACCCTCATCGACATACTTAACAAATACCAGATAAACGCCACTTTTTTTGTGGTTGGAGACTGGGTGGATAAGTATCCGGAGTCCGTAAAAGCACTGGCGGACAACGGCAACGAAGTGATGAACCACTCATCTACCCATGCCCATTTCTCCCAGCTCAGCAGCGAGGAGATTGTGGCGGACATCACCGCCTGCAATGAGAAGATTGCCGCCGTCACAGGGGTCACGCCCACACTCTTCCGCTGCCCCTATGGCGAGTATGACGACCATGTCATAAGCTCCGTTAGCTCCATGGGCATGACGGCAGTGCAGTGGGACGTAGACAGTCTTGACTGGAAGGGCATATCCGCCCAGGAGATACAGGGTCGGGTGCTGGATAAGGTGCAGCCGGGAAGCATAGTGCTTTTCCACAATGCGGCCGACAACACCCCGGAGGCTCTGCCGGGAATAATCGAGTCCCTCATAGCCGACGGCTATAAGATAGTCCCCATATCCCAAATACTGCTCAGCGGCAAAACTATGATAGACAACACCGGCCGCCAGTGTCCTGTAAAATAAGCACAAAAGGCCCCAGGCTGTACGCTCTCCTCTGCTGCCTGGGGCCTTCTTACCCTTCCTTCTTGTGCGCCCCGATGCTCTGTGGTATAATAAAAATGCAAATCGCAGCACACAAAAAGGAGGACTCTCACTATGTCCGGAGTTATAATACTGCTTGTCATGGCGCTGGTTTTTCTGGTCATGGCTATCTTTCTTCTCATGGGCAAGGGCGCCTGGCTCATTGCCGGTTACAATACCGCCTCTCAGGAGGAACGGGACAAATACGACGAGAAGAAACTGTGCCGGGCCACAGGCCTGATATGCCTTCTTTGTGCGGTTCTTATGTGCGTGCTGGCCTGGCTGGGCTACCGTGTGGAGACCGGAGCCATGACCGAGTCGGAAATGCTGCCTTATGGCCTGGGTTCCAGCGCTCTCATTCTTTTAAGCGTATTGGCAACGTTGATATATTGCAACACAAAAGCGAAAAAATGACCCATCTCTTTCCTAAACAGTCAATAAGTTAACATAACAATTTAATTTCATCATAAAATGTCCCCGAAGAAAGACGGTTAGCCGCTTTCCCCGGGGACTGTCCATTTGATCTGGCTTTCGTTATGTTTCTTATTGCCGGCTATTTTTCCGGCTCACTGCTCCTTGTTGGAGCTGGAGACCATGATGTCCAGTATCTTCTTGTCGGTCTCGGTCATGGCCTCCCGGGCTATCTCCGCCACGGCGTCGATGGTGTCGTCGGCAGAGGACTGGAGGAAGCCGTCGCCCCCGCTGAAGCTCTGGCCGTTTTTGTACATCTCATAGCCCATGATGCCGGCGCCCACGGAGTTTGCCACCTTGGCGGCGCAGGAGGGCTTGGCCCCGTCGCAGAACATGCCGGAGAGCACGGCCAGGTCGTTGACTATGGTCTGGCGCACCGCCTCCAGGCTGCCGCCGTCCAGATAGGCCACGGCGCAGCCGGCGCCCACTCCGGCGGTGACGGCGGTGCAGTAGGCGGAGAGGCGTCCTATATCCTTCTTGAGATATACGGCCATGAGGTTTGCCAAAGCCAGGGCCCGGTATACCTGTTCCCGGCTGCTGCCCAGGCGCTCGGCATATTCCAGCACCGGCATGGTGACGGTGAGGCCCTGGTTGCCGCTGCCGCCCACGATGACCACCGGCTTCTCGCAGCCGCTCATGCGGGCGTCGGAGCCGGCGGCGGCCCTGGCCATGGCCCGGGTCTTGGTGTCGCTGGCGTTTTTCAGGAGGATGCGGCCTATCTGGGCCCCCCAGGGTTTTTCCAGGCCCTCCCGGGAGATGGCGCTGTTGCAGCTTATCTGGCTGTCCAGCACTCCGCTGATGTCCTCTATCTCCACGGTGTTAATAAAGTCCCACATGCCCTCCAGGCTCATGAGGCTGTGGTCGGAGGCGAAGCTGGAGCGCAGCTCCGGCTCCTTCTGGAAGAGGACTTCCCCGTCCTTTTCCAGCAGGACGATATTGGTGTGGTAGTCGCTGATGACGGCCCTGCTGCTGTGGCCCTCCCCTTCCAGGATGACCTCTATGTAGAGGGCGCTCTCCCCCTCTTTGCGCTCAATGAGTATCTCGTGACTGTCGATATATTCCTGTATCTTGGGTATTTCCTCGGGCTCGGTCTCGGCAATGACGCTCATCTGCAGCTCCGCCTTGCCGGCGACTATGCCGGCGGCGGCAGCGGCCTTCAGCCCTTTCAGGCCGCCGGTGTTGGGCACCACCACGCTCTTGACGTTTTTAATAATGTTGCCGCTGACATAGAGCCGGCAGCGCTCCGGAAAGCAGCCCAGCACCTCCCTGGCCTTGGCCGCGGCATAGGCCACCGCCACGGGCTCGGTGCAGCCCATGGCGGGCAGCAGCTCCTCGTTGAGGATGGAAACATAGTTTTTGTATTCTCTGTCGCTTCTGTTCATGGAAAGCCTCCTTTGTACCCCGCAGGGTCTTCCCGATTTTTCATTCCACGGCCACCAGCCGGGCCTGCTCCACGCCGGAAATATGTTCGATTTTTTTCAGCAGCTCCGTCAGGGTCGTGGCCATATTGCTGATGTCCAGGGACATGGTTACGCTGGCCTTGCCCCGGATGGGCAGGCTCTGGGTGATGGTGAGCACGCTGCATCCCACCTGGGATATCTCCGTCAGCAGGGCGCTGAGCACGCCCTGCTCATGGGTGAGCATCATGGACAGCACCGCTTTGCGCCCTCCGGCAATATCCGAGGGCTCCAGGATAAAGTCCTTGTACTTGTAGTAGGTGCTGCGGGATATGCCCACCTGCCTGACGGCCTGGCTCACCTCGTGCACCTTTCCGTCCTCCAGGAGCCGCCGGGCCTGGAGCACCTTTTCATAGTACTCCGGCAAAATACTCTTATGGATTATAAGATAATTATCCAGCATCCTGCACCTCCTGCTGCACACATTCTTCTTCAAATATATGATAATCCGTCCCCGGGAAAAATACAAGTGTATTTTCCTGAAAGATATATTTTTGACAAATTGTGCATAAGTGTAAAAATTTCAGGCTTTATCCATAAAATTGCGTGACAACATGCACATAATGTGCTATTCTTTAATTGGTATGGATATGTCGATCCGAATTGATATAAAGGGGGAAAACAATGGTTACCAATAAGGAAAATTTATTTAAGCTGGGAAAGAAAATAACCGACAGGATACCCCAGCAGCTGGGCCTTGCCAAGATAACGGAGGAGGATCCGGAATACTGGGGCTTTGCCAATGTGCTGAACGACGAGATCGTGGAAGTGGCCCTGAAGATGAAAAAGCGGGTGCCCATGTCCCTGGACGAGCTGGCCAAGGCCACCGGCAAGGACAAGGACCATCTCCGGGATCTGCTCCAGGAGATGGCGGTCATCGGCCTTATCGAGTTCCACTGGGGCGAGAAGGGCCTGCCCATGACCGACGAGAACAAGCGCTATGTGCTGTGCATGTTCGTGCCCGGCTCTGCGGAGATGCTGCTGATGCACAAGACCATACCGGAGACGAATCCGGAGGTCACCCATTTCTTTGAGCGCATGTCCTTTTTGCCCCTGGAGCATGTCACCCCCATGGTGCCTCCCGGAGGAGCCGGCATAGGCATGCACGTCATCCCGGTGGAGAAGGCCATACCCGCCCAGTCCCAGTCCCTGGACATCGAGCACCTGTCCCACTGGCTGGATAAGTACGAGGGCCACCTGGGCGTGGGCGTCTGCTCCTGCCGCCGCAGCGAGACCCTCCAGGGCCGGGGCTCCGGCGACGTGCCCGACGAGTGGTGCATAGGCGTGGGCGAGTTTGCCGATTACTGCGTGCAGACCGGCAAGGGCAGATACGCCACCAAGGAGGAGGTCCTGGACCTGCTGAAGCGGGCCGAGGATCTGGGCTATGTGCACCAGATAACCAACATCGACGGCGAGAACAAGATCTTCGGCATATGCAACTGCCCCACCGGCGTGTGCTATGCCCTGCGCACCTCCCAGTATTTCAACACCCCCAACCTGTCCCGCAGCGCCTACGTGGCCCATGTGGACACGGAGAACTGCGTGGCCTGCGGCAAGTGCGTGGAGGTCTGCCCCGCAGGAGCCGCCAAGCTGGGCCAGAAGCTCTGCACCAAGAACGGCCCCATCCAATACCCCAAGCAGGAGCTGCCCGATGCGGTGAAGTGGGGGCCGGAGAAATGGAACCCCAACTACAAAGAGGACAACGAGATAAACTGCTATGACAGCGGCACCTCCCCCTGCAAGACCGCCTGCCCCGCCCACATAGCCGTCCAGGGCTATATCAAGATGGCGGCGGAGGGCCGGTATCTGGACGCCCTGAAGCTCATAAAGCAGGACAACCCCTTCCCCGCCGTCTGCGGCAGCATCTGCAACCGCCGCTGCGAGGAGGAGTGCACCCGGGGCGACCTGGACCGGGCCGTGGCCATTGACGAGATAAAGAAGTTCGTTGCCCAGCAGGAGCTGAAGGAGGAGAACCGCTACATACCGCCTCTGAAGAACTTCCGCCCCAACTTTGAAAAGTTCCCGGAGAAGATAGCCGTCATCGGAGCCGGCCCCGCCGGCATGAGCTGCGCCTACTACCTGGCCATGATGGGCTACGAGAACGTCACCGTCTTTGACCGCAACGCCGTCCCCGGCGGCATGCTCACCCTTGGCATCCCCTCCTTCCGTCTGGAGAAGGACGTGGTCAACGCCGAGATTGAGGTGCTGCGCCGGATGGGTGTGGAGTTCAAATGCGGCGTGGACGTGGGCAAGGATGTCACCTTGGCTCAGCTCCGTGAGCAGGGCTACAAGGCCTTCTACCTGGCCATCGGCGCCCAGAAGTCCGCTCCCCTGGGCGTGCCCGGGGAGGAGCTTTCCGGCGTGATGGGCGGCATAGACTTCCTGCGCCGGGTGAACCTGGGCGAGAAGCCGGAGATAGGCGAGAAGTGCGCAGTCATCGGCGGCGGCAATGTGGCCATGGACGTGTGCCGCACCGCCGTGCGCCTGGGTGCCAAGGAAACCTATGTGCTCTACCGCCGCAGCCAGAGCGAGATGCCCGCCGACGAGGAGGAGCTGGCCGAGGCCATGGAGGAGGGCGTGCAGTTCCGCTTCCTCACCAACATCAGCGAGATAGTCGGCAGCGAGGGCAAGGTCAGCGCCGTTAAAGTGGAGCTGATGGAGCTGGGCGAGGCCGGAGCCGACGGCCGCCGCAAGCCTGTGGGTACCGGCAAGTTTGAGACCATAGAGGTGGACAGCGTCATCGGAGCCGTGGGCCAGCTCATCGACCTGGGCGGCATAGACCCCGAGGCCATGAACTTCACCAACAAGGGCACCGTCATCGTGGACGAGGTCACCGCCCAGACCGCTCAGAAGGACATCTTTGCCGGCGGCGACTTTGTCACCGGCCCCAAGTTCGCCATAGACGCCATAGCGGCGGGCCGCGTGGGGGCCGAGTCCATCCACCGCTTCGTCCAGCCCGGCCAGGACCTGCGCATCCACCGGAACCTGAGGAAGTTCGTCCAGCTGGACAAATCCCAAGTCCTCATACCCATCGGCTTTGACAGCGCCCCCCGCCAGGTCCCTGCCCACGACAAGAGCAAGGCCAAGAGCTTTTCCAATGACCGGGTCACCTTCACCGAGGAGCAGGTCAGGAAAGAGGCCGCCCGCTGCCTGGGCTGCGGAGCCACCGTGGTGGACGAGAACAAGTGCATCGGCTGCGGACTGTGCACCACCAAGTGCGAGTTCGACGCCATCCATCTCCGCCGCGACCTGCCGGACTGCAGCAATATGTACAGAGCTGAGGATAAGCTGAAAGCCATACTCCCCTATGCCGCAAAGCGCGAGGTGCGCATACTTAAAAACAAGAACAAGTAAAAGCCCTTCTCCCCCGTTGCATGTATAGCCATAAAACCAAAACTCCCGTGCCGCCGGCACGGGAGTTTTCTATCTTGTCAAAGAAGGCTACACCTTCTTTGACAAAAGGGCTTGCACTTCGCTTCATGCCTCGTTTGTACGCCTACGGCGTACAATTCGACACTCAGCTCCGTGAGAGGTGTTTTCCGCGACGAACATGTCGCCGCGGAAAACGATTGAATTTATTTTTTCGCCGCGGCGAAAAAACTCTGCGAGGCTTTTTTGACAGTCTCCAGTCCCCAGACCCTTACGGCACGGGAGTTTTCTTAGCCTTATGAGTTTTTACTCTTCGCTGTATATCATGTCTATGCCCGTCTGCAAGGTCTCGGCATCTATGGCGCCGATGGCCCTTGCCACGGCGGAGCCGTCGGCGGCAATGAAATAGGTGCTGGGCAGGGAGTAGACGCTGTAGCTCACGGCGGCGTCCATGTCCGTGTCATAGAGCACCGGGAAGCCATAGCCCTTTTCGGCGATGAAAGCGGAGGCGGAGTCCACCGTCTCCCGGGAGCCGTCGGTCATGTTCACCATGAGAAATTGCACCTCATCCCCCAGCTGCCTGTGGGCCTCGTCGAAGTCCGGCATTTCGCTCTGGCAGGGGCCGCACCAGCTGGCCCAGAAGTTGAGAACTATGGGCTTGCCGAAATAGTCAGAGAGCTTCACCGCATTGCCCTCGGCGTCATAGACCGTGAAGTCCGGGGCCTGGACGCTCTCCTCCCCGGCCTGCGCCGTCTCCTCTTCCCCGCTCTCCTCCGCCTGGGCGGCAGACCGGGGCGTGGGCGAGACCCCGGCGGCGGGGACCTGCTCTCCCCCCTGGACCTGGAGCTGCTGTGGGCTGTAGCCGGAGCTGAGCCGTCCGTAGAGGAAGCCCGCTCCCCCTACCACCAGCACCAGGACCAATATGATAATGGGCATTATTCGTTTATCCTTGTTCATGGCGGCCTCCTTCAGCTCAGCAGGGCCAGCAGGCGGCCCAGGCTGCCGGTGGCCATCATCAGGCCGACCAGCACCAGCAGGGCGCCGCAGACTATGTTGATAACTTTGTAGTTGCGCTTTATCCAGTCAAAGGCGGATTTTAGATAGTCGATGAGCAGGGCGCTGAGCACAAAGGGTATGCCCAGGCCCAGGGAGTAAGCCAGCAGCATCAGGGTGCCGGTGAGGGCCTGGCCCTGCTGAGAGGCCAGCATCAGCGCCGAGCCCAGGAAGGCCCCCACGCAGGGGGTCCAGCTGACGGAGAAGACCAGGCCGAAGACCAGGGCCGGGAAAAAGCCCATGTTCTCCGTGTTCACGCTCCGGCTCCCGCCGCGGAAAATATTCAGCTTTATTACGCCCATGAAGCTCAGACCGAAGAGGATGACCACCAGGCCGGAGACTATGTTCACCGCCGTCTGGTGGCTTTTAAGGAAGCTGCCCACGGTGCCCGCCAGGGCCCCCAGAGCCATGAAGGTTATGGTGAAGCCCGCCACAAAGCCCAGAGCAGCTTTCAGGGTCTTCAGATGGCTGCGCTCACCGCCTCCGGCAAAGTAGGAGACATATATGGGCAGCATGGGCAGCAGGCAGGGGGATATGAAGGTTATTATGCCTTCCAGGAAGGATATCAGGTATTGCACTCTTTGTTCTCCTTTTCGGTTATGGCTGCTACCAGGCCGCCTATCACCGCCACATAGAGCATGGAGCGCCAGGGGCTGGAGGTGATGGCGCAGCTGCCGTCACAGCCGAAGAAATAGTAATAGCCGTATCCCAGTATAGCGCCGCCCAGGATAAACAGGGCCATGCGCAGTAACTTTCTGTATTTTGCTTTCATGTAGTTTCTCCTTTCCGCCTTTCGGCTCCGGGCTTTGCCTGTTGAAACCATTATATACCCCCGGGCCTCAGACTTCGGTGACCATATCACTCAGTTGACATTGGGGCAAAAGCCCTATATACTTGACTGAGCAAGGGAGGGGGATAAATGGAGCCAAGAGAATTTTTCCCCATGTGGGACAAGCTGGAGCCGGGGCAGAGGCAGAGCCTGGAAAGCTCTCTCCGGCAGCGCAGCGTAAAGAAGGGCGAGATGATCCACAGTGGGGACATGGACTGCACCGGGCTGTACCTGGTGGAGTCCGGCCAGCTCCGGGCCTATATCCTCTCGGAGGAGGGCCGGGAGATAAGCATATACCGCCTCTTCCCCCGGGACATCTGCCTTTTCTCCGCCTCCTGCATCATGCGCAGCATCCAGTTTCAGGTGAACATCCAGGCGGAGAAGGACTCTCTGCTGTATCTTGTCCCTGCGGAGATATACAAAGGGCTGATGGAGCAGTCCGCCCCCCTGGCAAACTACACCAACGAGATAATGGCCAGCCGCTTTTCCGAAGTGATGTGGCTCATAGAGCAGATACTGTGGAAGAGCTTTGACAAGCGCCTGGCGGCCTTCCTGCTGGAGGAGTCCTCCCTGGAGGGCAGCCCGGTTTTAAAGATCACCCACGAGCTTATAGCCCGGCACCTGGGCAGCGCCCGGGAGGTGGTCACCCGCATGCTCCGGTATTTCCAGGGCGAGGGCATGGTAAAGCTGAGCCGGGGCGCCATTGAGCTCTCCGACCCGGAGGCCCTGGAGGCACTGAGGGACGGCTGAGACAGGGCAGTAAATCACCCGCTGCAAATTAAGTTTTTTGCAGCGGGTGCATTTTTGCTCATCAAAGCATTGCCAGGATCTGTGCCTTAGGTCTGGCGCCCACGGCCTGGTTGACCACCTTGCCGTCTTTGAACACCATCAGGGTGGGGATGCTCATGATGCCGAACTGTCTTGCCAGCTCCGGCTGCTCGTCCACATTCACCTTGCATACCTTTATGTCGCTGCGCTCCTGGGCTATCTCGTCCAGGATGGGAGCCACCATCCGGCAGGGTCCGCACCAGCTGGCCCAGAAGTCCAGCAGCACGGGCTTGGAGCTGTTGACTACCTCTTGCTGAAAACTGTTCTTATCTACGTGGATTACAGACATTTTTTCGTCCTCCTGTATCTTTATTTTGTGGCTTTATTATACCCTCAGTTTCCCGCCTTATCAGTGATAATGTCACATAAGGCGGCTTTTTGATTTTACTCGGTCCTCAGGGCCTCCACCGGGTCCTTCTTGGCGGCAAGGCCGGAGGGGATGAGTCCGGCGATGAAGGTGAGGAACACGCTGATGAGCACCAGTATGGCGCCGCCCTCCGCCGGCAGGGTGGAGTTTATGGCGGAGATACCCGTCAAATCGTGGATAATCACGTTGATGGGAATGTTCAGCAGCAGAGTCGCCGCTATGCCGATGACGCCGGCGGTGAGGCCGATGATGAAGGTCTCGGCGTTGAAGACCCGGGAGATATCCCGCTTGGAAGCGCCTATGGCCCGGAGTATGCCTATCTCCTTGGTGCGCTCCAGCACGCTTATGTAGGTTATGATGCCTATCATTATGGAGGAGACCACCAACGATATGGCCACGAAGGCTATGAGCACATAGCTTATCACGTTGATAATCGTGGTGATGGAGCTCATGAGCAGGGCCACCACGTCGGTATACTCTATCTGGTCCTCCTCTTCCACGCTCTGGTTATAGTCCTCTATGGCCTCCGCCACGCTGTCCTTGTTTTCAAAGCTGGCGGCATAGAGGTTTATGGTGCTGGGGCTGTCCATGTCCACATAGCCCAGCTTCTTCAGGCTCTCCTCATAGCTTCCGGTGGAGTACACCGGGGGCATGGCGTGGTCGTAGAGCCAGACATAGTCGTCCTCCTCCAGGCTGAGGATCTGGAAATCCCTGGCCAGCTGGCTGTCGGAGAGGTAGCTGTACATCTTTTCCATCTGGGCGCCGTACTGCTCTTCGATCTGCTGAGCAATCATCTGCTCCACATAATCAAAGAGGGTATCGTCGTCCATGTCCTCCAGCATGGAGGCGTAGCTGGGGTAGTAATCCAGGATCATGTCCTCAACGTCGGCTCTGGTGGTGTCCTCCATCTGCTCGTCGATGAGGTCCTGGACATAGTCCTCCTCGGGGATGCTCATGTATTTCACATAGAGGTCGGCCAGCTGCTCGTCGTCGGCGGCCTCGATATAATCCATGGCGGCCTGGGCCTTGCGGCTGTCGGTGAGGGCCTCGTCCTCCTTATCCAGGAAGGGCAGGTTGTTGAAAACATCCGTCTCCGGGTCGGCCAGCTGCCGCTTCACCAGGTCCTTACCGGCGGCCTGCTCCACCACATATTCCACCAGCTCGTGGGTGTAGCCTATGGAGCCGGTCATCATGGCGGACATGGCGTCGGCGTTCTGGCGGACTATGCCCACGATCTTTATCTCCAGACCCTTGTCGTAGAGGTTGCGCAGACCCAGGTCCTCCTCCGCCAGGTCCACATATTCCTCCTTCTCCTCGTCCCACCTGTACTGGTCGGCGGGGTAGATGTAGCGGAAGGAACGGCTGCATATGTCCTCATAGCTCCAGCTCTCCACTTCGCTGGTGAGGTTCTCCTGGTCCATGAAGGCCTGCATATCCTCGGAGAGGTTGCTGTTGGACTTGAGCCCCAGGGCGTAGAGCACCAGGTCGGAGACCTCGTTGTTCTTGTCCACCACCAGCACCACCTCGTCATACTTCTCCGGCCACTTGCCGTAGAGCACGTCGTACTGGCTCTTCACCATGGGGTTCACGGCCTCCCCGTTTTCCCCGGGCAGCATCTCCTGCCACACGTCCATGACGGAGTACATCTGTCCGAAGGTGGAGAAATAGGAGCTGTAGTCCCCGCCGAAGGTCTCGCTCATGGCGGTCTCCAGCAGGTTCACCACGTCGGTCTTTACTATATTGTCGTCCACGTCCTTGGCGTAGATGTTCATGTCCAGGTCGTAGGAATACTGGACGGTGCTCACATAGGGGGAAACGCCGTTGTCCGGACTCTCCAGGTATTCTTTAAAGGCTTTTAGATTGTTGGTCTGGGTCTCGGCGGAGACCATGGAGTTCATCATGTCGTACATGACGGTGCTGGAATAGACGGCGTCCTTGTCGTGCTGGTTTTCCGCCGCCTGGGCCTGCACCCCCATAAGGGAGGTCATCATGCTGGTCATGTCCATGCTCTCTGCCTGGATAGTTATGGGGTAGCTGGCCAGGGTGTCCTTCTGCACTTTATCTATATAATTCTGTATGCCGTTGGACAGGGACATGATAAGGGCTATGCCTATTATGCCTATGCTGCCGGCAAAGGCGGTGAGGATGGTGCGGGCCTTTTTGGTCATCAGGTTGTTGGTGGACAGGGCCAGAGCCGTGATGAAGCTCATGGAGGTCTTTCTGCCCAAGCTCCCCTGGCGCACCTGACCCTTGGAGTCGTAGGGGTCGCTGTCGTCCACAATAAGGCCGTCCTTGAGCTTTATGATGCGGCTGGCGTAGGAATCCGCCAGCTCCGGGTTGTGGGTGACCATGATGACCAGCTTGTCCTTGGATATCTCCTTCAGGATATCCATTATCTGCACCGAGGTCTCGGAGTCCAGGGCGCCGGTGGGCTCGTCGGCCATGAGTATGTCCGGGTCGTTCACCAGGGCCCGGGCGATGGCCACCCGCTGCATCTGGCCTCCGGACATCTGGTTTGGCTTCTTGTTCAGCTGGTCTCCCAGACCCACCTTTTCCAGGGCGGCTTTGGCCCGGGCTCTGCGCTCGGCAGCCCCCACCCCGGAGAGGGTCAGGGCCAGCTCCACGTTGGACAGCACGTTCTGATGGGGGATAAGGTTATAGGACTGGAAGACAAATCCCACGGAGTGGTTGCGGTAGACATCCCAGTCGCCGTCGCTGAAGTTCTTGGTGGAGCGGCCGTTGATTATCAGATCGCCGGCGCTGTACTGGTCCAGTCCGCCGATGATGTTCAGCAGCGTGGTCTTGCCGCAGCCGGAGTGCCCCAGAATGGCCACGAACTCGCTCTCCCGGAACTCCAGGTCTATGCCTTTCAGGGCATGGACGACGGAATCACCCACTATGTAGTCCTTTTTGATCCCCTTGAGTTTAAGCATTTTTTCCCCTTCTATGCTAAGTATTTATTGACACGGAGATAAATCTGCGCTAGAATAATCAAGCTATTGATTTGCTTCCGTAGCTCAGCAGGATAGAGCATCCGCCTCCTAAGCGGAAGGTCGCGCGTTCGAATCGCGCCGGGAGTGCCAAGCGGAGCCGCCGTGCTCTGAGGGGACATCGGCTTTTGCCGGTGTCCTTTTTTACTTGCCCCGCCCTGGGCTAACGGAAACTTCTTCATATTTTATCACAGTTGCCGGCCTTTGTCTTGCTCCGGCCCAAATATTAATCAACAGTTCACAATTGGTTTTTTCAGGAAATATTTAATTGGAGGCCCCCATGAACAAAAAGAAAAAACTCTCCAACATCCTCTCCTCCTGCCTGGTCCTGCTCATCTCCATAGCCGTGGGCTTTTCCTGCGGCTACGCCATTATGGACTATGCGGACAAATTTGCCGGGGGAGCTCTCCAGCACCTGCTGGTGGTGCTCTCCGGGCTTTTGCTCCTGGTCCTGGCCTATGGGCTGCAGGTCATCATCCACGAGGCGGGGCATCTTGTTTTCGGCCTCATCTCCGGCTATGAGTTCGTGTCCTTCCGGATAGGCAGCTTCATCCTCCTCAGGGACGCCGGCGGCAAACTGAGGCTGAAGCGCTACAGCTTGGCAGGCACTGCCGGCCAGTGCCTCCTGGCTCCCCCGGATTTTGAGGAGGACGGCTATCTGCCCGTAGGGCTTTACAACATGGGCGGCGCTCTGCTCAACGCCGTCAGCGCCATGCTCTTCTTCTGGGCCTATTATCTCAGCGGCAAAACCGTCATCCTGCCCATGTTCTTTCTCAGCCTGGGCATACTGGGCCTGGCCCAGGCCCTTATCAACGCCCTGCCTCTGGAGCTGGGCGGCGTGCCCACCGACGGGCGCAACGCCCTGTCCCTGGGCAGGGACGAAGACGCCCTGCGGGCCTTCTGGATACAGCTGAAGATTAACCAGTGCAGCAGCCAGGGCCTGCGGTATAAGGACATGCCGGAGGACTGGTTCAGCCTCTCCGGGGAGGAGGGCAGTTCCGGCCCCCTGGTATCCGCCCTGGCCGTGTTCCGGGTCAACCGGCTTATGGACATGCAGCTTCCCGAGGAGGCCGGGCAGCTCATAGACCGTCTCCTGGAGGAGGGGGCCATCCCCGGCCTGTACCTCAATCTCCTGAAGGTGGACAGTCTCTACCTCCAGGCCCTGAAAGGCCAGGTCCCGCAGCCGGACAAGGCCCTGGCAAAGTTCATGAAGGCCATGAAGAATTACCCCTCAGTCCTGCGCAGCCGCTATGCCTTGGCCCTGGCCTCGGGAGATGGAGAAGCCGCCCGGGAATACAGGCAGCGCCTGGAGGCTCTTCGGGAGACTTACCCCTTCTCCGGCGAGCTGGAGTCGGAACTGGAGCTTATGGCGCTGGCAAAAAAATCCCTCGCCGCTCCCCGGCCCCAGGGTGAGCTGTACCTCTGATTTGCCCTTTATATCTCCCGCTCCCTTTACATCTGCCACATAGGAATCGCCGGTACTGTTGTGGTACCGGCGTTAGTTTAAATAATATTGTTTACATAATATTTAATTGCAATATTTATGTGAATCTAACTGGAAATAATTTTGCATTGCCCCGCCAAATTTATTTGTGTACAATCGTAGGCGAGGTGATGCCCAATGAAGCTTCGGGCAATAATCGTCAGGATGCTGAACATGTGTCCCCTGGCCTGGTACATATTCAAGCGCAGTCTCCAGCTGTCCGTCTTTCTGCTGCTGTGCGCCCTTGCGCTGCTGGTGGAATGGGGCGGCAGCATCCTGGAGCGCTATGACTTATATATGACGGCGGTATCTCTCACGGAGACCACCCAGGCCGTCCTGCTCATCGGGGTGATAGCCTCGGTGTGCATAGAGGACTTTCACAGCTGAAGGGACATAAACTCCTCCCGGCTCATCATGGCGTTGAGCACATCCAGCAGTCCCTGGGCGCTGAGCCGCTCCGGCAGCTTCAGCTTTTTCAGCAGCCCTTTTCTCAGCTCTGCGCTGTTCTCCCCGCCGCTGAGACCTTTTTTATACAGGTCCGCCTTTGTTATCTCCGGGCGCTCCTCAGCCTCCGGGCCTTCAAAAGTGGCCCCGGCCCTTCTCAGGGCCTCCAGTATGACCTGGGGGCTCATGCCCTCCACCCCCAGCTTGCCCTCCCGGGAGGGGGCGGACTTGCGCCGCTCCTTACCGTAGACGTCGGGGATGTAGGCCTGCTTTATTAGCTCCGGGGCTATGCAGCCCTTCAGGTGGTTCCTTATCATGAAGCCGGCCCCGTCGGAGTCGGTCATGATTATCAGGCCCCGGCTCTCCGCCAGCTTTTTCAGCAGGCTGCGCTTCTGGCTGTCGTTGAAGATGCGAAAGCCACCGGTCTCTATTATCACCGCGTCCACCACCTGGCTCAGGGTGTTTTTGTCGTAGCGGCCTTCCACCACTATGACCTCTTTAATCCTCTCCATTGGTCTCCCCTGCCGCTATGCGCAGCACCGCCTCTTTCAGCAGCTCCCTCTCGTTTTGGGAGCTGCTTTTCATTTTATAGTCCGTCTCGGCGCACAGCTCCACCGCCCTTATGAGCTGGGGCAAGCTGAAGCCCTTGGCGGCGCTCATGAGCTTTTTTGCCACATAGTCGGACTTAATGGCGCACTGCTCCATGAGGAATTTCATCCCCAAGTCCTGGTCCAGGGCCAGCCGGGCGGCATAGAGCCTGCGCATCTGCATGCCCAGCATGCCCAGCATGGCTATGGGCTCGTTGTTCTTGTCCGCCAACAGTTCCGCCAGTACCGACAGGGCGCTGTTGTATTTCTTCTGGGCGATGAAATCCGTCATGTCGAATATCACCGCCTCGGGCACATGGTTGGCCACCGCCTCCACGTCGGCAACGGTGACCTTGTCCCCCTTGGCATAGGCTGCCACCTTCTCTATCTCCGGGATAAGACCGCTCATCAGCTCGCCGCTGATGAATATCAGGCGCTGGGCAGCGTCCAGCTCTATGCCCTTCCCCGCTGCGGCAAAGCGCCGCACCAGCCAGTCGGTGAGCTGGCCCTGGGGCTGCTTGGTGAATTTCAGCTCCTTTGTCTTCTGCCTCAGGGCTTTTACGCTTTTCAGCCGTCCGTCCGGCTCATAGTTCGCCCCCAGGACGAAGACCACAACGCAGTAGTCCGGCACGTCCCCCAGGAGCTTTTCCAATGTCTCCCCGTCCTTGAGCTTGTTCACGTCCACGTCCCGCAGCTCGATGAAGCTGCGCTCCGTCATAAAGGGCAGGGCGTCCATGGCCCGGCGCAGCTCCTCCATGTCCAGCTCCGGCCCGTCCATCCTGTGGTAGCTGAAGCTGTCCTCCCCCTCGGGCAGGCAGATTTTTTTCAGCTCCGCCAGGTACTGCTCCCTCAGGTAGTCCTCAGGGCCCCAGAGCAGGTAGGCCCTCTCCGGCCCCTGCTGCTTCAGCTCCCGGACGGCGGCGTTATAATTCAGTTTTTCGTCGTTTTTTCCGTATTTCTTGGCCAATTTATTATCTCCCTTTATTCGGCTATACGTATCTCCACGGTGCCGTCAAGGTCCGTCCTGTACACATTATACCCGCAAAGGGCCAGCCGTTCAAGTGTTTCCTCCGCCGGGCAGTCCTGATAGTTGAAGCCCACGCTGAGCACCGCAGTCCCGGCGTCCACAGCGCTGAGGAAGCTCCGGCTGCAGGAATCTTCACAGCCGTGGCTTCCCTCCACCAGCAGGCTTATATCCCTTCCCCGGCAGGCCTCCGCCAAGCGCCGCTCTCCCTCCCCGGTCTCCCCGGTCACAAGGGCCCGGCAGCCGCTCAGCTCCAGCAGTACCGACAGCCGGACTTCCCCGTTCCCGCTCCGTTCCGCCAGCAGCTCCAGCTCCGCCGCCCCCAGGGCCAGGCTGGTGTCCGCCTCTATGTATGCTGTCTCCACGCCCTTCTCCGCCGCCGCGGCCAGTATCTTCTCCGTCAGCTCATCCCCCGCCCTGGTCCTGGGCAGGAGCAGGCGCTCCACCTCCACCATCTCCATGAGCATGGGCACGCCCCCGGCATGCTCCTGGCTCAGCTCCGTGAGCAGCAGCACATCCACCTTCCAGCGGCCCCGGCTGATGAGATATTTCCCCGCCAGCTCCCCGGCGTCTTCAAGGCTGTACTCCCCTCCGCAGTCCACCACCAGGGTGCAGTCCTCCCCCAGGGCCGCAGCGCACAGGCCCTGCCCCATATCTATCACCGCCAGGGTGTCCCGGCCTCTGTTGTAGTCATAGTTTACATAACACAATATCATGATAAGGCTGAGCAGGCTCAGGCAGCCCGGCAGGGCAACGCGGAGCCGGAAGCTCTTTTTGAGATGGGCGCAGAGGATGAACAGGGCGTAGCAGCCCAGCAGCCAGGGCACAAGCAGCGTGTTTTCCAGGTACAGCACCGCAAAGGGCAAGGCAGACACCAGCCTGGCCACCAGGAAGATATACCTGGCAAACCAGGCGCAGAGCCAGGCGGCAAGGCTGCCCGCCACGGGCAGCAGGGACAGGGCGCAGGATATCCAGCCCAGGCCGAAGCACAGGGACACCGCCCAGAGCCCGGCAATATTGCTGAGCAGGGCCAGCACCGGAATATAGCCGAAGTGCAGGGCGGTGAGGGGCGTTGTAAATACCATGACGCCCAGGGAGCCGGCGACATTCATCGCGCCGTAGGAGAAGAAGCGGCACTTTTCAAAGCCCGGCAGCCTGTCCATGAGCCAGGCGTAGATCCTGCCGGAGAAGCAGAAGATGCCCGCCACGGCGGCAAAGGACAGCTGTAAGCTGACGCTGGCGGCGGCAAAGGGGTTTTGCAGCAGTATCAGGGCGAGGGCCAGGCTCAGGGAGCTGGGCGGGTCGTTCTCCCGGCGCAGCAGCGGGGCCATAAGCAGAATGCTCTGCATAAATCCCGCCCGCACCGCCGAGGGGCTGGCCCCGCTTATCAGCACGAAAAGCCACACCAGCAGCAGGCAGAGCACCGAGCTTCTCCTGCCCGCCCCCATGAGCAGGCGCAGCAGCCCCACCAGGAAGGCCACGTGCATGCCGGACACCGCCACGATGTGCATGAAGCCGGCCCTGGTCAAAGCCAGGTGCAGCCCCTGGTCCTCATAGAGCAGGCTCTTGTCTCCCAGGAGCAGGGCCTGCATGAAGGCCGCCGTGTCCTGGGGAAAGATATCCCTTATATGCTCCGCCAGGCCGTGGCTGAGACGGAGTATGGGGTAGCTGCCGCCCTTCTCCTCCAGGAGCTCTATGCTTTCCCGGGCGCTTATCTTCAGATATATGCCCCGGCTGTAGTAATAGTCGTAGCTCTCCCCGTATACCGTGTCCGCCCTTCTCACCGTGCCGGTGAAGCTGATGCGCTGGCCCGGCGTAAGCCCGGTACAGCTCATGTCGTTGTCGTAGACTATGGCCTTCAGCTTCGGCAGCTCCTCCCCCAGCAGCTTCACCTCCAGGCGGCAGTAGTCCTCATACACGGCGGGATAGTCGATGAGCTCGGCATATATCTCATGGCTCTCTCCCTCAAAGTCCAGGGTCCTGCCCACCGTCCTGTCATAGTTGAACTGATAGCACAGTATGCCCAGGGCAAAGGACAGCAGCGCAAGGGCGCCGGGGCGGAGCCATTTACTTCGTGGCAGGAGCAGCAGGGCGCCCAGGAAGGCGGAGAGTACGGCGGCATAGATGAGCCGCTCCCGGGAGAGGATGTAATTTGCCGCAAAAATGGCTGCGGAAAAGCCGCATGCCGCCACGGCCAGCCTTCTTGTGCCCATTCTGCGCCTCCTTCCTCCGCCGCCTCAGTGTCCCGGTGATCCCGGTTTTAATGTATTACTTTAAATTGTTAAACAGGAGCGTTTTAAAAAACCGCAGGGAGGAAACTGTCCCCCCTGCAGGAAAAATCACACCATCTTGTCGGCCATCTTCACGCCGCCGAGGATGTGGAAATGCAGGTGAAAAACGGTCTGTCCGGCATCCTCGCCGCAGTTGCTGATCACACGATAACCCTTGTCCAGGCCCTCGGCCTTGGCTATCTTTGCCACGGCTTCAAGGCATTTGGCGGCATAGAGGGAATTGCCCTCATCCACCTGGGCAACGGAGGCGATATGCTCCTTGGGCACCACCAGGATGTGGACCGGCGCCTGAGGGTTTATGTCCCGGAAGGCGTAGACATACTCGTCCTCATAGACCTTGCTGCCGGGTATTTCCCCGGCAATTATTTTACAGAACAGACAATCCTGATCTCTCATGTTTTTACCTCCTGATCATATTTTTTCCCTGACAAAGCTCTCCACAGCGGCCAGAGCCTCGTCCAGCTTGCTCAGATCGTTGCCGCCGCCCATGGCGGAGTCCGGCTTGCCGCCGCCCTTGCCCCCGGCAATGGCAGTGATGTTCTTGATAATATCTCCAGCCTTCAGGCCCTTGGCCACGGCCTCCTTGCCGCAGACGCACTGGAAGCTTATCTTGTCCCCGTTCACGGCGGCGATGACCGCCACCACTGAGCCGTCCTTGTCTCTCAGCACGTCGCCCATCTGGCGCAGGGTGTTGGCGTCGCAGCAGCCCTGCTTGCAGGTGACCACATGGACGCCGCCTATATCCGCCGCCTTCTTCAGCAGCTCCTCTGCGCCGCCGGCGGACTCCTTGGCCTTGTACTGCTCGATGAGGCGCTTTGCCTCCCTCAGCTCGTTGGCCTGCTGCTCCAGCTTCTGGAGAATGTCGCCGCTGCCGGTCTTCAGCAAGGCTGCAATGGCGGAGAGCTCCTCCAGGCTGCTGTGCATATCCTCCAGGGTGCGCTCGCCGGTGCTGGCCTCTATGCGCCGCACGCCGGAGGCCACAGAGCCCTCGGAGATGATGTGGAAAGCGCCGGCCTTGGCGGTGTTGCTCAAATGGGTGCCGCCGCATAGCTCCACGCTGTATCCGCCCATGTCCACCACCCGGACCACTTCGCCGTACTTCTCGCCGAAGAGGGCGGTGGCTCCGCTGTTTCTGGCCTCCTCCAGGCTCATCTCCTTTACGCTGATATCGTAGCCGTGGAGAATGGCCTCGTTTACCAGCTGCTCCACCTCCTGGAGCTGCTGGGGCGTGACGGCGGAGAAGTGGGTGAAGTCAAAGCGGAGGAAGTCCGGCTCCACCAGGGAGCCCGCCTGGTGCACATGGTCCCCCAGGACCTTCCTCAAAGCGCTGTGGAGCAGGTGGGTGGCGCTGTGGGCACGGCCTATGGCCTCCCGGCGCTGCCGGTCGTAGCGGACCTCCACCTCGTCCCCCAACTTCACGCAGCCGGACTTGACGGCGCCGTAGTGCATGAACTTGCCGCCCTTGTTCTTCTGGACGTTGTTCACCTCAAAGAGGAAGTCCCCGGCGCTGATGCTGCCCTGGTCGGCCACCTGGCCGCCCATCTCGGCATACATGACGGTCTTGTCCAGCACCAGGATGGCCTCGGCCCCCTGGGACACGGCCTCCCGGGCCTCCCCCTCGGCCACTATGGCCAGGACCTTGGCCCTGCAGCTGTCATTATCATAACCCACAAACTCGGTATCTGCAATACCCTTGCCGAATTCTATGCCGGCCCAGCCCAGGTCGCCCAGGGCCTCCCGGGCCTTGCGGGCGCGGACACGCTGCTCCTCCATCAGCTCACGGAAGGCGGCCTGGTCCACCTCCATGCCCTCGTCGCCGCACATCTCTATGGTCAGGTCTATGGGGAAGCCGTAGGTGTCGTAGAGCTTGAAGGCGTCGGCCCCGGAGAACACGTTCTCCCCCTTGGCCTTGTGCTCTGCCATCAGCTCCTCAAAGATGTGCATGCCGGCGTCGATGGTGCGGGCAAAGTTCTCCTCCTCGGTCTTGATGACCTTGGTGATGTAGCTCTGCTTCTCCCGCAGCTCCGGATACTGGCATTCGTTCTCGTGGACCACGGTGTCTATGACCTGATAGAGGAAGGGCTCGTTGACCCCCAGGAGCTTGCCATGGCGGGCGGCCCGGCGCAGCAGGCGGCGCAGCACATAGCCCCGGCCCTCGTTGGAGGGCAGCACCCCGTCGCAGATCATGAAGGTGGCGGAGCGGATATGGTCGGTGATGACCCGGAGGGACACGTCCATCTTCTCGCTCTTGCCGTAGTAGGCGTGGGTGAGCTCGCTGACCTTGTTGGTGATGTTCATGACGGTGTCCACATCGAAGAGGGAGTTTACCCCCTGGCACACCACCGCCAGGCGCTCCAGGCCCATGCCGGTGTCGATGTTCTTCTG
>DBFSDV010000006.1:0-7470 GCA_048417135.1 Candidatus Limivicinus sp. | reverse complement strand
TGGCAAGGCTGCTGGCCATGAGCCGTATGAGGGGACAATGATACTTGCGTTAGCTGTACGTCACAGAACAGAACGCCCCGCCATGAGCATGGGGGGAGGTGAAAAGCCTATGGAGCGGCTGCCGTCCGCCGTCTGACTTGCTTGATAGAGAAGGTGAATGTTCAAAGAAATTGGCAGACCATAAGTAGGAGAGGAGGTGCAGCCTATTTAACAGGGATATTTCAGTAGCAGCCTACATAGATATGGAAACGGATAGAGGCAGAATGGAGGTGGCGTTCAACTATAAAAAATCAGAAGCTGAATTATAGATTCCACAACCCCAATACTGAGGAACAAACTGTGGAATATTTGCTTAAGCTGTTTGTGGAAGTCAACAAACCCAAAGTTGAATCAGCCATCCGCAAAGCTGCCCAGGAAGAAGAGAGAAAGAGGAATCGCAACAGAGAGCACATCAGGTGAAGCCTGATGTGCTTTTTCTGTTTACATCTTTTTCTTTCTGTGATATAATTAAGATATAACAGAATGATTGAGATGTAATAGGGGGATTGCCTAAATGAACATAGCCGCTTACTGCCGTGTCTCCACGGACAAGACTGACCAGCTCAACAGCCTGGAGGCTCAGAAGGAATTCTTCTCCGAGTATACAAAGCGAACTGGGGACAAGCTGGTGCGGCTCTATGCCGACGAGGGCATTTCCGGTACCAAAATCAAAAACCGCAAGGAATTTCTCCGGATGATGGAGGACGCCGAGAGAGGCCTTTTCGACATGGTGGTAGTCAAGGATATTTCCCGCTTTGCCAGGAACACCGTGGACCTGCTGCAAAATATACGCAAGCTGAAAGCTTTGGGGATTGAAACGCAGTTCCTTACCGCCAATATGACCAGCATGGGCAACAGCGAATTTGTGCTCACCATTTTCGGCGCATTGGCCCAGGAGGAGAGCGCCAACACCTCCAAGCGTGTGAAGTTTGGAAAGAAGATGAATGCAGAAAAGGGGCGGGTCCCCAACATAGTCTACGGCTATGACAAGATACCAGGGGATTACTTCAATCTCAGCATAAATGAGGAGGAAGCCGCAGTCGTCCGTCAGATATATAAGTGGTACATACAGGACGGCTACGGCACCGCAAGGATATCGGGCTTTCTCAACGAGCGGGGATTGAAAACAAAACGGAACTGCCAGTGGAGCCAGAATGCAGTCTGCCGCATCCTCACCAACGAGCTGTATACGGGCAAGATAATCAACGGCAAGCAGGAGGTCACCGACTTTCTCACCGGCCAGAGAAAGGAGAAAGACGAGACCGACTGGATGGTGGTGGAGCGGCCGGAGCTCCGGATCATAGAACCGGAGACCTTTGAACAGGCGCAGCAGACCATGCAGGCTCGGGGCAAGGCCTTCAGAGTGGACAAAGAGCGGCAGAGCAACAAATACCTGTTCTCCACCCTCATCAAGTGCAAGGAGTGCGGCTGGTCCTTCCGGCGCACCGTCCGTACCTACAAAAACACCTATGTTCGCTGGGTCTGTTCAGGGCACAACGGGAAGGGGGCGGAAAGCTGCCCCAACGCTGTGGCACTGGATGAGGAGGAGCTTATCCAGACTTTGCAGAAATATTTTTCCAATCTGCTGGAGTCAAAGAAAAATGTAATCCGTCATATCACCAATGAGTTCCAGCGGGTATACAAGGCAAAAGACGAGAACCTGAACTACGAAAAGGAACTAAACGCCCGCCTCAGCAAACTGCAGAAGACCCGGCAGAGGTACATGGATATGTATGCCGACGACCTTATATCCCGGGAAGAGCTTAACGAGAAGATCGGCGGGATGCGTAAGGAGATAGAGGGGCTGGAGAGCGAGCTGAAAATGGTGTCCTACCATCTCACCAAGGGGGAGCAGCTGGAGGGCATACTGAACCGGACCTTCCGGGAGATAGAGGACATCTCCGATGTGAGGGAGATGAGCAATGCCCAGCTGAAGAAAATAATCCAAAAAATCGAAGTGGACAAGGACGGGAACGTGGACATCTATCTTCGGCTGTTCGGTGACCTGGGGCTGGACGAGACAATTCTAATTAATCACGACCATACATAAAGACCTAACTGAGCGGCTGCCCAGGCTGAACCCGGGACTATACAAGCAGGTGCGGCAGCTGCTGGACATAAACAAGGCGGAGAGACACATCCGGGGCGGCCTGGCCACCAGGAGAAAATACAAGGGCGAAGACTGAGCCCAGGGGCTATAGGCGGCGTCCGCGCCGGCCGGGGATAGGCCGGGCGGGACAGAGCCCGGCTCCGCCGGGCACAAAAAATAAAGCACCAATTTGCTTTCGCAGAATGCTGCTTTAAAATCAAAACGTGGGGGCGGAGACGCCCAAGACCGAAGGTGGGGGCGGAGACACCCAAGACCGAAGGTGGAGAGCGGAGACGCCCAAGACCGAAGGTGGAGAGCGGAGACGCCCAAGACCGAAGGTGGGGGGCGGAGACGCCCAAGACCGAAGGTGGGGTGCGGAGGCGCCCAAGGTCAAAGGTGGGGTGCGGAGGCGCCCAAGGTCAAAGGTGGGGGCGGAGGCGCCCAAGGTCAAAGGTGGGGTGCGGAGGCGCCCAAGGCCAAGCGTGGGGAGCGCGGAGGCGCCCAAGGCCGAAGGTGGGAGAGCGGAGGCGTCTCAGGCCGAAGGTGGGCGGGGCTATTCCACGGCGCTGTCTAGGGGCTCATAGAACATGTCCAGGTATTCCTCCAGGGTGACGCCCAGCTCGTATATTTCCGCCGCTTCTTCCAGGCCTACATAGCGATAGTGCCAGGGCTCATATATGATGCCGGTTATATCGCTGCTGCCGTTGGGATAGCGGAGAATGAAGCCGTAGCGCCAGGAGTTCTCCATAAGCCACTGCTGGGTGGCAGTATTTTCCTGGCCCTTGTCCAGATTGGTATAAAAGAAGTCGATTATATCCACCGCCAGGCCAAGCTGGTGCTCGCTGGTGTTGGGCTTGGCCACGCTCATAGCGGCAATGTCCGGGGCCTCTTTGGGGTCCACTCCCTCCAGCACCAGACGGCGTATCTTGTTGTTGAAGAGGAACTGCTGCTTCTCCAGACTGCGGTAGGCGGAACATATGTAGGGGTGAGCGCCGGCGGCCTCGCAGTCGGCTATCATCTGCTTGAGGGCCTCGGCACAGCGCACATCCACATACAGCGGGTCTTCGGTGTCTGCCTGGGGTATCTCCTCCAGCTCCGGCTCGTAGTCCTCCGGCAGCTTGTTCCAGGGGTTCACCAGGGTCAGCAGCTCCGTGCGCTCCCTGAGGGCCGGGGTGGGCTCCGGCGTGGGCGTGGGCGTTGGCGTGGCCGTAGGCTCCGGGGTGGCCGTAGGCATCGGGCTGGGCGTGGGCGTTGGCAAAGGCGTGGGCTCGGCCATAAGGCTGCTGCCGGCCAGCAGCAGGCTCAGGACAAATATGCAGATAAAAAGCAGCAGCACCAGCAAAAGGCTCAAAAGTTTTTTGTCTATCTTCTTCAGTTTCAATTCAAGTTCTCCGTTTTCCGGCCGGGTCCAAGACCAAGCGGTCTGGCGGGAAAGGCAAAACAGACCCGGACTTACAGGGCAACTGTACAATATGTTTACAAAAAAGTCAAGGAATCTGCGGGGAAATGGTATAAAATTCAAAGTGCATATAGAAAATATAACCAAGAGGGACGGGCGGGCTGCACCGGCTTACATAGGGCTTTACCGCCGCCTGCACCCTCGGAGGGACCGCAGCGCAGGAAGGGCTTTCCTATGGCCGCAGGGGGAGTTCCGCCGAACCTGCGCTGACACTACAGGCGGCAGAGTGGAGAATAAAAATGCAGGAAATCAAGGAAGTATACGAAATGCTGAAAAAGGCCGAGACCTATTTTCTGGCCACCTGTGACGAGGGACAGCCCAGGGTGCGGCCCTTCGGCACCGTGAACATCTTCAAGGACAAGCTGTATATCCAGACCGGCAAATCCAAGGCCGTGTCCCGCCAGCTTCATGTAAACCCAAAGCTGGAGCTCTGCGCCATGGTGGACGGAGACTGGCTGAGAGTGGAGGCCAGCGCCGTGGAGGACGACGACAGGGCCGCCCGGGTCAGCATGCTGGAGGCCTATCCCAGCCTCCAGGCTATGTACTCCCCCGACGACGGGAACACCGAGGTGTGGTATCTGCGCAACGTCACCGCCACCCTCTACTCCTTCACCAATCCTCCCAAGGTCTACAAGTTCTGACGTTTCCGGGGCACGAAAGTGCCCCGGCTTTTCTTTTGCCGTGGGGGAAAAGCCCATGTAAAAACATCTTTGCGTGACTTTTTCCCCCGGGGATGCTATGATGAGGCCGAGGTGAGAGCCATGCGGGACATAGGGAAAAACATAAAAGAACTGCGCTGCGCCAGGGGATTGACCCAGGAGGAGCTGGGGGAGCGGCTGCACGTCACCCGGCAGACCGTCTCCAACTATGAGACCGGTCGGACCCGGCCGGACATAGACATGCTGCTGGACATTGCCGCCGCCCTGGACGGCGACGCCAACGCCCTGCTCTACGGCACGCCCCAGATGGCGGACCGGCGGAGGGAGTACCTGAGGCTGGCGGTCTCCCTGGGACTGTTCCTGGCGCTGTTTATCTGTTATAAGCTGCTCAGGCCGGAGACCCTGAAGATACAGGCTGTTTATTTTACAGTACTGCCCGCCCTGCTGCTGAGCTGTACTGTCAAGCCCATGTATATGCTGACCTTGGGCTGGACCGCCGTCCAGGGCCTGGCAATGATTTTAAAGGCAAAGCCGCTGGACAGGCCCTGGGTGAAATATGCCCGCCGGGGGGTCCTGGGGCTTATAGGAGCCGTAGCGCTGTTCCTGCTGCCGGTGTGCCTACAGATGGCAGCCGTGAGCATCTCAACTATATACGGCATTGGACCGGGGGCCTTCCTGGGTGAATGCGGCTATGTCAATGCTGCGACATATATGGCCATGGATGTGGCCGCCTGTTACTATGTTTATGCAGCCCTGGGAGCGGCACTGTGGCTGCTGGGCTTCCCGGCGGGGAAGAAGGCCGGGGCAAAAGAAGAGGGGACGGAAAGCGACGGAGCTTCAGATTGATTTAAACTTTGACAAACTGTGAATAATGGAGAGAAAGGGCTCCCGGGGGCCCTTTCTTCTATTGTAAAAAATAAAAAAAGTGATATAATACCCTTTCGAAATAAAATACATGGAGGCATAACCATGACTAAGATAGACATTTTTTCCGGGTTCCTGGGGGCTGGCAAGACCACCCTTATCCGCAAGCTGATAGCCGAGGCCTATCAGGGGGAGAAGCTGGTGCTCATCGAAAACGAGTTCGGAGAGATAGCCATTGACGGCGGCTTTCTGAAGGACGCCGGGGTGGAGATCACCGAGATGAATTCCGGCTGCATTTGCTGCACCCTGGTAGGGGATTTCACCAAGGCCCTGAAAAAGGTGATGGCGGACTACAATCCCGACCGTATAATCATCGAGCCCTCCGGCGTGGGCAAGCTCAGCGACGTGGCCAAGGCCGTCTCCGGGGTGGAGGGGGCCGAGATAGGCGCCAAGGTCACCGTGGTGGACGCCGGCAAGTGCCGCATGTACATGAGAAACTTCGGCGAGTTCTTCAACGACCAGGTGGAAAACGCCGACCTCATCGTCATGAGCCGCACAGACACCGCTTCTGCCGAGAAGATACTGGCCGCCACGGAGCTGCTGAAGGGCCTGAACCACCATGCCGGGCTTATCACCACACCCTGGGACAAGCTCTCCGGCAGGAAGATAGCCGAGGCCATGGATGAAAACGGCCTGAAGGCTGAGATGGAGCGCCTGGCCCACGAGCACCATCACGAGCATGAACACGAGGAGCATGAGCACCACCACCACGAGCATGACGAGAACTGCAGCTGCGGCTGCCATGACCATGACCATGAGCACGAACACCACCACGAACATGAGCACGAAGACCATGAGCACCACCATCACGAGCATGACGAGAACTGCAGCTGCGGCTGCCACGACCACGACCACGAGCACCATCACCACCATGCCGACGAGATATTTACCAGCTGGGGCATGGAGACTCCCAGAAAGTTCAGCGAGGAGGAGCTGCGCAGGCTGCTGTCCGCTTTGGGTGACGAAGAGCGCTTCGGCGCCGTGCTGAGAGCCAAGGGCATTGTGGATGCCAGCGACGGAGATTGGATATACTTTGACTACGTGCCCGGAGAGAGCGATATCCGCCGGGGCGCCGCCGCCGTCACCGGGCGCTTCTGCGTCATCGGTTCCAAGCTGAAGGAGCAGGCACTGAAGGAGCTGTTTAATATTGAGTAACAAACCAAAAGACGTACCCGTGTACCTCTTCACCGGCTTCCTGGAAGGGGGCAAGACCAAGTTCATCCAGGAGACTCTGGAGGACCGGCGCTTCTGCAACGGGGAGAAGACCCTGCTGCTGGTCTGCGAGGAGGGGGAGGAGGAATACGCCCCGGAGCAGTTTGCCTCCGACACCGTACAGATCCGGGTGGTGGAGGACCAGAACGGCCTGACCAGGGAGAACCTGGAGAAATGGCTGGACGAGACCAAGGCGGAGCGGGTAGTGGTGGAGTACAACGGCATGTGGATGCTGGATGTGCTCTACAATGCCATGCCGGAAAACTGGATGGTATATCAGGAGTTCATGTTTGCCGACTCCACTACATTTTTAAGCTACAACAGCAACATGCGCCAGCTGGTCTATGACAAGATGAAGAGCGCAGAGCTGGTGGTCTTCAACCGCTTTGACGAGAAGACCATGGACAAGATGGCTTTCCACAAGATAGTCCGGGGAGCTTCCCGCCGGGCGGACATCGCCTACGAGGCCAAGAACGGCAAGGTGGTCTATGACGACATTGAAGACCCCCTGCCCTTTGACCTGAACGCCTCCATAGTGGAGATCGGGGACGACGACTTCGCCCTCTTCTACCGGGATATGGCCGACGAGCCCAAGAAGTACGACGGCAAGACCGTGCGCTTCAAATGCCGCGCCCTGGTGCGTAAGAAGCTGCCTGCAAACTGCTTCGTGGTGGGCCGTCATGTGATGACCTGCTGCGTGGAGGATATACAGTTTGCGGCTCTGGTCTGCCAGTGGGACAAGGCCGACACCGTGAAGGACGACAGCTGGATGATACTCACCGCCAAGGTCAACTTCAAGTTTCACCGGGCCTATAACCGCCGGGGCCCCGTCCTCAGCTATATCTCCGCCGAGAGCTGCGAAGCTCCCGAACAGCCCGTAGCCACATTCTATTGAGGGGGAACAGATATGAAAGATTATTCTGCATTTTCCAAGCTGGCCTTAGCAATATGCTTGTGCCTGATTATTCTTGCCGTGGCAAACGGCTTTACCGGATTTATCAATCCCAAACTGTCAGCCAGCGGAACTGTAATTTGTGTTGTGGTACTTTGCATAGCAATTTTTGCGGTTACCGTGCTGGAAAAAGAAA
>DBFSDV010000005.1:0-25010 GCA_048417135.1 Candidatus Limivicinus sp. | reverse complement strand
CCTGTATGCGGCTCTGGCCTGGGGCTGGGGCTGGCTGCCATGTATGCTGCTGGCCGTACTGGCCGGTGCGGTCTATGGTGTGGCGGTGGGGCTGCTGAAAGCCTACTGCAACGTCAATGAGGTCATTTCCGGCATCATGCTCAACTGGATAGGCCTCTATGCCACCAACATGGTCCTGACCAATGTGAAAGAGACCACCAGCCCTTATACCATACACCTGAAGGATGAGGCTAGCCAGGCGCTGCTGCCCACTTTGGGATTGGAGAAATTGTTCAGCAACAACAGCTATGTTACTATAGCCGTACCCCTGTCCATACTGCTGGCAATAGTTATCGCAGTGATTTTGGACAAGACTAAATTCGGATATGAGCTGAGAGCCACCGGCAGCAACAAGAACGCTGCGAAATACTGTGGTATGGCGGAGAAGCGCAATATAATCCTGACTCTGGTTATTGCTGGAGCTCTGGCGGCAATGGGCGGCTCTCTCCTGTACCTGACGGACTACGAGCAGTGGCAGTGCACTGCCTCTTCCGTACCCGGTATGGGCTTTAACGGTATTGCCGCCGCTTTCCTGGGTGGTCTGAATCCTATAGGCACTATCTTCTCCTCATACTTTATACAGCACATCACTTCCGGCGGAGCGTATGTAGACAAGACCATGTACTGCTCCCAGATATCCGACCTGATATCTTCGCTGATAATTTACCTCTGCGGCTTTGTGCTGTTTATAAAATATGCTATAAACAAGTCCATAGCCAGACGGGATGAAAAGCAGATCTTGAAGGCGAAAACTGCCAGACAAAATCAGGATGGCGGGAAAGGAGGCGAAGAATAATGCTGCTTCTTATACAGTACACTCTTATCTTCTCCTCCGTTTTAATACTGGTGGCTCTGGGCGGCTGCTTTTCGGAGCACTCCGGCGTTATCAACCTGGGCCTTGAAGGCGTCATGGTAATAGGAGCTCTGGGCGGTGCATTGATGATGCGCTATGCCCCTGAAGGGGTTTCCAGCCTTGCAATGGTACTGTTGGTGCTGTTGGCAGCTGTTGTGTTTGGTATCATGTATTCGTCGCTGCTGGCTGTGGCATGTATAAACTTCAAGGCTGACCAGACTATAGTGGGCACCGCCCTCAACCTTCTGGGCACCGCCGGGGCGACGGTCCTGGTTAAGGCTATCAACACTGCCGCAAACCCTAACGATGTGTCCTCTACGATACAGTATATCGAGCAAAAAAAAGCATTTATTGTCAATATAGGCAGCTTTGAGTTCAACTGGTTCATGTTCATCGCCCTTTTGGCTCTTATAGCAGCTTATATCACCCTGTATAAGACAAAATTTGGACTGAGGCTGATGGCTTGCGGCGAGCATCCTCAGGCGGCGGACAGTGTGGGCATAAATGTGTATAAAATGCGCTGGGCTGGCGTGCTCATTTCCGGAGCTCTTGGCGGGCTGGGCGGAATATGCTATATCCTGGCCGGTGTTTCCGAGTGGAAGTTTGAAAACGGTGTGGCGGGCTTCGGATTCCTGGCCCTGGCGGTAATGATTTTTGGCCAGTGGAAACCCTTGTATATTGGCCTTGCCGCCCTGCTATTCGGCTTCTTCCGTGCCCTTTCCAACGTGTACTTTGGCTTCGACTTCCTGGTGAGCCTGGATATACCCGGCTCCGTATACAACATGATGCCCTACATAATATCCCTGCTGGTACTGGCCCTCACTTCCAAGAGCTCCAGAGCGCCTAAGGCTGAAGGCATACCCTACGATAAAGGCTCCAGATAGACCTGCTGCGGCAGATAAATGTGCGGGATATGAGTTGCGCTCGTATCCCGCATACTTTAAAGCAAAGTCCTTCTGCGGGGTGGCGGAAAGCCTTGAAGGAATACCGGACCCATTTTATGTCTGTCCGTATCCGGCCGTCGGCCGGGAGACCCGGGTTCAGCCTTGACATTTCGGCTGAAATAAATAAAATGGATGTGCTGTATTAAGTAAGATCCAAACCTTTTCAGATAGGAGAAAAACGCCATGAACAAGTATCTTGACATAGCCCCCGAAGTGCAGGAGGCCCTGGCCGCCGGCAAGCCCGTTGTGGCTCTGGAGAGCACCATAATCTCCCACGGCATGCCCTATCCCAAGAATGTGGAGACCGCATTGCTGGTGGAGCAGACCATCAGAGACAACGGCGCAGTGCCCGCCACCATTGCCGTCATCGGCGGCAGGCTGAAGGCGGGATTGAGCAAGGAGGAGATAGAATACCTGGGCAAGACCGGCCGGGGCGTGGCCAAGGCCAGCCGCCGGGATCTGCCCGCCCTGGTGGCCCGGGGGGCCGACGGGGCCACCACCGTCACCACCACCATGATAATCGCCCACATGGCGGGGATAAAGATCTTCGCCACCGGCGGCATCGGCGGCGTGCACCGGGGGGCCGAGGTGACCATGGACATCTCCGCCGACCTGGAGGAGCTGGCCCAGACCCCGGTGATGGTGGTCTGTGCCGGGGCCAAGTCCATATTGGACCTGGGCCTGACCCTGGAGTACCTGGAGACCAAGGGCGTGCCCGTCATAGGCTACGGCACCGACGAGCTGCCCGCCTTCTACACCAGGAAGAGCGGCTTCGGGGTGGACTACCGGGTGGACAGCCCCAAGGAGCTGGCCGCCATGTTCTCCGCTCAGCGGGAGCTGGGCTACAAGGGGGGCCTGCTGGTGACCAACCCCATCCCGGAGGAGTACGCCATGGACAAGGCGGTCATCGACGCCGCCATAGAGGAGGCTCTGGCCCAGTGCAAGGCCCAGGGCGTCCACGGCAAGGAGACCACACCCTTCCTCCTGGCGAAGGTGGTGGAGCTCACCGGCGGCGACAGCCTGGAGAGCAACATCAAGCTGGTGCTCAACAACGCAAAGATAGCCGCCCTCACCGCCGCCGAGCTGGCCAAGTGAGGCCCGCAAGCCAATAGAGAACCTGACCGGGCGTCCGAGAGGACGCCCGGTTTTGCTGTAAGCCCCCATCTTTTGGTTGAAATGCGGGGGCTTTGGGAGTATAATAATTTGAATTGGAATGTCCGCCCGGAGGCAGAGGCCCCGGGGGCGGCTCCTGAATCACGCTTTCCGGGAGGCCAAATGGAAAACAGACCATGCCTGGTGTCCGTACTGTGTACGGCCTATAATCACGAGGAATATATACGCAGCGCCCTGGAGGGCTTTGTAAATCAGAAGACCGACTTTGCCTTTGAGGTGCTGGTGAACGACGACGCCTCCACGGACAAAACGGCGGAGATAATAAGGGAGTACGCCGAAAAATACCCGGATATCATCCGGCCCTTTTACCATGAGGAGAACCAGTTCTCCAAAGGTATAGGCTACGTTTATGAGAATATTTTCTACCCCAATGCCCGGGGGAAATACCTGGCCTTCTGCGAGGGGGACGACTGCTGGACCGATGACACCAAGCTCCGGCGGCAGGCGGAATTCATGGAGGCACACCCGGACTACTCGGCCTGCGTCCACAATACCCTGCTGCACTACTGCGACGGCTCCCGGCCCGACGAGCCCCTGGTGCGGCATGAGCAGGACATGGACCTGCCCTTTGAGTGCATCATAAAGGGCCCCAATAACGCCTACCATACCAGCTCCCTTTTTGCCAGGAAGGAGCTTGTGACCCGGACTCCCGACTTCTACCGGACGGCCACGGCATACGGCTTTGCCGACTATGCCTGGGGCCTGATGCTGGGCCTTGGCGGGAAGCTGCGCTTTATAAACAGGACCATGTCCCTCTACCGCATATGCAGCAATCAGTGCGCCTGGAGCTCCGGGGTGGACGGCTGCTACGACAAGCTGAAGGGCTTTGTCCGGGGCAAGGCGGAGATGCTGAAGGTCTTCCTGCCCCACGCCCCGGAGGAGTACAGAGCCCTCACGGAGCAGGTGATACTGGAGCGGGAGTTTGAGCTGATGTATATAGAGGGCCGGGATAAGGAGCAGCGGCGGGAGCCCTACCGCAGCATCCTGCGCCGCCAGAGCCTTTCCTACCGGCTGAAAAACTTTGCCAAGAGCTATTTCCCCGGCCTCCAGCGCATGTACCGCAGACGCCGGGGCTACGGAGACTATTGATGGATAACAGGCAGAAAGTATTTTCAAATCTCATATGGCGCTTTATGGAGCGCTTCGGCTCCCAGGCCGTGTCCTTTGTGGTGTCCATAGTCCTGGCCCGGCTGCTGGAGCCGGAGCTCTACGGCTCCATAGCCCTGGTGCTGGTGATAACCTCCATACTGCAGGTATTTGTAGACAGCGGCATGGCCACCGCCCTCATCCAGAAGAAGGACACCGACGACCTGGATTTCTCCTCGGTCTTCTATTTCAACCTGGCCTTCTGTCTGCTGCTGTATACCGGGCTTTTCCTTGCGGCGCCTCTGCTGGGCCGCCTGTATGGAGACAGCTCCCTGACGCCGGTGATACGGGTGCTGGGCCTGAGCATCGTGGTATCGGGCGTGAAAAACGTGCAGCAGGCCTATGTGGCAAAGACCATGCAGTTTCGCCGCTTCTTCTTTGCCACTTTGGGGGGCACGGTGTTTTCCGCCGCCGTGGGCATCTCCATGGCCTACCTGGGCTACGGCATCTGGGCCCTGGTGATGCAGCAGCTGCTGAATGCGGCGGTGAACACCGCCATCCTCTGGCTCACCGTGGACTGGAAGCCCCGGCGCTGCTTCTCCCTGGAGAGGCTGAAGGGCCTGGTGACCTATGGCTGGAAGATATTGGCCTCGGCCCTGCTGGACACGGCCTATCTGAAGCTGTACCAGCTGGTGGTGGGCCTGAAGTACACCTCCACCGACCTGGCCTTTTACAATAAGGGGGACCAGTACCCCAACCTCCTGGTGGAGAACATCAACTCCTCCATAGACAGCGTGCTGCTGCCGGTGCTGTCGGCGGAGCAGGACAAGCGGGAGCAGGTGCGGGAGATGACCCGCCGGGCGGTGAAGACCAGCACCTACCTGATGTTCCCGATGATGGCGGGCCTGGCGGTGTGCGCCCAGCCCTTTGTGAGACTGCTGCTGACGGAGAAATGGCTGCCAAGCGTGCCCTATATGCAGATATTCTGCCTGATGTATGCCTTTTATCCCCTGCACACCGCAAACCTGAATGCGGTGAAGGCCATGGGCCGCAGCGACATTTTTCTCAAGCTGGAGATAACGAAGAAGCTTATAAGCACGGTGCTTCTGGTGGCCTCGGTGAATCTGGGGGTCTATGCCATAGCCCTGGGTCAGCTGATATCCTGCCTGATAGCGGCGGTGATAAACGCCTGGCCAAACCGCCGCCTGCTGGGCTACAGCCTGCTGCAGCAGCTGAGGGACGTGCTGCCCGCCCTGCTGCTGTCGCTTGTAATGGGCGGGGCGGTCTGGAGCCTGAGCTTCCTGGGTCTGCCGGACCTGCCGCTGCTGGCGGCGCAGATATGTGCCGGAGTGCTCATCTATGCCGGCCTCTCCATGGCTTTCCGGCTGGACAGCTTTGAATATCTCCTGGGCGCCGTGAGGCGCCGCAGGGGCCGGTAAAAAAGCGGAGGTATGGAATGGACAGTTTTTACAGCCCGGAGGAGCTGAAGGCCCTGGGCCTGAAGGAATACGGGGAGGACGTGCGCATAAGCCGCAAGTGCAGCATCTACGGCGCCGGGAACATCAGCCTGGGCAGCCATGTGCGCATAGACGACTTCTGCCTGCTCAGCGGGAAGATAAGCCTGGGCAGCCATGTCCACATAGCCGCCGGGGCCATGCTCTTCGGAGGCAGCGCCGGCATAAGCTTCGGGGACTACAGCACCATCTCCTCCCGGGGGGCTGTGTACGCCCTCAGCGACGACTATTCCGGCCGGCACATGACCAACCCCACGGTGCCGGAGGAGTATACCGCCGTGGAGGAGGCCCCGGTGGAGATAGGGGCCCACTGCATCATCGGCACCGGCAGCACCCTGCTGCCGGGGGTCGCCCTGGGGGAGGGCTGTTCCATAGGGGCCATGAGCCTGGTGAACAGGAGCCTGCCGCCCTGGGGCATATATGCGGGCATCCCCGCCCGGCTGCTCCGCCCGCGGAGCAAAAAGCTGCTGGAGCTGTGCCGGGACTTTGAAAGCAAGATATGACGGCCCTTGGCCGGATTGGAGATATAAATGAAAGACATAATAAACGTGACCCGTTCCTCCCTGCCGGACTATGAGGAGTACTGCCGGGAGATAGCGGATATCTGGAACAGCCACTGGCTGACCAATATGGGGGAGAAGCACCAGCAGCTGGAGGCGGCGTTGAAGGAGTACTGGGGCGTGGAGAACGTGGCCCTGCTCACCAACGGCCACCTGGCCCTGGAGAACGCCATCCAGGCCCTGGACCTGCACGGGGAGATAATCACCTCCCCTTACACCTTTGTCTCCACCACCCACGCCATAGTCCGCTGCGGCTGCACCCCGGTGTTCTGCGACATCGAGCCGGAGCACTACACCATGGATGCGGAGAAGATAGAGGCCCTCATCACCGATAAGACCGTGGCCATCCTCCCCATCCACGTCTACGGCAACCTCTGCGACGTGGAGGCCATAGAGGCCATTGCCAGGAAGCACGGCCTTAAGGTGATATACGACGGGGCCCACAGCTTCGGCGTGAAGAAAGACGGAGTCAGCTCCGCCTGCTTCGGGGACGCCACCATGTTCTCCTTCCACGCCACCAAGGTCTTCAACACCATCGAGGGCGGGGCCGTCTGCTTTAAGGACCCGGCCCTGAAGCAGAGGATCAACGACCTGAAGAACTTCGGCATCCACGGCCCGGAGTCGGTGCCCTTCGTGGGGGGCAACGCAAAGCTCAACGAGTTCTGCGCCGCCATGGGCCTTTGCAATCTGCGGCATCTGGACTCTTGGCTGGAGCAGCGCCGCATCGTCTATGAGCGCTATATGGAGCGGCTCTCCGGCGTGCCGGGGATAAAGCTGAACAAGCCCCAGCCGGGAGTGGAGTCCAACTACGCCTACTTCCCCGTGGTCTTTGAGGATTATAAATACGACCGGGACCAGGTATTTGCCCGCCTGGGCAAAGAGGGCATAGTGGCCAGAAAGTACTTCTATCCCGCCACCAATGAGATGGACTGCTACCAGGGCAGAGAGGACTTCCGGCCGGAGAGCACCCCCGTGGCCGCCAGGATAGCCCGCCAGGTGCTGACCCTGCCCCTGTATCCCGACCTGCCATTGGAGGACGTGGACAGGATATGCGATATCATCCTGGGGTAAAATAATACCGGAAACGACGGATAAAACCAAAGCCGGAGCAGAAGCCCCGGCTTTGGTTTTTATGCGTTTTTTTGTTTCCCCGGCCCCGGCGGGAGCCGGTACGCTTTTCGGCAAAAAGACCGAAACAAAAAAATTTTTGCACGCAACTGGGGGGAATTAAGCGCATTTTCAGAAGAAAATGACTAAAATTTGCATGAATATGTAGGCCGCAATGCTTGAAACTTTTATTTTACTCATGTATAATGTGCTTTGGTAACAAAGAAAAAAATCGCAAATTTTCCATAAATTTACAAAATGCAAAGCTGCCTGCGGCTCAGTAAAGCGGGAATATCGGGCAAAATACACAAAGGCCGGCACGGACAGGCGCAGCTCCCCGGGAGCCCGGCGGAGAAGGGGCCTTCACCCGGGCAGGCCGGCCTGGATGAGAGGCGGGAGATTGGCGGTTGGCACAGGCTTCCCGGAGCTGTCTCCGGGGGGCGGGAACAGGAGACGGCAGAATGACAGACGAAGAATATTACGACCGCTATCTGGAGGGGGACGAGACGGGCATAGACGAGCTGGTGAAGAAATACGGCTCGCCCCTCACCCTGTACATCAGCGGATACATCCACGATATACATGAGGCGGAGGACCTGATGATAGAGGCCTTCACCTATCTGTTCTCCAAGAAGCCCCGCATCCGCAGCGGCGGGCTGCGGGCCTACCTGTACAAGACGGCCCGGCACCTGGCCCTGCGGCACAAGAGCACCCGCAAGCAGCTTTTCGGCTTTGACGATTTGAAAGACGAGCCGGAGAGTGATATACTGGTGGAAGAGGTACTGAAGACCAAAGAGAAGAACCAGGTGCTGCGGCTGTGTCTGGACAAGCTGAACCCGGCATATAGGGAGGCTCTGTTCCTGGTCTACTTTGAGGGCATGAGCCATGCAGAGACGGCGAGCCTCATGGGCAAGACGGAAAAGCAGATAGCCGACCTGGTGTACAGGGGAAAGAACTCCCTTAGAAAGTGCCTTGAAGGAGAGGGAATTTCAAATGCGGACAGATAGGGAACGGGCCGACGAGGTCCGGAGAAATATTCGCAGGGCGGAGCGGAGCCACTGCCGCCGCTGCCAGGCCCTTGCGGCGGCGGGCTTTGCCGCCTGCCTGGCCTTCATCCTGGGCCTCTCCTGCGCCATGCCGGGCATTGTGAGCAGGGCGGAGACGGTCTACGGCGGCTTTGAAGCGGCGGCCAGCATTTTCGGCAGCAGCGCCGCCATGGGCTATGTGATGGTGGGCCTGCTGTCCTTTGTGCTGGGCGTGTGCGTGACGGCCCTTTACTACCGGGTGAAGGCTCTGCGGGCCCATGCCGACAGGACGGAGAGGGACCATGCTGGAGACGATAGATAATCTGCTGCAGTTCGGGGCCAGCCTGCTGTGCTGCGCCGGCTCCGGGCTCATGTATCTGAAAAAGCGCAGGCAGGCGTATTTCCTGCTGCTTTGCTTTTACGGCTGCTTTGCCCTGGGCCTGGGCTACTGGTCATTATTTCTGCTGCTGTTCCATGAGACGCCGCATGTCTTCTACGTGTCGGACATTGTGTGGTTATCCGGCTACCTTTTCTTGTATCTGCTGCAGTATACTCTGTCCACCGGCGAGGAGCGGGCCCTTCGCTGCCCGGCAGTGTGGATAGTCCATCTGGTAAACCTGCTGCTGATAGTCCTCTACAGCTTTTTCGGCGGCTTCCTCTCCGCCCTCACCAGCTGCGGGGCGATGCTGCTGCTGTCCTGGCGGGCGGTCCAGGGCCTGGCCTTCTGCCGGCGCCGGGAGGAGAGGACAAAGCTTCGGCGGCGCTTCCACATTGCGGTGCTGTGCTTCGTCATAGCGGAGAACTGCCTGTGGCTGTCCAGCCTCAGCTGGCTGGGGGACGGCCTGACCAACCCCTACTTCTGGTTCGACTTCCTGCTGACCGGGACTCTGGTGGCCATGCTGCCGGCGGCGAAGAGGGTGATAGAGCAATGACCTATATCGAAAACATCTTTGCCTGTCTGGCGGCGCCCTTGATAGTGGCCGCCCTGTGCCTGGGCAGGACCCATCTGCGCTTTTTCCTGTTCAGCCTGGCGGGGATGGCCGCCTGCCTGCTCTCGGCCTATATCAACACCTTTTTTACGGCGGCCTGCGGGGCGGACTCCCTCCACGCCGTGACGGAGATAACCCCGGTGGTGGAGGAGGTCCTGAAGATGACGCCCCTGATGTTCTACCTGCTGGTCTTCGAGCCAAAGCCGGAGAATATCAGGACCGCGGTGCTCACCGTGGCCGCCGGCTTTGCCACCTTTGAAAACATCTGCTACCTGATAGAAAACGGGGCGGAGGACCTGAGCTTCCTGCTGATAAGGGGCTTCGGGGCCGGCTCCATGCACATAGTCTGCGGCGCCATAGTGGGCTGCGGGGTGGTGTACATGTGGCGGGAGCCCTGGCTGAAGGCCGCCGGGACCTGCGGCCTGCTGGGCGCCGCCATCAGCTTCCACGCCGTATACAACGTGCTGGTGGCCGCCGGGAGCGCCGTGCAGTATGCGGCCTATGTCCTGCCGGCGGCGACCCTGCTTTTGGGGCTGGGCTTCGGCAAGTTCCTGCTCCCCCGGCTGAGACAGGAGAATTGAACATAGCCCTGCGGGAAAAGCTCCGGAGAAATTGTTTGAAATCCGGAGCTTTTCCTGTATAATAGAATGTAACTTATAGGAAAGCAGACGGAAAAGTGAGACCACTTCAAGGAGAAGAGCCTATGAAAAAACGCCTTTTTACAGTTGCCCTCTGCCTGTGCCTGGCCATGAGCCTGCTGCCCTGCGCAGCCTTTGCAGCGGAGGGGGACGACGGCGGTGCCGATACCGCCGGAACTTCCGGCCTGTGTGAGCACCACCCGGCCCATGACGAAAGCTGCGGCTACAGCGAGGGTACGCCCTGCACCCATGTATGCAGCGTGGACAGCGGCTGCATCACGCAGGTGACAAACTGCACCCATGTACATACGGCGGAATGCTATTCCGACGGGCTGCTCCCGGCGGAGGGCGAGGAAAAAACTGCAGACGCCTGCAAGCATGTGTGCAGCGAAGAGAGCGGCTGCATCACACAGGTGACAAACTGCACCCATATACATGACGAAAACTGCGGCTACAGCGCCGGCACGCCCTGTACCTATGTGTGCGCTATCTGCAAGGCAGCCCCGACGGGAGAGAATTCCCCCTCAGAGAATGACAAATGTATCTGCACCGAAAAATGCAGCCAAGACAATGTAAACAAAGACTGCCCGGTGTGCTCCGCCCCGGGGGCCGATTTGGCAGCCCTGTGCCTGGGCGACTCCCCGGCGCCTCTCAGCACCAAGCTGGACCCGCCCACAAATCTCCGCTGGGACGACTTTTACACCGTATCTTGGGACCCGGTGGAAGATAATAACGCCACATATGAATTGTACCTCATGTATGAACCCGGCGAGACGGACATGAGCACATCAAAGTACTTAGTTAATACCACCTACGACCTCAGTTCAATATGGTCGGGAAGGGATAGTTATTATATACTGCAGAATCAATACTATTTCAAAGTTAAGGCCCACCCCGCCAAAGGCGACACGGAGCACACTAGCAGCGACTATGCCATAAGCTGGACAGTCACTCCGGTGAAAATAAATATGAATGTCGAGCCTGCAGGCGCAGGCATGGTGAACAGCAAAGAGTACTGCATCCAGGGATATGAGACGACGGTCACGGCCACGCCTGCGTCGGAGAATAATATATTCGCCGGCTTGTACGATGCGGAGGGCAAGCTGCTTTCAGCCGGCGGCACTTTTACCCCAGACGGTGGCGACAGCCGCATCATGGAGCTGACGGCCAAGTTCCTGGTCCCGGTGGAGATAAGCGGGTATACCGGGCAGGTCATAAGCCGTGAGGGAAATTCCCCCAGCTTTAAGGTTGAAGTGAAAGACGCAGGCTACAGCTCCGACCCCCTGAGCTGCCAGTGGGCCTTAAGCACCGACGGCGGAAAGAGCTTCACGGATATAGAGGGAGCAACTTCCGCCGAATATACGGTGAGCAATGTCACCGGCAGCATGAACGGCTATCAGTATCAGTGCAGGGTAATGCGCAGCCTGGGTGGTATAAGCGACACGGAGAGCGTGACCTGCACCCTGTATGTGGCCTCCGTTGACAGGCCGGTGATAAGTCTGGACAGGAACCGGCTCTCCCTGGGCGGCACCGAGACGCTGAACTTCACTCTGCCGGAGGGCTACAGCCTGAGCTCCGTCACCGCCGAGGGCAAAGCCCTGACGGAGGGCACGGACTACAGCCTGGGCAGCCAGGGACAGCTGACATTGTCCAACGCCTTTCTCAAGTCCCTGCCCGTGGGCGACACTGTCCTCAGCCTCAGCTCTGCGGACAGTACAAGCGCTCCGGTAAGCCTCAGCGTCACCCTCAAGTCCCGGACTGCTGGGTGGTAAATATAAAGTCCGAGCCGGCGGGGAAAGGCCGGGCCTGGGTGGAAGAGTATGACAGCTATATGTCCACCCTGTATGTACCCAAGGGGGAGTCCGTGAAGCTGAAATGCGTCCCTGGGGAGGGCTATGTATTTGCAGGCTGGGCGGCGGAGGGCAAGACCCTGTCCACCGACCCTGCCATTAACTTCACTCCCGGCGGCGACACCAGCCTCAGCATGCTGTGCCGGAAGCTGGACAGCAGCACCCCCAAGACCGGGGACGGCAGCGAGCCGGGCCTCTGGCTGGGCCTGATGGGCCTGTCCGCCCTGGCCCTGGGCGGCGGTGCGGCGGCCTGCCTGAGGAAACGGAAGCAGCGGGGCTGAGCCGGGGATAAACGCCGAAGAACAGCGAAGAACGTCGAAAAAAGACAAACACCGGGCGGGGCGAAAGCCCCGCCCTTTGCTTTGCCTTTTGCTTTTCCGCCCCGCCGGGGCCCCGGGTTCATGGGGCCGATATGGAAATAACTGGGTCCGACCGGGAGAGAAAAGCAGGTTTTGCAATAAAATAAGCAATTTTTCCTCTTCCATAGCAGCTCTTGCGCTGGTATAGTATAAGCATCATTGTTATGGAGGTGCCCCATGAAAAAGTTTTTGACACTGCTGCTTGCCCTTGCCCTGATACTTTCTCTGGCCGCCTGCGGCAGCTCCGGCAGCGAGACCCCCGCCGCCGATGAGCCGTCCGCCGAGGCCACTGCCGCCCCCGCCGCCTCCGGCGTGGAGGAGGGCCTGCTCCGGGCCGCAGCCCTTTACGATATCAAGACCATGGACGTAGCCCAGACCACCGACGACTACATGGTGCCCATGAACATTTTCGACCGGCTCTTTGAAGTGGAGGTCCAGTCCGACGGCACCAGCGAGATAGTCCCCAGCCTGGTCACGGACTACAGCGTCTCCGAGGACGGCCTGACCTACAGCTTCACCCTGCGGGAGGGAGTGGTTTTCTCCAACGGCAGCGCCCTCACCGCCTCCGACGTGCAGTACACCTTTGAGCGCCTGCTCACTGCCGGCGGCGTCAACGACGACATCCCCCTGGAGGTCCTGGGGGCCGAGGCTCTCAAGGCCGGGGAGGTAGACAGCCTGGAGGGCTTTACCGTCACCGACGACTATAACTTCTCCATCACCCTTGCCGCCGCCAACGCCGGCTTCATCTCCGAGCTCACCGGCCCCGCCATGTCCATAGTGGACGCCGAGACCATGGCTGAAGTCTCCGACTTCGGCATGAGCTGCGAGGACACCGTCGGCACCGGCCCCTACAAGGTCACCGAATGGGTTAAGAACGACCACTTCACTCTGGAGTACAACGAGCTCTACTGGGGCGAGGAGCCCTCGGCGAAGAAGGCCATAGTCTACATCATCCCCGACGCTTCCACCCAGAACCTGATGTTCCAGAACGGCGAGCTGGACATAATCGACCTGGACTACCTGGATTCCTCCATAGTTGAGTCCACCTACAAGACCAACTACGCCCAGCAGATGGTGTCCTGCCCCCGGGTGGGCCTGACCTATATGGCTCTCAACGCCAATAACCAGTACCTGTCCGACGTGAACGTGCGCAAGGCCGTGCAGATGTCCATAGACGTGGACACCATCATCGCCTCCATCTACGCCGGGGACGCCATCAAGGAAAACGGCATCATCCCCCAGGGGGTCTGGGGCTTCAACGAGGACCTGGAGCGCCCCGCCTTTGACACCGCCGCCGCAAAGCAGCTGCTGCTGGACTCCGGCTACGCCGAGGGGGAAGTGAGCTTTGAGCTGGCCATGGACACCTCCGCCTCCAGCAACCTCCAGCTGGTGTACCAGATGGTGCAGCAGTACCTGAAGGAAGCGGGCATGAGCGTGGAGATAAAGTCCTACGACGAGTCCTCCTGGCTGGCCCTGCGCCAGTCCGGTGAAATGGACTCCTTCCTGGCCACCTGGACCATGGACTACAACGACCCGGCCAACATCATGTACACCTTCTTCGGCAGCCCTGAGAAGACCCTCATCCGCAGCCTGAACTATGCCGACACCGCCGTCATGGAGCGGGTGGCCGCCGCCTCCGGCATCACCGACGACGACGAGCGCATGGCCGAGTACCAGGCCCTGGAGGAGAAGATAGTGGTGGAGGACGCCGCCTGGGTGCCCCTCTATGCCAACACCCACCTCTTTGCCGTCAGCGACCGGGTGGAGAGCTTCGTGCCCTACTGGGCGGGCTACTCCAACTTCTATGCCGCCGATGTGACATTGAAGTGAGCAAGCGGATATAAAAATACCAAAGCATGGACCGCCCGGCTTCTGCCGGGCGGGGGGAGACTATAGAAAAAGCCTCGCAGAGTTTTTTGCCGAAGCAAAAAAACAAATTCAATCGTTTTCTGCGGCGGCGTGTACGTCGCAGAAAACACTTCTCACGGAGCGAAGTGTCGAATTGTACGCCTTCGGCGTACAACCGAGGCATGGAGCGAAGTGCAAGCCCTTTTGTGGAAGAAGACTTAGCCTTCTTCCACAAGCTGACCGCCCGGCTCTTTGCCGGGCGGGCTTTGCCTTATTTGTCAGTCCCAAAGGAGGAGAGATATAATGCTCCTGAACATCCTGAAACGCACGCTCCAGGCCCTGGTGGTGCTGATAGGTGTGGCCCTGCTCATCTTCATCATGCTGCGCATAGTGCCGGGCAATGCCATCATCACCATGATGGGCGAGCACGCAAACCCCGAGGCCATAGAGCGCATGACCGCCGAGCTGGGCCTGGATAAACCTCTGTATGTACAGTTTTTCACTTACATCACCGGGGCGCTCCGGGGGGACTTCGGCACCAGCTATTCCCTCCATGTGAGCGTGTCCTCCCTTATCGCCCAGGCCTTTCCCAACACCGTGTGCCTAGCCCTGGCCGCCGCGGTGGTGGCCTGGCTCATAGGCATAGTCTGCGGCATCATCGCCGCCATAAAGGAGAACAGCCTGCTGGATAGGCTCTTCATGGGCTTCTCCCTCTTCGGCGTGTCCATGCCGGTGTTCATGGTGGCCATGGTGCTGCAATACCTTTTGGCCTATAAGCTCCACTGGTTCGACATCTCCGGCATCAGCGACTGGCGGGGCTTCGTGCTGCCCGCCATAGCCCTGGGCTGGAACAGCGCCGGCAGCATCGCCCGGCTCACCCGCTCCACCCTGGTGGAGGTGCTCCAGGAGGACTACATAGACACCGCCCGGGCCAAGGGCCGCCGCCGCATGGGAGTCATCCTCTTCCACGCTTTGAGGAATTCCATGCTGCCGGTCATCACCATGATGGCGGTGCAGCTGTCCTCCCTGCTATCCGGCGCCGTTATCTGCGAGACCATCTTCTCCATCAACGGCATTGGCCGCCTGGCGGTGGACGCCATCAGCGGCCGGGATATACCCCTGCTCCAGGGGACCATACTTCTGTCCACAGCTCTGGTCATTCTTGGAAATCTGGTGGCGGACTGCCTGTACTCAGTGCTGGACCCCAGAGTCAGAAAGGGGGATTAAACATGCGGGACGAACAGGAAGAAATACTGACCATGCAGATGGACTCCCCGGAGGACGTGCTGGCCGAGGCGGACACCTTAAAGGACCAGCTCAAACGCATGGCCCGGCAGAACAAACTGGCGGTGATCTCCGCAGTGGTCATTCTGCTCTTTGTGCTGGGGGCCATCTTTGCCCCGGTGCTCACCCCCTACGAGTTTGACCAGCAGGACGTGATAAACCGCCTGGCTCCCCCCTCGGCGGAGCACCTGCTGGGCACCGACGAGCTGGGCCGGGACGTTCTCACCCGCCTGCTCTACGGCTCCAGGATATCCCTGCTGGTGGGCGTGGTGCCCACGGTGATATCCATGCTGGCGGGGGCGGTGCTGGGCATCTGCGCCGGATACATCGGCGGCAAGACCGACGTGATAATCATGCGCCTGGCGGATATAATGCTGGCCTTCCCCTCCATGCTTTTGGCCATGGTGATAATGTACACCCTGGGGGACGGCCTGATAAACATCTTCCTGGCCCTGGCTCTGGTGAGCTGGGCCAGCGTGGCCCGGATAGTCCGGGCGGAGACCCTGAAGCTGAAGGAGAGCGTCTTTGTGGAGGCGGCAAAGAGCATGGGGGTGAGCCGGCTGAAGATAATGTGCCGGCACATCTTCCCCAACTGCCTGCCCTCCATGATAGTGCTCTTTACCCTGAACATCCCCTCGGCCATACTGTCCGAGAGCTCCCTGAGCTTTTTGGGCATAGGCATCAAGTACCCCCAGGCCTCCTGGGGACTGATGGTGAACCTGGGGCGGCAGTTCCTGTACACCAAGCCCTGGCTGTCCCTGGCCCCCAGCATAGCCATAATGCTGGTGGTCCTGGCCTTCAACTTCCTGGGGGACGGCCTCAGGGATGTGCTGGACCCCCATCTGAAAGACCAGTGAAGGAGGAGAGACAGGCATGGATGAAGCAATAACACTGAGCGTGCGGGATCTCTCCACCAGCTTCTTCTCCGAGAAGGGGGAGGTCAAGGCGGTGGACCATGTGTCCTTTGACGTGCCCCACGGCTCCATCGTGGGCCTGGTGGGGGAGAGCGGCTGCGGCAAGAGCATGACCGCCCGCTCCATCATGAAGCTGCTGAAATACCCGGGTAAGATCGTGGGCGGGGAGATACTCCTGGAGGGCCGGGACCTGGTGCCCCTTGGCGAGGGGGATATGTCCCTTATCCGGGGGGAAGAGATAGCCATGATCTTCCAGGAGCCCATGACCAGCCTGAACCCGGTGGTGCCCGTGGGCAAGCAGGTGCAGGAGGCCATACTCCAGCACCGGAAGATAAGCCGGGAAGAGGCAAAGAAAAAAGTGCTGCACATGTTGGAGATAGTGGGCATCTCCGAGCCGGAGAAGCGCTACCGCTGCTATCCCCACGAGCTGTCCGGAGGACTGAGGCAGAGAGTCATGATAGCCATGGCCATGATCTGCCGGCCAAAGCTGCTGATAGCCGACGAGCCCACCACCGCCCTGGACGTCACCGTGGAGGCCCAGATCCTGGAGCTGCTGCGGGAGCTGAGGGACACCATCGGCACCAGCATTATCCTTATCTCCCACAACCTGGGCGTCATTGCCCAGCTCTGCGACTACGTATATGTGATGTACGCCGGCCAGGTGGTGGAGCAGGCCCCGGTACTGGAGCTCTTCGACAATCCCAGCCACCCCTATACCCGGGGGCTTATGGACTCGGTGCGCTCTCTGCGCCGGGGGGACGAGAAGCTATCCACCATCCCCGGGGCGGTTCCCAATCTCCTGCGCCTGCCCCAGGGCTGCCGCTTTGCCCCCCGCTGCCCCCTGGCCGGGGAGAACTGCCGGAGCTGCCCGCCGGAGCTGAGCCTGGTGGGCGAGAGTCACCTGGCCCGCTGTCCCTACGGACGGCGCTGAAGGAGGAAAGACATGGAAAAGAAAATTCTTCTCTCCGCCCGGGGATTGTCCAAGGACTTCCCCGTCTCCGGCAAGCGCCGCCTCCAGGCCCTGTCCCGGGTGGATCTGGATATCTATGAAGGGGAGACTCTGGCCCTGGTGGGGGAGAGCGGCTGCGGCAAGTCCACTCTGGGCCGGACCCTCATCCGCCTTGTCCCGGCCACGGAGGGCAGCATCAGCTTTGAGGGGCAGGACATAAGCTCCATGAGCGAAAAGGAGTTTCGCCCTTTGAGGGGCAAGATGCAGATAATCTTCCAGGACCCCTACGCCTCCCTGAACCCCCGCATGACGGTGCGGGATATCATAGCCGAGCCCTTGGAGACTTACCACGTCTGCGCCACGGCTCAGGAGACCACCCAGCGGGTCACGGAGCTGATGAAGGCCGCAGGATTGCCGGCGGAGTACCTGTACCGCTACCCCCATCAATTCTCCGGGGGCCAGCGCCAGCGCATAGGCATAGCCCGGGCCATAGCCCTGAAGCCCAAGCTCATCATCTGCGACGAGCCGGTGTCCGCCCTGGACGTGTCGGTGCAGAACCAGATACTTAACCTGCTGAAGGAGCTGCAGAAGGAGTTCGGCCTGACCTATCTGTTCATAAGCCATGACCTGTCCGTGGTGCGCTTCCTCTCCGACAGGACCTGCGTGATGTTCCTGGGCAAGCTCTGCGAGGTGGGGAATACGGCGGAGCTGTATGAAAAGCCTCTGCACCCCTACACCCGCTTCCTCCTGGGGGCCATCCCCGGGATAGACCCCAGAGCCAGAGGGGAGAAGCGCCCCCTGCTGAAAGGGGAGCTGCCCAGCCCCATCGACCCGCCCTCCGGCTGCCGCTTCCACACCCGCTGTCCCTACGCCACGGAGCGCTGCCGCACTGAGGAGCCGGAGCTGCGTGATGCAGGCGGCCGCCGGGTGGCCTGCCACCGCTGTGAAGAGATATAGCGAAAAACCAAGCGCATATAGAAAATGTCCCTGTTTTCCGAAAGGAGAACAGGGACACTTACATTTTCCTGTTTAGTTTTCACTCCGGGCTCAGGCCCGTTTTTCCTCCGCCGGGCTGCGGCGGTTTATCAGCAGGATGGACAGCAGCACCAGGGCAATGCCCAGAATGTTCCAGAAGCCCAGCTTTTCCGAGTACAGCAGCAAGCCCAGCAGAGTGGCCACCACCGGCTCAATGGAGGCCAGGATGGAGGCGGTGCCGTTTTCCAGGCCCTGGAGGCCCTTGGTGTAGAGCAGGTAGGGTATGAGAGTGACCATGAGGATGAGGCCGGAGAGGAGCATAAACTCCCTGCCGCTGCTCCAGAGAACGGAGAGGGCCCTGCCGCTGTCCGAGAGCAGGGAGCTGGGGATGAGGGCAAAGACAAAGGTGTAAAAGGATATGGTCACCGAGCCGTAGCCCCGGTCCAGGGCGTAGCGGCTGAAGATGCTGTAGAGGGCGTAGCCTATGCCGGAGCCCAGGCCGAAGAGTATGCCTGCGCCGGAGAGCTTCCCCGCCCCGCCCACTATGCCGGAGACGAAGGCGCAGCCCAGGAAGGCGGCCAGGGCGGCCAGCAGCTTCCGGCGGCTCAGCTTCTCCCCGAAGAGGGGGGCGGACATGAGCACCACGAAGACCGGGGCGGTGTACAGCAGCACCGCCGCCACGGACAGGGAGGTGAGCATGATGGTCTTGAAGTAGCAGAAGTTGAAGAAGCTCATGCTTACTATGCCGGTGCCGGCAAAGCACCACAGGTCTTTGAGACGGACTTTGAGGGCGGGGCGGTCGAAGAGCAGAAGAAGGACGAGCATCACTGCGGCGGTGACCAGGGCCCGGAGAAAGCAGGTCTCCATGGAGCCCAGCCCCAGGCTGTCGGTGCTGCGCACCAGCAATCCCATGAAGCCCCAGAGACAGCCCGCCCCCAAAACCAGCAGGGCGGAGACTGCGGGACTCTTGATTTTACCGGCATTGTTTAGGGACATTTTTACTGCCTCCGGAGAGATTTTTCCCGATTATACCACTCCACGCCGGTATAATCAAGCGGCGCCCTCAGCCCGCCTCGGCCCTGTATATTTCCAGCCGGGCGGCCATGTCCCGGGAGACCTGCTCCAGGCTTTTGTCCCCGGAGAACCAGGCTTCGGCGCATTGAACTAGGGCGGTGAATATGCCGTCTCCTCCCCGGCAGATGCCGTTCACATTGTCTACAAGCCGCCGGAATTCACAAAAGCAGTTGTCCGGGTCGTAGTTCAAGAGGACATCCTCCTGTTGTATGCTGCCCTGGGCCTTCTCCCGATAAGCCTCCATTCCCCGCTCATAGGCCTCCCGGGTCAGGGGAATGCCCCGGCGGAAAAAGCCGTTGAAATTCATCTGGAGGAGATAGCGCTCATTCAGCACGAACTTCATAAATTCCCAAGCTCCCTCCTTGTTCCCGGCGTTTACCGGCATCACCAGCTCCCCCTCGGGGATGAGATAAAAGCCCCCGGAGCCGGGCTGGCCCAGCACGCTCACGGGCTCACGGAATATCCCCTCCACTGTGGCCATGCCTACCGTATCCTCAGCCGTTGCCCAGAGGGGGCTGCTTATCTTTTGCAGGGTAAAGCGCTCTCTGCCGTACCATACGTCCCCCATATCAAGAAGCCAGGCCTCCTTGGCGTCATAGCCCTCCTCATAGTACCAGGGCTTCAGGGCCGGGTCGGTATCGGAGAGGGAATTGAGCAGGGCGGCCTGGCTGAGGATGTCGGCTATCTGCCCGGCGTCGTAGTCCCGGAGGCTGTTGGCAAAGGCGTAGTACATAAACTCCTCCCGGCTCACCCCCGCCCAAAAGACCTTTTCCCCGCCTCCCGCCAGCCGGGCCAGCTCAGAAAAGCTCCCCGGCTCCTGCCCCTCCAGAAGGGAGGCGGGCCCCAGGATGGAGCAGACGCTGAAGCTGGGGATAAGGCTCAGCAGCTTTCCGTTTTTCTCCATGGCCTCCAGGGGCCCCGCCAGCAGGGCCTCCGCACCCAGGTCCCGCCGGAGCAGGGGCAGCAGGTCCTCACAGTTGGCCTCCGTGATAAAGCCGGACTCAAAGCCTCCTGCCCCCAGCTCCTGCCAGGCCTCCCCGCCGGAGCCGTCACCGTAGGAGCAGAGACTCATGTCTATAAGGTCCGGAGCCCGGCCGGCGGAGATGTCCCCATTGAGGGCGGCCTGGGGGTCCGGCTCCAGGCCGTAGTTGCGTATGACAAGTTCGTAGTCCAGACTGGCGGCATTGAAGTCCAGGATCTCATTGCGCCAGAGACCGTAAGGCTCATATTCCCAGACGTCCTCAGGGATGTTGACGGCCAGAATTATTTGCTCCCTCTCCGCCGGAAGGGAGCTTTTTTCCACGGGATAGATGAGGCGGTAAGGGCTCACCTCGTTTAGGTAGTCGATAAACAGAAAGGCCTCCGTCCCGCCTATGGGCACCGGGAGCCTGGCCCCCACGTTTATAAGGCCCAGGTCCTCATAGGAGAACAGGGTCTCCCGCCTGCTCCCGCCCAGCTCCCGGCGGAAAAAGGATATACCGTCCGACTCGTAGAGACAGCCGCCCTGTATGGAGCAGCCAAGGCAGTCGGCATCCATGGCGTCTACCTTGACAAGACTGAGGCTCTCCGTATCTACACGGAGGATATCTCCGGTCTCACGGTTTAAAAGATACAGCTCGTCTCCGTCGGCCAGAGCCTGATACCAGGAATCCAGCTCCACAGTGCCCCGGGCGGTCCCGTCGTCCCCGTAGATTTCCAGACTGAAGCTGCCCTGATTGTTTTCATCCCAGTACATCCTGTACAGGCAAAAGCCCTCGCCGGCCAGAAAAAAGTCGCTGGTGCCCTGCTCCTGACGGAAGCTCAGTACCTGGCTGAGCTGCCCGTCCTTGCTGCAGGTGAGGCTGTAGTCTATGTACCTGGAGCCGTCCTTGGACTCCCGGCCTTCAAAGTTCCAGACGCTGCCGTCCCGGCCTATCCAGCCCGGCCTGGAGCTGGGATATTCCCGGAGGAAGCGGCCCCGGCTGTCAAATTCCCACACCCGGTCGCCCTCCTCCAAGCTCACCCGCAGGTACAGGCCCTCAGGGGAGACGGCGGCTTCCATGGGGATGTACATGGCCCTGTCGAATTCGTATATTCCCGACACATATACCGGATCCTGCAAAGGCGCCTGTGTGGCGAGAACTGCCTGCCAGTCCTCCCTTGTGCTGTAGGCGGAGGAGCCGCCCGCAGCGGCTTCCTCCCCTCTTTCGGGCGCACAAGCCCCCAGCCCCAGGGACAGCGCCGTAAACAGCGCCAGGACCGGGGCCGTGATACCGTATTTATTTTTCATCATAGTCTCCTTTAATAAGCCGGACCTCAGGGAAAGAGGCTGAGGTCCATCTCGTCGGCGGCAGTCTCCGGCTCATAGGCACTGTGGTACCAGTTGAGCCTGCCCAGCAGCCAGCCGCTTTCGGTCTCGTACAAAATCACCGGGCTGCGCTCCGACTCCGGCAGGTCGGCGGCAATGTATACAGTCTCCCCGCAGTCCGTGAGATAGAGCCACTGCTCGCCGTAGTCTGCGGCCACAGCCTCGCTGAGGGAAAAGCTCAGGGCCCCTTTGGGGATGTACAGCCAGGAGGCAAGGCCGCCTTCGGCCTGAAGGACCCCGTTGCCGTAGATGAAGAGCAGGCCGAACTGCCGGCCCAGCTCCGGCTCATAGCCCAGGGCGGCAAACTGCTGAGGGCTTATCTCCGTAAAACCCTCCGGGACGCTCAGGTCTTCGTCAAGACTGAAGACCATGCCCGGTTCCCCGGCGGCCTCCAGGGAATACTCCTTCGCCAGGGAGCAATATTTATCCATCAGCAGGCTGTCCTCCCAGGGGGGATAGGGCCCCCGGGACTGCTTCAGGGCCCGGGCGTAGTCATAGTATTCCCCGGCGGCTCTGCCCTCGGGGCTGCTTAGGAAATCTGCCAGCAGGGACGGCCCGTCATCCCGGCATACCGTGGGGCTGTGGAACGCTGCAGCCAGATCCACCTCGGTCTTTAAAAGCTCGTGGAACACAAAGCAGTCTGCCAGGGCTTCACAGTCCTTAGGCTCGGTGAGAGAGCTGCTGCCAAGCTGGAGGAATATGCCGTCCCTGTCGAACAAAATGCAGAGGTTGCCCCTGTCCTCGTCAAAACAGAGGAGGACAGTGTCTCCATAGGCGTTGGTGTATTCCCACTGGGAATATTTCTCCGGCTCACCTATGGGGTACCAAAGAGGTACGACGGTTCCGGACAGAGTTTTTGTAAGGCTGAAGGAGCTGCCGGTGCCCGATGCATTGCCGCCGGGATAGACAGCGCCCTCCAACTTGAAGGAGCCGTCCTCGTAGACGTAGCCTGCTGCCTGGCCCTCCGGCAAAAATTCTCCGGTGCCTGCGGTGAGATAGAAGTCCTTCAGGCTCAGGGGGTTCACCTGCCGGGTGTGGAGGGACAGGCCGTAGTCGTCCGCAATGGACTTCAGCTCCTTGAGCATGGTTTCGTCATATACGCCGTAGAAGCGGCAGGTATTTAGCGTCTCTTCATCCAGAGAGTCGAAAAAGGCCGGGTCGTCGCTCAGGGCGTGGGAGGCGGTGTACTCATGCCAGAAGGTCAGCCAGTCCAGATTTGCGGTATACTCCGGGGAATCCATGTAGCCGTTTAGACTGAGCCAACGGCGGGGACTCTCCGTGGCGGCCTGGGCGGAATTCGTGTGGATTGGCTGCTCCATGATGCGCTCCCCAAGGCCGAACCAGCCCATTGCATAGGCGGTGACGGTAAAGAGTGCGGCAATGAGGGCGGCAATAAGCAGTGTGCGCAGAAGCTTTGAATGGGTGCGGCCCCTACTGCCAGGCTCCAGGAGCTCCAGGAACTCGCCTGCCTCCGTTACATGCTCGTCCCATATGCCCTCCATCGCCTCCAAAAGAAAATACGAGTCTAGCATAGGCCCTCCTCTCTCAGGTACTCCCGCAGTCTGCCCCGGATGCGCAGGAGCATGCTCTTGGTTTTGGATACGGAAAAGCCGGCACGCCGGGAGATCTCCTCCAGGGAGGCCAGGTACCAGTAGCGGGAGACGAAGACCCGGCGCTCCGTCTCCGGCAGGCCGGAGACAAAGCGGCCAATGGCCCGGGCGAACTCCCGGCTCTCATATTCCCGCTGGGGGTCGGCGTCGGAGGGAATGCAGCCGCTCAGCTCCTCCAGGGCCAGGGGAAGCTCCCCGCCGCCCCGTTTTTTGGCGGACTTCGCCCTGTACAGGCTTATGGCCAGATTGCGGCTTATCCCGCCCAGAAAGGCGGACAGCAGCCTGGGCCGCTTGTCCGGCATCAGGTTCCAGGCCCGCAGCCAGGTGTCGTTCACACACTCCTCCGCATCTCTGTGGTCACCCACCAGGTTAAAGGCAATGGCATGGCAGTATTTCCCGTACTTCCGCTCGCTCTCCTCTATGGCCCTGTCGGAACGCTGCCAGTATAATTCCACTATTGCCCGGTCTTCCATAGGTGGGCCCTCCTTTGCTGTGATAGCTCTCATATATATATTCGCAGATCTTGTGCCGCCGGTTGCATGAAGTTGAAAATTTTTTTGAAAACCGCCGCAATAAAAAAATGAACGGCAACCCTCTGCCGTCCAGTATACCATACCGTCAGACAAAGGTGGCGCCGTTCGATGCGGGTGTATTTAACTGTTTTGTTGTGTTATCCGATTTTCTCCGGACAGCAGCATAGGGGCTCTCTTTGTGAGCAGAAGCAGTCGGGGGGAGAGCCCTTGCTTTTACTGGCACTGTTTCCTGACACTTTCCCAGCCTCGCTAGGGATGCTCCATCATCTCCAGGTAAAAATTAAAACGAAGGAGAGGCGAGGCAAAGCGGGCAGCTAAAAACGCACTGTGGAAATGTCCGAGAATTGCTATGGCAGCAAAGGGGAGAATCATCTCAAGATTGTAAACTGTCTGCAACAGGAGCACTTTTCAGAGGATTGTTTGGCAGGGTATTTGCAAAAGTGTAGCACTTTTCCAGATGGCTGACTACGAGTTCTTCGGCCAAATCCTTGTTCCTGTCATATACGGCGTCAATAATACTTTGGTGGTCAATATACCGCTCGTCCATGTCCTCGGGGTATAGCCCCCGCTCATAGAGCATGTCCAGGTGGAGCATAATAAGATTTCCGACTATATCCAGGGCTTTGTTGTGAGCACTGCTGACAAGCTGGAGATGGAACTCCTTATCCAGCAGCAGTTCCTCCTTTGCGGCCAGAGGTGTGGCGCTCTGCTTTTCCACAATGGACTGGAGCAGAAGGAGATCCTTGGTACTGCGGTTATCGCATACGGTACCTATTATTGCCTTTTCAAGAATAATTCGTGCCTGAATCAGCTCATAATCAGATATATCCTTTGTCTCGTAAAACCAGCGGATAGGTTCAACAACGCTCTCCCTCTGGGGATTGGACATAAAAGTCCCGGCTCTGCCCTTGGGGATCAATACGCCCTGGTTGACCAAGACGTTAATACCCTCTCTCAATGATCGGTCCGGCAGCTCCAGTATCTGGGCCAGGGCGCTCTGGGTCGGGATACGGTCTCCGGGCTTGTATCCGTTTTCCAAAAGATAGCTGCGAATCATCTCAACAGAATCGCTTTTGTTTGCAGACAAGGTCCCTTTCCCCCTTGAAATCAAAAAATACTTTGTCATTAATATATCATATATTACGGAAAAAGGCAATATGCAAGATTAACACCAATAAAATTTGTTATATATAACGGAATATAAAACCTTTATTGACATATTATCGCGCATATGGTATTATACAAAACGTAAAAACAACATACTGCGGCAATAAAATTGCGATGAGATAAGGACTTTACCTGCACGGCAGGAAAAAATAAAAAAGAAAAGGAAAGGATG
>DBFSDV010000004.1:0-59131 GCA_048417135.1 Candidatus Limivicinus sp. | reverse complement strand
GGCCTGGGCGCAGCCGTGAGCCTCCTGTGGTATCTGGGCAGCTATCTCCTTTTCAGCCGGACTTTGGGGCGCAGTCTGCGCCCCGCCGCCGGAGCCCTGCTCAGGCAGTTTCGTGAGGCCGGAGCGCCCCGGCGGCTGAGGCTCTGCATCAGCTCCGCCGCCGCCACCCCCATGCTCATGGGGCTTTTCCGCCCCAGGCTGGTACTGCCGGAGCGGGAATACTCCCCGCAAATGTTGAAAAACATTTTCCTCCACGAACTGACCCATTACCGCCGGGGCGACCTGATATTCAAGTGGTTTGCGGTGCTGGTCACCGCCCTCCACTGGTTCAACCCCCTGGTATATTTGGCCCGCCGGGAACTGGACCGGGCCTGCGAAATGAGCTGTGACGAAAGCCTGCTGCGCCGCATGGACCTCCAGGACAAGCGCAGCTACGGGGAGACTCTGCTCTCCCTGGCGGCAGCCGGTTCTCTGCCCCGGCGTCTGGTGGCCACCAGCTTTGCCACCGAGAAACGGAATCTCAGAGAAAGGTTGGAACAGATAATGAAATATAGACCCATGGGCCGGGCGGGGCTGGCTCTGCTGCTGGCGGCCACGCTGCTGCTGTGCGGCTGCGCCGCAGCCCTGGGCCCCGGCGCTCAGGAGGCGGAAGCCCCCGCCGACACGGCGGAGAGCGCCGCCCCCTCCCTCAGTCCCAGCCCCGTACCCACGTCGGAGCCCCGCAGCGTCACCGTGTCCACGGTGGACGAGCTGCTCTCCGCCATAGGCCCCAACACCACCGTCATCCTGAAAGAGGGTGTGTACGACCTGTCCCAGGCCTCCGACTTCGGCGTGGCCCAGGAGCAGGGCTATTATACCTGGGCCAGCAGCTTTGACGGCCCGGAGCTGGTCATCAGCAAGCTCTCCGGCCTGAGCCTTATCGGCCAGGGCGAGGTCACCATCTCCGCCGTGCCCCGCTATGCCGACGTGCTCAGCTTCTCCGGCTGCACCGACATATGTCTCTCCGGCCTGACCCTGGGCCACACCGAGGAGCCCGGCGACTGTGTCGGCGGAGTGGTGGACCTGACGGCGGTGGACTCCGCCATAATCAGCCAGTGCAGGCTCTTCGGCTGCGGCGTTATGGGCCTCAGGTCCGAGGACTCCACCGGCGTCCAGGTGGTGGAGAGCGAGATATACGACTGCAGCTACTCCGCCGCCCAGATATACACCAGCTTCAATGTGGTTTTCAACAACTGCAAAATATACGACAACGAGACATTCTCTTCCCTCTTCTACTTCAACAACAGTGAAGCCTGCGCCGTGATAAACTGTGATATCAGCGGCAACTCCTCCCCTGTAGTGCTGGACATCTGCTACAGCCCCAATGTCTACTTCGCCGGGAACATTGTGGAAGACAATCCCCTCAGCGACGGCATGTTCTTCATCGCCGGCTCCGGGGCAACCGTGGAGGGCTGTTCCTTCAGCGGCAACGGCGGCGCCTGGTACGCCTCCCGCTCCATGAGGGGGCCCGAAAGCAAGTCCCTCTGCCCGGTGGACGCCCAGGGCAATGAGCTGAGTGAGAGCCAGCTTCAGTCCATGGAGCACTTCACCGTAAGCGGCTGGGAGCCCAAGACGCCGGACTCCGTCAGTCTGCCCGTGAGCGAGGACGGCTACATACACGTCTCCACCGTGGACGAGTTCCTGGCGGCCATAGGGCCCGACAGCTCCATCTATCTGGAGGACGGGGTCTATGACCTCAGCAGCGCCTCCAGCTACGGCGGCTACGGCAGCCAGTACTATGTGTGGAAGGACACCGGGGTGGACGGGCCTCAGCTGGTCATCTGCAACCTCCGGGGCCTGAGCATCACCGGCGGCGGGGCCGACAAGGTCAGCATCTCCGCCGAACCCCGCTATGCGGAGGTCCTGGCCTTCAGCAACTGCCGGGATATAGAGCTCTCCGGCTTTACTGCCGGCCACAGCCAGGAGCCGGGCTATTGTGTGGGCGGCGTGCTCTACTTCAATGAGTCCTCCAATGTGAATGTCAGCGGCTGCTCCCTCTACGGCTGCGGTGTCTGGGGCGTCACCGCCATAGACAGCAGCGACATCGCCGTGAAGGATACGGAGATATACGACTGCAGCAGCGGCGACATCAACCTCTCCGGCTGCCGGAACGTCAGCTTTGAAAACTGCGATATCCACGACAACGGCCTGAGCCGGATAGTCAACAACTGCCAGCAGGTCAGCATGGACGGCGAGTCCCTCGCCTCTTATTTCCCACCCAAGTACAATGAGCTGCAATGCGTTTTCGTAGCGGAGCCCGGCGTTACCCTGCCTGAGGGCCTCCATATCTACTATTCCGTGTCGGCAGTCAAAGAGCTCTCCCTCCCCGCCGACACCCCAATAGAGCTCAGTGCCGGGCTCATGGTCTCCGGCCAGGGCAGCACTGCTCTGGAAGAGGTGACTTGGTCCGTCAGTGACGGGAGCAAGCTGAGCCTGGAGCCCAGAAAGCACGGAGCCTGCGTGGTGGAGAACCTGGGCAGCACCGGCGGCAGCGTCACCGTCACGGCGGAATATGAGGGCCAGACGGCTCAGCTGAAGATAAACTTTGTTCAGGAGCTGGCGGACCCCGCTTCCTACTCCGGCAGCCAGGAAAGCGCCTCCTCCAATGCCTCGGCCACTACCGCCGGAGATACTTTCCGCATCACCTACGCTGAAGAGGAGCGCACGGAGCTCACCCTGAACGCAGGCGGCCAGCCCATAGCTCTGTCCGCCCGTGGCCTGCCTACCTGGGCCACGGTGACATGGAGCATTGAAGGCGACGACGAAGGGGAATACTGCACCGTGGAGTCCACCGGCAACATTACCTGCCAGCTGACTCCCCTGCAGGCCAAGTCCGGGGGCGTCACCCTGGTGGCCGAATACGACGGTATGGTCAAGACCTGTACCGTCTACCTGCTTCCCGCCGTAAAATAGCCGGAGCGGCACAAAAATCTCCCTCGTTTTGAGGGAGATTTTTTTCTGTCGAAAAAGCCTCGCAGAGTTTTTTCGCCGCAGCGAAAAAATAAATTCAATCGTTTTCTGCGGCGGCGTGTACGTCGCGGAAAACACTTCTAACAATCATACCGAATCAAAGCCCAACGAAAGTGGGTTTGATTCGGGAAGGAGCTGCAACGGAATGAATGAAAAGTGGCGGCTGCCCCTGTGGGCTGCCGCCGCTTTGAAGGATATGTAGTTTGCAGCGACGCAGCGAAGTGCAATCCCTTTTGTCGAAGAAGGCTTGGCCTTCTTCGACAAGCTGAATCTCCCTCTTTTTGAGGGAGATTTTTTGCTGTCATTCCCGCTCTGCCGCAATTGCAAAAAAGGGCGTATTGTGCTATTATGAGCTGTAATGCAAATTTTAAGCTCCCTTACTATGCTTTGAGGATGTGTGTTCGTGTTAAAGAAAATGTTTCTCCCGGATAAATTCAGCTTCCCCGCTGTGCTGAAGCTTGTCTGCTGCTTTATTCCTGCGGCCATTATAGAGCTGGCCTATCGCTATACCCTGCCCTATGTGGACGTTATAGAAGGCGGCGAGCGCAAGCTTATACTGCTGCTCCACGCCGCCGCCCTTGTCTCGGTGCTCCTGGCCATGTACAGGCCCCGTCTGCCCAGGCTTATCCGCCTGCTCAGTATCGCCGCCGCCCCGGGCATAGCCTTCTTCCTCCTGGAGTATGTCACCCACTTTGCCCCCAGGGATATGAGCATAGCCGTCATCCTCCTGAATCTGGCCCTCTATTATCTGCTGTGCCTGTTTCTGTTTTTCCTCCTGGGCAGCTCCGCCTGGGCGGTGGCCCTCACCACGGTCTTTTCCGTGGGTCTTGGCATAGCCAGCTACTATGTCAGCCAGTTTAGGGGCATGCCCCTGCTGCCCTGGGATATTGCCTCCTTCTCCACCGCCATGGGCGTGGTCACCAATTATGATTTTCTCCCCACCATACGCATCGACTTCGTCCTGGCTATGGGCATCTTCCAGGTGCTTCTGGGTATAAAGTGCAATGAGCGCATTTTGAAAGGCAAGCTCCCCCTGCGTCTGGGCGCTGCCGTCCTATCCTGCGCCCTGCTGGTGTCCGCCTGCTTCTATGTGCGCTCCGACCACTGCATCAGGACCTTTTCCCTGGTGAATTCCAGCAGCAACATAGACAGCGTGTACACCAAAAACGGCTTTGCCGTGGCCTTCCTGGTCTCCACCAACTACAACCAGAAGCCGGAAAATTACAGCCTTGATATGATAGACAAGCTCTCCGCCGCCTATCCCTCCGACTCGGTATCTGACACGGCGGAGGAGCGTCCCAATGTTATCGTCACCATGAACGAGTCCTACTCGGACCTGAGCGTGCTGGGGGATTTTGAGACCAGCGAGCCACTCTTTCCCTTCATTGATTCTCTGGAGGAGAACACCGCCAAGGGCCGGGCCCACGTGTCCGTGCTGGGGGGCAACACCCCCAACTCCGAGTTCGAGTTCCTCACGGGCATGACCATGGGCTTTCTGCCCCAGGGCGTCATCGCCTATCAGCAGTACATAAGCACCCCCATCCCCAGCCTGGCCACCCAGTTCAATGCCCTGGGCTACAGGACCGTGGGCTCCCACGCCTTCTGGGGCGGCTCATGGAGCCGGGACCGGGTCTTTCCCCTGCTGGGCTTCCAGGAGCTCTACTTCAAGGAGGCCTTCCCCGAGGACGCCGAGACCCTCCGCCTCTGGATAACCGACAGCGCAATGTATAAAGAGGTGGAAAAGATATACGAGGAGAGCAGCCAGCCCCTCTTCCTCTTCGGCATAACCATGATGAACCACGGGGGCTATCACGGCACCACCGAGAATTTTGACCCCTACGTCAGCGTCAAAGGCCTGGAAGATAACGGCTCCGTCAGCGAGTATGTGACCCTGATGCGGGAGACGGACAAGGATTTCCAGGAGCTTATAGAGTACTTCTCCAATGTGGACGAGAAGACGATAATCCTTCTCTTCGGCGACCACCAGCCCAACGACGATGTGGGCAGCCCCATCCTGGAACTCTGCGGCGTCCGGCTGGATGCCGACGACCCGGCCCAGAAGTCCCAGCGCTATATAACTCCCTATGTGCTCTGGGCAAACTACGATGTGGACTTTGACATGCCTGAGGACCTGAGTCTGAACTATCTGGCGGCAGAGCTGATGAAGGCCTGCGGCCTGGAGCTCACCGGAGCCCAGAAATATCTGCTGGAGCTGGAGGAGTCCTACCCCGTCATCTCCTCCCAGTGCTATTGGGATGCCGAAGGCAACATCCACGCCATATCCGACTATGCCCAGGATGAAAAGCTCCTGGAATACGCCTCCCTCCAGTACAATTGTCTCATGGACGTGCGCAACCGCCGGGAGGAGTTCTGGACCCTGGCGGATTGAGCCGGAGTTATTCGGGAACCCACCATATAAGAAACGAACAAGGGCCCGGCGGAAAACCGCTGAGGCCCTTGTTCTACTCCTATATATGCTTTTCAGGGCGCTGCTTCAGCGGCCTGTTAAGTGCCGTGCAATTCCCCTCAGCCCTTGGCAAAGAAGGCCACGGCTATGGCCCCGGGGCCGGCGTGGGTACCGATGGTGCTGCCTATGGTGGATATAGGCAGGTCCTGGGTGTGCCCCTCCCATATGGAGCGGCTGTTTTCTATGTAGCCTTTCAGCAGGGCGTCGTCCAGGCCGGTGTAGGCCAGCATGTAGGGCATGGAGAAGTCTATGCCGCCTTTCTTGTCAATGAGCTCGGTGAGCATGTTGCTGCTCTGCTTGGAGCCCCTGGCCTTGCCCAGCACCTTCAGTTCCCCCTCTTCGATGCCCACCACGGGCTTGATGTTCAGCACCGTGCCGGCCACCGCCGCGGTGCGGGAGAGCCTGCCGCCCCGCATCAGATACTCCAGGGTGTCCACCCGGGCCACCAGGCAAACCTTGTCCCTTATCTTTTCCAGCTCCGCCGCAATACCGGCGGCGTCCATTCCCCCGTCTCTCAGACGCAGGGCGTATTCCACCAGGATGCGCTGGGCTATGGTCACGTTTTGGCTGTCCACCACCCAGACCTTCCCCGGGTAATCCTCAGCCGCAATAGCGGCGCTCTGGGCCGTACCGGAGAGCTTGCCGGACAGGCAGATGACCACCACCTGGTCCCCCTGAGCGGTGAGCTCCCGGAAGACCTCCTCAAACTCCGCCGGGGCTATCTGGCTGGTGCTGGGCAGCTGCTTGCAGTTATACAGCTTCTCGTAGAATTCCTCGGAGCTGATGTCCACTCCGTCCAGATACTCCACCCCGTCTATCATAGTCTTCAGGGGCACCAGGCGCACTCCCTTCTTTTCGGCCTCGGCCCGGCTCATATCGCATGCTGAATCGCTTACTATTCTTACCATATCACTTTTCTCCTGCGGCCGGCTCTCCCTGGCCAGCCTCTCAAAATTTTCGGAAAGGGTGCTCAGCGTCCTGTAGAAGTTCTCCAGCTCCTGCCGGTCGATGTCCCGGCTCACTTTGTCCTGGACCTCCATGGCCACCCGGGATATTTCCTCCGCCAGCTCCCTGCCCTTATCCGTCAGCTCCAGCTTCCAGCCGTAGCGGCGGCGCCCGGAGCCCTCCCGGATGCGGACCAGATCCTGCTGCTGCAGGGCGTCTATTTCCCGGGACACCAGGCTGCGGTCGGACTTCCCCGCCGCCGCCAGCTCCGAGGCGGACAGGCCCTCAGGGTGCTCCCGCAGCAGATAGAGCCAGAAGATGTGTACCTCTTTCAATCCCAGCTGCCGGGTGTAGGCTGACTTTATACGTCGTATGTCCCCGTATATGCCGCCTATGAGAGTGGCAAACTCCTCAAAGCGCTCCTGTCTCATGCCTTTCTCCACCTTTCCGACGGCTAAGTATAAACCTCTGATGTTGACTTGTCAACATCTATTTCAAATATTTGATATAAATTTCTTTTTGCCGAGACAGGCCTGTCTCTCCGGAAAAGCCGCGGCAGCGACAACAGTATGTCGAAGCCAGGCTGCCAAGCACAGGCCATTAATCCACACAGCAAAACCCCCGCAGCTTTGCCCTGAGGCAAGCTGCGGGGGTCGGTCTTATTGGATATATTGTCTCGCTGTCAGTCGGTCAAAGGCAGGGGGCCTTACTTTGCCATGTCCTTGACAGCAGCCTGAGCGGCGGAGAGGCGGGCGATGGGAACGCGGAAGGGAGAGCAGGACACGTAGTCCAGGCCTACTCTGTGGCAGAACTCCACGGAGCTGGGGTCGCCGCCGTGCTCGCCGCAGATGCCCAGGTGCAGGTCGGGACGGGTCTGACGGCCCAGCTTTGCGGCCATGGCCACCAGCTTGCCCACGCCCACCTGGTCCAGACGGGCAAAGGGATCGCTCTCGTAGATCTTCTTGTCGTAGTAGGCGCCCAGGAACTTGCCGGCGTCGTCACGGCTGAAGCCGAAGGTCATCTGGGTCAGGTCGTTGGTACCGAAGGAGAAGAACTCGGCCTCCTTGGCGATCTCGTCGGCGGTGAGAGCGGCTCTGGGTATCTCTATCATGGTACCCACCAGGTACTTCATGTCGGAGCCGGCGGCCTCGATGAGCTCATCGGCAGCCTTAACAATGACGTCCTTGACATACTTGAGCTCCTTGACCTCGCCCACCAGGGGAACCATTATCTCGGGGACCATAGTCCACTCGGGGTGACGGGCCTGGACGGCCAGGGCGGCCTTGATGATGGCGCGGGTCTGCATCTCGGCGATCTCGGGATAGGTGACGGCCAGACGGCAGCCGCGGTGACCCATCATGGGGTTGAACTCGTGGAGGGAGGCGATAAGGGCCTTGATCTGCTCAACGCTCTTGCCCTGGGCGTCGGCCAGAGCCTTGATGTCGGCCTCATCGGTGGGAACGAACTCGTGGAGAGGGGGATCCAGGAGACGGATGGTGACGGGGCAGCCTTCCATGGCCTCGTAGATGCCCTCGAAGTCGCCCTGCTGCATGGGCTCCAGCTTGGCCAGAGCCGCAACGCGCTGCTCCAAGGTGTCGGCGCAGATCATCTCACGGAAGGCGGCGATACGGTCGCCCTCGAAGAACATGTGCTCGGTACGGGTCAGGCCGATGCCCTCGGCGCCCAGCTCGCGGGCCTTGGCGGCGTCGTGGGGAGTATCGGCGTTGGTGCGCACGCGGAGGCGGCGGTACTTGTCGGCCCAAGCCATGATGCGGCCGAACTCGCCGGCGATAGTGGCGTCAACGGTGGGGATGATGCCGTCGTAGATGTTGCCGGTGGAGCCGTCGATGGAGATGTAGTCGCCCTCGTGGTAGGTCTTGCCGGCCAGCTCGAACTTCTTGTTCTCCTCGTCCATCTTGATGGCGCCGCAGCCGGAGACGCAGCACTTGCCCATGCCTCTGGCAACAACGGCGGCGTGGCTGGTCATACCGCCGCGGACGGTGAGTATGCCCTGAGCGGCCTTCATGCCCTCGATATCCTCGGGGCTGGTCTCCAGGCGGACCAGGACCACCTTCTCCTTGCGCTCGGCCCAGGCCTTGGCGTCCTCAGCGCTGAAGACGACCTTGCCGCAGGCGGCGCCGGGGGAAGCGCCCAAGCCCTTGCCGATGGGAGTAGCGGCCTTCAGCTTGTCGGCGTCGAACTGGGGGTGGAGCAGGGTGTCCAGGGTGCGGGGCTCGATCATGGCCACGGCCTGCTTCTCGTCTATCATGCCCTCGTCCACCAGGTCGCAGGCTATCTTCAGAGCGGCCTGAGCGGTGCGCTTGCCGTTACGGGTCTGGAGCATGTAGAGCTTGCCGTTCTCCACGGTGAACTCCATGTCCTGCATATCTCTGTAGTGGTTCTCCAGGGTCTTGCAGACCTGCTCGAACTGGGCAAAGGCCTCGGGGAACTGCTCGGCCATCTGGCTGATGTGCATGGGGGTACGGATACCGGCCACCACGTCCTCGCCCTGGGCGTTGACCAGGAACTCACCGAAGAGCTTCTTCTCGCCGGTGGCGGGGTTACGGGTAAAGGCGACGCCGGTGCCGGAGTTGTCGTTCAGGTTGCCGAAGACCATGGGCATGACGTTGACGGCAGTGCCCCAGGAGTAGGGGATGTCGTTGTCACGGCGGTAGACGTTGGCTCTGGGGTTATCCCAGGAGCGGAACACGGCACGGATGGCTTCGTAGAGCTGGACCTTGGGGTCGGAGGGGAAGTCCTCGCCGATCTGCTTCTTGTACTCGGCCTTGAACTGGTTGGCCAGCTCCTTCAGGTCGGCAGCGGTGAGGTCCAGGTCGGACTTGGCGCCCTTGGCCTCCTTCATCTGGTCGATGAGCTGCTCGAAGTACTTCTTGCCCACTTCCATGACCACGTCGGAGAACATCTGGATGAAGCGGCGGTAGGAGTCATAGACGAAGCGCTCAAACTTGGGGTCGGGGTTGCCCTTGATCATGGCGGCGACAACGTCGTCATTGAGGCCCAGGTTCAGGATGGTGTCCATCATGCCGGGCATGGAGGCACGGGCGCCGGAACGGACGGAGACCAGCATGGGGTTGTTCAGGTCGCCGAACTTCTTGCCGTTGATCTTCTCCATGGTCTCCACGTTCTTCATGATCTCGGCCATGATCTCGTCGTTGATCTGGCGGCCGTCCTCATAGTACTGAGTGCAGGCCTCGGTGGTGATTGTAAAGCCCTGAGGAACAGGCAGGCCGATAGCGGTCATCTCAGCCAGGTTGGCACCCTTGCCGCCCAGCAGCTCGCGCATATTGGCATTGCCTTCGGAAAACATGTAAACGTACTTTTTGCTCATTGTTTTCGTCCTTTCTATAGTAAAAAAGAATTGACCATTTGCCACTTGTTAGATTACCACAAAACTGCCAAAATTATCAATGCACTTTACTCACAAATCAGTCTGCGTAATCTTGACTATTTCATCACTTAATTTTGCAAATCCACCAATATTCAAAGTTTCTCCCCGGATTCTGGTATCAAAACCGCAGTTTTCTATGGCCTGCTGCGCCTGTTCCTTGGTCACATTGCCAAGCTGGGAGCCGAGGGCATTTACCAGGGTCTTCCTCCTTTGGCTGAAGGCGGCGCGGACGATGCGGAACATCAGCTCCTCGTCCTCCACCTGAGCCGGGTGCCCTGCCCGCCTTTTCAGCCTGATGACGCTGGAAGTGACCTTGGGCTGGGGCACAAAGCAGGAGGGGGGCACGTCGAAGAGCAGCTCCGTCTCCATGTGCCACTGGACGAAGATGCCGAAGGCCCCGTAGTCGGCGCAGCCGGGGGCGGCGCAGATGCGCCTTGCCACCTCCCGCTGAATCATTACCGTTATGCTGTCAAAGCAGCCGGCCCGGATGAAGGCCGTGAGCAGGGGGCTGGTCACATTGTAGGGCAGGTTTGCGCACACCGCCTTTTTAAGGCCCCCCAGCTTTTCCTCCGCCAGAGCGGCCAGGTCCAGCTTCAAAGCGTCCCCGTAAACTATCTCCACATTTTCGCAGCCTTCCAGGGTCTCCGTCAGGATAGGCTTCAAGGCCTTGTCCAGCTCTATGCTCACCACCTTTTCCGCCCGCTTGGACAGCTCCCTGGTGAGGCAGCCTATGCCCGGCCCCACCTCCAGCACTCCCATGCCCTCCTCCGGCGCTCCGGCGGCGGCTATGTCCTCCGGCACCCAGGCGGCGGTGAGGAAGTTCTGGCCCAGGGACTTGGAAAAGCGGAAGCCGTGGCGTCTCAGCAGCTCCCGGATATATACGCTGTCGGTAAGTTCCATATTCACCTGAACTTCCACCAGCGCAGCCACTGGCCCGCAATGCACATGAAGATGAGCGCAACGCCGCAGAGCTTGCTGAAGGCGGTGCCGCCGCTGGTCATGAACAGCAGTATATACAGCACCGCCAGGGCTATCACCGTCCACACTATGGCAGAGATGAGATATTTCCTGTTACCCATTTTTTGACGCCCTCACTTTTTCAGTATTTTTTCAAAGGCCTGCCGGGCCGGGTCGTGGCCGTACTCATTGGCCAGCACGTTTCCCCGGTAGCGAAAGCCGTTGCTTCTCAGCAGGTTCTGCATGGACTTGTTCTTTTTATGGGTATCCACCCTCACGGCCCGGCCCCCCAGCTGCCGGGTGATGTCCTCCACGCAGCGGAGCATGTACTCCGCCATGGCGCTTCCCCGGTACTCTTTGGCCACCGCCGCCCGGTGCAGCACGCAGTAGGGGATGTCCGGCGTCCACTTGCCGTCGGTGATGTCCTCGTAGGAGGACTCCGGCCTGTCGGTGAGGAAGAAGAAGGCGGCTATTTCCTCTCCGTGGCGCAGCACGTACAGCTCTCCCCCTTCCGCATCCCGGCGCAGCTGCTCTTGGCTGGGGTAGTCCCCCTGCCACTGGTCCACCCCGTGCTCTCTCAGGGTCTGCCTGGCGTAGTCCACTATCTCCATTATCCTGGGTATGTCCTCAAGGCCGGCCTTGCCGCAGCTCAGCGGCTCCGTCAGCTGCCGCCGGGCGGCCTCCTTCTCTATCTCTTCCATCAGTTCCCTGTCCTCTTTATCCTTGAGCTCCAGCCGGGCGAACATGTCCGGCCGCTTTTCCCGGGTGCGCTTTAGCTGCATCTTTCTCCGCCAGCGCGCCACCCGGCTGTGGTCCCCCTTAATCAGCACCTCCGGCACCCGGCGGCCCTCCCAGAGCTCCGGCCGGGTGTACTGGGGGTACTCCAGCAGCCCGTCCCAGTGGCTCTCCCCGGTGTAGCACTCCTCGTCCGCCAGCACGCCGGGAATAAGGCGGCACACCGAGTCCGCCACCGCCATGGCGGCTATCTCCCCCCCGGTGAGCACGAAGTCCCCCAGGGATATCTCCTCGTCCACGCAGGCCTCTATGAAGCGCTCGTCCACTCCCTCGTAGTGGCCGCAGACCAGCACCAGGTGCTCGTAGTCCCGCTTCAGGCGCTTTGCCGTCTCCTGGCTGTAGGGCTGTCCCTGGGGGGACAGGTAGATGACCCGGCTGCGCAGACCCTGCGCGGTTGACATAATATGGTCAAGGCAGGACTTGAGGGGCTGGGCCATCATCACGCAGCCGTAGCCCCCGCCGTAGGGGTAGTCGTCCACCTGCTTCTGCTTGTTCAAAGTGTAGTCCCGTATCTGGTGGCAGTTTATCTCGACTATGCCTTTTTTCGCGGCTCTGCCGATGATGCTCTCGTGGAGCACGGCCCCCACGGTGTCGGGAAAAAGGGTCATTATATCTATGCGCATATCACATTCCCTCAATGAGCCGGACGGTGATGACGCCCGCCTCCGCATCAGTTGACATAATAAATTCCGGCACTGCGGGGATGAGGTGTTCCTCCTCCCCCTGCACCACGTATATATTGGAGGCGGGGCGCTCCAGCACTTCCGTTAGCCGGCCTATCTCCCGGCCCTGCTCGTCCCGGACCTTTGCCCCAATGATATCCTGGATGAAGTAGCCGCCCTTGGGCAGCTTTGCGTCGGAGCGGAGGATATGGGCGGTCCTGCCCTTCAGGGCCATGGCGGCGTTCACGTTTTCTATGCCCTCCAGCTTGGCTATAAGGAAGCCCTTGTGCACCTTGGCAGAGGAGATTTTATATTCCCGCCCGTCCAAAAAGAGCCTGCCGCATTTTTTGAGAAAATCCGGGGAATCCAGCCAGACCTCGATCTTCACTTCCCCGGCCACGCCGTGGGTATTACATATCCGCCCGGCCTCGATGTATTCCTTTTTTTCCATATCTACCTCCGCCATGAATTTCAAAACAGTTTATTTTAACATGATACGTTGGATTTGCCAAGACAAAACAAAAAATCCGAAGCCTAGGCTCCGGATTTTTCTCGCATCAGTCCATGATCTCCACTGATACTTTTTTGCCCTTTCTCTGGGCGACGGCCCGCATAAGTATACGGATCTGTTTTACGATCCTGCCCTGCCGGCCAATGACCTTGCCCATGTCGCCGTCGGCCACCCGCACTTCAAACACGGTCTCGCCGTCGGCTTTGCGCTCGGTCACAGAGACCTCATCGGGATTATCCACAAGGCTCTGCACAATATAGGTCAATAGTTCTTTCATGCCGGTAGAAACTCCTTATTAGGCCTCGACCTTTTTCAGCAGGCCGCGGACTGTATCGGTGGGCTGAGCGCCGTTGGATATCCAGTACTTTGCCCGCTCCATATCCACCTTGATCTTCTCGCCCTCAGCCATGGGATCGTAAGTGCCCAGCTCTTCTATAAAGCGGCCGTCACGGGGGCTGCGGGAATCGGCAACAACGATGCGGTAGTAAGGTGCCTTCTTGGCGCCCATTCTGCGAAGTCTGATTTTAACCATTGTATATTCACCTCCATGTACAATTCTCTCATATATTTACAAACACTCTCATGTCTGCAAGCTGGTTAGAAGGGGAAGCCGCCCCCCATGCCGGGGAAGCCGCCGCCCATGCGGCCCATTTTCTTTTGCAGTTTCCTGGCGTTCTTGCCGGTGAGCTGCTTGGTCATCTGCTTCATGGCCTCGTACTGCTTGAGCAGGCGGTTCACATCCACCACGGAGGTGCCGCTGCCGGCGGCGATACGCTTTTTCCTGCTGCTGTTGAGGATGGAGGGGTTGTCCCTCTCGGCCTTCGTCATGGACAGGATGATGGCCTCCTGGCGGCTCAGGAGCTTTTCGTCCAGCTTGGCCCCCTGGAGGGCTTTGGCGTCCATACCGGGGAGCATACCCAGCACGTCCTTCAGATCCCCCATGTTTCTCAGCTGGGCCATCTGGTCCAGGTAATCGGCCAGGCTGAAGCGGTTGCTGCGCAGTCTCTCCGCCGCCTCCAGGGCCTTCTTCTCGTCGAAGCTCTTTTCCGCCTTTTCAATGAGGGTGAGCACGTCTCCCATGCCCAGTATGCGGGAGGCCATGCGGTCCGGGTGGAAGGGCTCTATCATATCCAGCTTTTCGCCGGTGCCTATAAACTTGATGGGCTTGCCGGTGGTCTGGCGTATGGACAGGGCGGCGCCGCCTCTGGCATCGCCGTCCAGCTTGGACAGCAGCACGCCGGTGATGCCCAGGGCCTCATCAAAGGCGCTGGCGGCGTTCACCGCATCCTGGCCGGTCATGGCGTCCACCACCAGCATTATCTCCGAGGGCTCCACGGCGGCCTTGATGTTTTTCAGCTCCTCCATGAGCTGTTCATCTATATGCAGCCGGCCGGCGGTGTCCAGGAACACCAGGTCGTTGCCGTGCTTTTTGGCATGCTCAATGGCGGCCTTGGCAATGTCCACCGGGTCGGCCTGGCCCATCTGGAACACCGGGATGCCCAGCTGGGCGCCCACGGTCTCCAGCTGCTTTATGGCGGCGGGGCGATAGATATCGCAGGCGGCCAGCAGCGGGCGCTTGCCCTGCTTGCGCATGTAGCCTGCCAGCTTTGCCCCGTTAGTGGTCTTGCCGGCACCCTGCAGGCCCACCAGCATAACCACGCTGGGGGACTTGGAGCCGATGATGAGCTTCTGGTTCTCCCCGCCCATCAGGGCGCAGAGCTCCTCGTTGACTATCTTAATGACCATCTGGGCGGGAGACAGGGCCTCCAGCACGTCGGCGCCGCAGGCTCTCTCGGTGGCGGTCTTGGTGAAGCTCTTGACCACCTTGTAGCTCACGTCCGCCTCCAGCAGAGCCAGGCGCACTTCCCGCATGGCCTCCTTCACGTCGGCGGCGGAGAGGCGGCCCTTACCTCTGAGCTTTTTAAAGGCGGCATTCAGTTTTTCGGATAAGCTCTCAAATGCCATATGCTAACCTCTGGCGATGACGGCGGCGATGTCCTCCGCCGCCTTTGCGGCCTTTTCCCTGGCCTCCCCCTGGGTCATGGCGGCCAGAGCCTTTATCTGCTCCCGGATGTTCTCCAGGGCGCTGCGGTTTTCCTCGAAGCGGCGGAGCAGGCCGGTCTTTTCCTCTATATCCTCCAGGGCGCTCTCCCCTCGGCGGATATTGTCCCACACTCCCTGGCGGGAGATGCCGCACTGTTCGGCGATCTCTGCCAGAGACAGGTCCTCGTTATAGTGCAGGTCCAGGCACAGCCGCTGTCTCTCGGTCAGAAGCTCGCCGTAAAAGTCCAGCAGCATGGTCTGTTTCAGTCTGCCGTCGCTCACGGTCAAGCCCCCTGTCAAGTATTTACCGTTGACAGAGTATACTACGCCTCTCTCTCCCTGTCAAGTATTTTTTCTTTACAGCTTAAAAAAATTATCTCTCCCGGCCCCGGCCGCCCATAGCTTTGCCGGGGAATAATCAGGCATTTTCTGGGGAAACTGCCAAGGTGAGGAACAAGAAAATTTTCCCGGATAGGAGACAGCCATGGATAACATAGATTCATGTCTTTATATTGAAGACGGGCAGCTTCAGGACTACGCCGCCTCCTGCGCCCGGCTCCTGCTGCCCCAGGACAACTGTCCCGGCAGGGAGGCCGCCGCACTGCTGCGCCGGAGCTTTGGGGAGATACGCCGCTGCCACCAGGCGGTGGAGCGGCGCTACGGGGCCATGGCGGCTCCCCCCTCCGCCTGCGAGTGGCTGCTGGACAACTGGTATATGGTGCAGCGGGAATACCTCAGCGCCGTCCAGGAGCTGAAAAGGGCCCGGCATCTGCGCTGCTGCTCTCAGGGCATAGTGATAACGGAGCTGTGCCGGGAGCTGGTGCGCTCGGGCCTGGGCAAGCTCACGGAGGAGCGCTGCGGCCTTTTTCTCTCCGGCTTCCAGTCGGTGACGGTGCTGCAGCGCCGGGAGCTGGACCTGTTCCCTGCGGCGCTGCGCTGCGCCCTCATCCAGGCCATAGCCCAGGTCTGCGGCAAGATGCTCTGCGCCGCGGACACCACCTCCCACGCCCAGGCCCTCTCCGCCCTCTTCACATCCCTGCGCCTGTTCTCGGTGCTGGACCTGGAGAAGCTGCTGAACCGGGCGGACGTGAGCGGCGGCATACTCTCCGGCGACCCCAGCGGGGACTACCGCCGCATGGACAGCCTCACCCGCCGGCAGTATCTGCTGCGCCTGGAGCGCATGGCCAAGCGCCGGGGCATGGAGGAGCAGGTACTGGCGGAGAAGCTGGTGGCCCAGGCCCGGCGGGAGGGGCGGCACATAGGCTTCTATCTGTATAAGAAGCCCTCCCCCCTGTGGTCCGGCCTCTATATAGGCTTCACGGTGCTCCTGCCTCTGCTGCTGAGCCTGCTCATCGGCTTTTATCTAAACAGCGTCCCCGCAGCCCTGCTGCTGCTCATACCCCTGTGGGAGCTGATAAAGAGCTTCCTGGACTTTCTTCTGCTGCATCTGGTGCCGCCCCGGCCCCTGCCCAGGATGGACACCTCCAAGGGCATACCCCGGGAGGGGAAGAGCCTCTGCGTGGTCTCCACCCTGCTGGGCCCCGGCCAGGCGGAGCGGCTGGAACAGCTGCGTCTGGCCTGCCGCAGCGAGGGGGAAAACCTGCAGTTCGGCCTTTTGGCGGACCTGCCCGCCTCCAAGACCCAGAGCACGCCGGAGGACCAGCAGCTGCTGCGCCGGGCCCGGCGGGCGGTGCGCCAGCTGAACCGGAAGTACGGGGGCGGCTTCTATCTCTTCACCCGGCAGCGCAGCTTTGACGGGGAGCAGTACAGCGGCCGGGAGCGAAAGCGGGGAGCCCTGCTGGAGCTGGCAAAGCTCCTGAGCGGCCAGGCCTCGGCCCTGGAGGTGACGGGAGACTTGGAAGCTCTCGCCGGCACCAAATATATAGTGACCCTGGACAGCGACACCCAGGTCTATCCCGGCTCCGTGGGGGAGCTGGTGGGGGCGGCTATCCACCCTCTGAACCGGGCGGTCATCGACCCGAAAAGCCAGGTGGTAAAGTCCGGCTACGGCCTCATCCACCCCCGGATGAGCACGGGTCTGGAGAGCGCCAACGCCACGGACTTCGCCCTCATCTTTGCCGGGGCCGGGGGCAGCGACCCCTACGGGGCCCTCTGCGGGGAGCTGTATATGGACGCCTTTGACAACGGCGGCTTTGCCGGCAAGGGCATAATCGACGCAGCCGCCCTGCTGAAGTGCACCGGCAGCCGCTTCCCCTCCGGGCGCATCCTATCCCACGACGCCCTGGAAGGGGCCTATCTCCACGGCGCCTATATGGGCGACGTGGAGTTTTCCGACAATTTCCCCACCAAGCCCCTGGCCTATTACAAGCGCCTGAACCGCTGGATACGGGGGGACTGGCAGAACGCCCCCTGGATATTCAAGGGGGAGCTGCGGGCCATGGACCGCTTCCGGCTCCTGGACTCCTTGCGGCGCAGTCTCTTTGCCCCCATGACCTTCCTGGCCATACTCTCCGGCTTCATGCTTCCGGAGGGCTGGCTGGCCCTGTCCGCCGGGGCGGCGCTGCTGGCGCTTCTCAGCAATCTCCTGCTCTCCTTTGCCCAGGGGGGCCTTGCCCGGCGGGAGCGGGTGCGCCTCAAGCGCCACACCCGGCTGCTCACCGGCATAGGGGGCTCCATTGTCCAGACCTTTATAAGGCTCTGGCTTTTGCCCTATGAGGCCTGGGTCTGTTTTACCGCCATAGCCACCGCTTTGTGGCGCATGCTCGTCAGCCGAAAGAAGCTGCTCCAGTGGCAGACGGCGGCCCAAGGCGAAAAGGGCAGCCACGATTTTGCCCAGCATATCAGGAAGATGTGGTTTCCCGTGGTCCTGGGGGTGCTGCTCATGGCCTTTTCCCCGGCCATCATCGGCAAGGCCTCCGGCTTTATGTGGCTTCTGAGCCCGGCGGCAGCCGCCGCTCTGGCCCTGCCCGCCTACAGGGAGCAGAGCCTGCGCAAGGCGGACAGGGACTATCTCACCCGGGCCGCCGGGGAAAACCTCCGCTACCTGCTGGACTTTTCCCGGGAGGAGGACAATTTCCTGCCCCCGGACAATTTCCAGGAGCAGCCCCCGGTGGGCGCCGCCCACCGCAGCTCCCCCACCAATATCGGCCTTGCCATGGCGGCAGTGGAGTGCGCCGCACGCATGGGCCTGATAGATGCGGAGCAGGCGGCGGGATATATCTCCCGTGTGGCGGACACCCTGGAGCGTATGCCCCGGTGCCTGGGCCATTTCTACAACTGGTACGATACCCGCAGTCTCCGGCCCCTCCGCCCCGCCTATATCTCCACCGTGGACTCGGGGAACCTGTATGCGGGGCTGCTCTGCGTCTCCCAGGCTCTGGAGAGCCAGGGGCGCTGGGAGCTGAAGGAGCGCATCGACGCTCTCATGGCCCCCATGGACTTCTCCCCGCTCTATGACGGCGGCCGGGGATTGTTCTATATCTGCTACGACACGGAGAACCGCCGGGGCGCCGGGGGCTGGTACGACCTGATGGCCAGCGAGGCCATGCTCACCAGCTACCTGGCCATAGCCAAGGGGGACGTGCCCATAAAACACTGGCGGCGGCTCAGCCGGGCCCAGCTGCAGAAGGACGGCTACCGGGGCCTTGCCAGCTGGACGGGCACCATGTTTGAATATCTCATGCCGGAGCTGTTTCTGCCGGTGTACCGCAGCAGCCTGCTCTATGAGAGCAGCCGCTTCTGCCTCTACGCCCAGCGGCGGCGCTGCCTGCCCGGGCGGCCCTGGGGCATATCCGAGAGCGCCTTCTACTCCCTGGACAGCTCCCTGTGCTACCGCTACAAGGCCCACGGCTGCCCGGCCCTGGCCCTGAAGCGGGGCCAGGAGGCAGACCTGGTCGTCTCCCCCTACAGCAGCTTCCTGGCCCTGGCGGTGGAACCGGAGGCGGCGGTGAAGAACCTGCGCCGCCTGGAGAGCTGGGGGGCCCGGGGCCGCTACGGCTTCATGGAGGCCCTGGACTTCACACCCTCCCGCTGCCGGGGCAGGGTGGAAAAGGTGGGCTGCTACATGGCCCACCACGTGAGCATGAGCATCATTGCCGCCGCCAATGCCGTGTGCTGGGGCTATGCCCAGGAGCTCTTCATGTCCAACCCCTCCATGGCCGCCTATGCCCTGCTGCTCCAGGAGCGGCTGCCGGCGGAGGCGGTGGTGATACGCCGCTCCATGGCGGAGGTGCCGGAGAAGCCCCGGCGGAATATAAGCCAGCGCTGGCAGCTGCGGGGCGGGGCCCAGGATGACGGGCTCCGGGCCTGCCTGCTCTCCAACGGCGCTTACAATATCATGGCCTCAAACCACGGCCACTCCTCCGCATTTCTGGGGGACAAGTGCGTCTATTACTCCGACTCTCTCGGCGGCGGAGTCAAAATCAGTCTGGACGGCAAGCCCCTCTTCCCCGCCGCCGCTCCCCGGATGTGGGAGCTGGGGGAGGAGCAGTGCCGCTGCAGCTGCCTCTCCCGGGAGATAAGCGCCGTCATGAGCGTCTCCGCGGCCCCGGGGGACACCGGGGAGCTGAGGTGCCTGGAGCTGCAGAGCCCCCGGCGCTGCCAGGCCCGGCTGGAGCTGAGTTTCGAGCCGGTCATGGCGGAGCTCTCCCGCTGGCTGGACCACCCGGCCTATTGGCGGCTGGGCTTCACCGCCCGGCAGGAGGGCCGAGCCCTGCTGCTGCACCGGCTGCCCAAGGACAGCGGCCGGGGGATGTGGCTGTGCCTCATGTGCAGCGAGGCGGCGGAGTATCAGGCCCAGGCCGGGGGCGGCCTGGGGGCCCTGTCCCGGCCCCTGGTAAAGGCCGGCGTGGAGCTGGACCTGGAAGAGGGAAAGAGCTTTCAGCTGCGCTTTGCCCTGAGCGTGGGCGGCAGCGGCGAGGAGGCCCTGGACGCCGCCCGGCGCATCCTGTATTCCGACAAGCTGCCTCAGGCCTCCATGGTGGGGGCCGCCGGCGTACACCTGGGCATGAGCCGGGAAGAACTGGGGGCCGCCATGGACATGGTGCTGCCCCTGTGGCAGAACCGGCTGCACAGGGCCGCCCCCCGGCGGGAGCTGTGGCAGTACGGTGTCTCCGGGGACCTGCCCATAATCTGCTGTGACGGCGACAGCCCGGAGCTGGCAAAGCTCCTGCGCCGCTTCTGTCTTCTCAAAAGCTGCGGCCTCAACGCCGACCTGATATTTCTCGACAGCCGGCCGGGAGAGTACCAGCAGCCCCTGCTGGGGCGCATAGTCTCCGTGCTCTCCCCCGTGGGCCTGGAGGCCCTCATCGGCTCCCCCGGCGGCGTGCACATTCTGCCCTGTTCCGCCGGGGACACGGTAAAAAGCCGATCCGCCATCATCTCCGGAGAAAAGCGGGAACTTCCCCCGTCCCTCCCCTTCCCCCCTCCGGGCCCTGCCCGGGCCCTCTCCGCCGTCCCCGTCCATTGCTGGGCGGAGCGGGGCTTTGAATTTTGGGTGGACGGCGACCTGCCGCCGGTGGCCTGGCAGCACATGCTCACCAACGGCTCCTTCGGCTATATAGCCACCGACTGCGGCATAGGGAACATGTGGCTGGAAAACTCCCGGGAGATGCGGGTTGACCGGCCTGCCGGCAGTGCCTCCGACCTGTCCGCCGGGGAATATCTCTGCCTGGATTATAAGGGCAGGCCCGTGAGCCTCTTTGCCGCCAACGACGGCTTCCCCTGCCGGGTGTTCTACGCCCCCGGCTATGCCCGCTGGGAAAAGCGCCTGGGGGACAGGAAGATAAAGACCACTGCCTTCATCCCCTCCGGCTGCGATGTGCGCATATTGCTGATAGAGGGGGCAAAGGGCCTGGAGCTCGACTGGGGCCTCAGCCTCTGCCTGGGCGGAGGGGACCCCTCCGGGGTCCGTGGCCGGGTGGAGGGCAGCGTCGCCCGCTTTGAAAATCCGGAGGCCTATTTCCCGGAGCGGGAATTTTTGGCCGCCTTCTCGGAGCCGGCCCGGCTCTCCGCCGAATACTGTCCCGCCGCTTTGAGCCTCAGGGCCGGCTGCGATAACAGGAGCGTTCTGGTCTGCGGCTTCTGCGGTGAGGAAAAGCTGAGGGAGCTGCTCTCCCCCGGGGCTGCCGACGCGGCCCTGGCGGGCGCATCCGCCCGCTGGGAGGACCTGCTGGGCCGCTTCTCCCTCCGCTCCCCCTGGGCGCCCCTGGACCACTATATGAGCCGCTGGGCGGTATATCAGTGCGTGGCCTGCCGCCTGGAGGGGCGCAGCAGCCTCTACCAGAGCGGCGGGGCCCTGGGCTTTCGGGACCAGCTTCAGGACAGCGTGAACCTGATGCTGATAGACCCTTCCTACGCCCGGGAACAGATACTCCTCTGCTGCCGCCACCAGTACCTGGAGGGGGACGTGATGCACTGGTGGCATCCCCACCCCGCCGGGGACAAGGGCGTGCGCACACGCTGCAGCGACGATCTGCTGTGGCTGGTGTGGGCATTGTGCGAATATACGGAGGCCACCGGGGACTATGAGCTGTGCCATGTGGAAGCGCCCTATCTGGTATCTCCGTCCCTGGCCTCCCACGAGCAGGACAGGTACGAGACGCCGGAGGCGGGCCCCTCCGCCCCCGTGCTGCTCCACGCCAAGGCGGCCCTGGAGTGCTGCATAGGCCGGGGCTTCGGGCCCCACGGCCTGCCCCTCATGCTGGGCGGCGACTGGAACGACGCCCTGAACGCCGTGGAGGGGGAGAGCGTGTGGCTGGGCTGGTTTTTCTCCCACTGTGCCGCCCGCTTTGCCTCCCTGCTGGAAAAGCTGGGAGTCCAGGGTTCCCAGCGCTACAGCGCCGGGGCCCGGCAGATAGGTGCCGCCGCCGAGGGGGCCTGGAACGGCCGCTGGTACGACCGGGCCTACTGTCCCGACGGGGAGGCCCTGGGCGGGGAGGAGCGCATAGACTCCCTGGCCCAGAGCTGGGCGGCCCTCAGTCCCTACGCCTCACCCCTCCACGCCGACGCGGCCCTGGATGCCGCTCTGGAGCGGCTGGTGGACAGGCAGCACAAACTGGTGAAGCTCTTTTGGCCGCCCTACTCCTGCCGGGAGCGCCGGGTGGGCTATATCTCCGGTTATGGGGAGGGCTTCCGGGAAAACGGCGGCCAGTACACCCACGGGGCCATATGGCTGGCCCTGGCCGCCCTGCGCCGGGGCCGCACCGACCGGGGCTATGAGATACTGCAGCTCCTTCTGCCGGAAAACCACGACATCCGCCGCTACGGCGCCGAGCCCTTCGTCCTCCCCGCCGACGTGTACGGCGCCCCGGGCCACGAGGGGGAGGCGGGCTGGAGCTGGTACACCGGCTCCGCCGGCTGGTACTTCCGGGTGGTGGCGGAGGAGCTGCTGGGCCTGAAGCTGAGAGAGGGCAAGCTCTATATTGAGCCCCGGCTCCCCGCCGCCCTGCCCTCCTATTCCGTCACCTGGATAGACTCCCGGTCCCGGCTCCACCGCATCGACTGCGACCGGGGGCGCATATATGTGGACGGCGACCCCTATCTGGGCCAGGGCATAGGCTGAAATGCCCCGGCAGGTTTACAAAAAAGCTACCATTTTGTCCCTCCCGGTGGTATAATCAATAAAACTGAAAAGAGCGGTCTCCCTCCCGGCCGGGGCCGGAGGGCAAAGCCGCTCCCTACATATCAAAACAGGAGGTGCCCCCAATGGAGTATTCAAGGACAGAGCTGCTGCCCGGCATATTCCTCACCCATCTGCGCAGCGACAAATTCAAGACCGCCTGCATCAGCCTGAACCTGCTCACCCAGCTGAACCGGGAGAGCGCCTCCATGAACGCCCTCATCCCCTATGTCCTGCGCCGGGGCACCACCCGCTATGGCGACATGGAGGCCCTGAGCCGCCGCATGGACGAGCTCTACGGCACGGCCATAGAGCCGGTGGTGCGCCGCATCGGGGAGATACAGTGCATCGGCTTTTACGGCAGCGTCCCGGAGGAGGGCTATCTCCCCTCCGGTGAAAAGCTCCTGCCCCAGGCAATAGCCCTCATGGCGGAGCTGCTGCTCTCCCCCAACACCCGGGGCGGCCTGCTGCTGCCCGCCTATGTGGACAGTGAGAAGGAGAAGCTCCTGGAGCGCATCCGCAGCCGCATAAACGACAAGCGCAGCTATTCCCTCAGCCGCTGCATCGAGGAGATGTGCTGCTTTGAGGACTTTGCCGTCAGCGGCCTGGGCAGTGAGGAAGAGGCGGAGAACATCAACTACAAAAAGCTCAGCCGCCACTACCGCAGCCTGCTGCAGAGCTGCCCCGTGGAGCTGTTCTACTGCGGCAGGACTCCCCTGAAAAAGGTGGCCGCCGCCTTTAGGGACGCTCTCTCCGCCATGCCCCGGGGGGAGATAGATTACGAGCTGGGCACCGACATCCGCATGAACGCCGTAGAGGACAAGCCCCGCTATGTGGAGGAAAAGCTGGACGTGGGCCAGGGCAAACTGGTGATAGGCTTTCGTCTGGGGGAGTGCATGGAGGAGCCGGATATAGCCGCCATCCATGTCTTCAACGCCGTTTACGGCAGCGGCAGCACCTCCAAGCTCTTTATGAACGTGCGGGAGAAGCTGAGCCTCTGCTATTACGCCAGCTCCATCGCCTACATCCACAAGGGCCTGCTGCTGGTGGCCTCCGGCATAGACTTCGACAAGTTTGAAGCCGCCCGGGACGAGATACTCTCCCAGCTGGAGGAGATGAAAAAGGGCGGGATAAGCGAGGAGGAGCTCCGCTCCGCCAAGCGCTGCGTGGCCTCGGACCTCCGCTCCCTCACCGACAGCCAGGGCGAGCTGGAGGGCTTCTACCTCTCCCAGACTCTGGACGGGCTGGACTACGGCCCCATGGAACTGGCGGAGCTGGTGGAGGATGTCACCAAAGAGGATATTGTCTCCATTGCCAACAGCGTGGAGTGCGACATGATATACTTCCTCCGGGGCACGGTGGAAGAGGAGCCGGACGAGGAGGAGGCGGAAGATGGACAGGCGTGAATATCCCAACATAGGCGAGACGCTGTACAGCGGCGTGCTGCCCAACGGCCTGAGGCTGAACGTGGTGCCCAAGAAGGGCTTTTCCACCCGCTACGCCGTCTTTGCCGCAAACTACGGCGGGGCCCACCGCCGCTTCAGTCTGGACGGGAAGACCATAGACACCCCGGCGGGCGTGGCCCACTTTCTGGAGCACAAGATGTTCGACCTGCCGGGCGGGGACAATGCCCTGAACATCCTCTCCGCCAACGGGGCCGACCCCAACGCCTTCACCTCCAGCGGCGTCACCTGCTACTACTTCAGCTGCACCGAGGGCTTTGAAGAAAACCTGCGCATGCTGCTGCACTTTGTCTCCACCCCTTATTTCACCGCCGAAACCGTTGGTAAGGAGCAGGGCATCATCGGCCAGGAGATACGCATGGGGGAGGACAGCCCCGACAGCCGGGTGTATTACAACCTTATGGAGCAGCTCTACAGCAGCCATCCCATCCGTGACCGGGTGGCCGGCACCCTGGAGAGTATAGCCCAGATCACCCACGAGACTTTGTATAACTGTCACCGGGCCTTCTACGCCCCCTCCAACATGGCCCTCTGCGTGGAGGGGGACGTGGAGCCCTCGGCCATTGAGGCCATCGCCCTGGAGGTGCTGGGCAGGGACCGCGCCCCGGTGCCCATGGCGGACTTCGGCCCGGAGGAATCCCCCCTCCCCGCAGTAAAGCTGCGGCGGGAGAATATGGAGGTCTCCGCCCCCCTGTTTCTCATCGGCAGCAAGCTCCGGGCGGAAAAGGAGGGACAGGCCGCCATGCGCCAGCGCCTGGTGTCCCGCCTGGCCCTGCGCATACTCTGCGGGGCCTCCTCCCCCTTCTACTCCCGGCTCTATGCCCAGGGCATACTGAACCGGAACTTTGACTGTGACATTGACTTTTCCGCCGGCACCGGCACCCTCATCATCGGCGGGGAGAGCCCCAAGCCGGAGCAGGTCCTGGAGGAGCTGGAGAAGGAAGTGGCGCAAATGGTCGGCAGCGGCCCGGAAGAGGGTGCTTTCCTCCGGGCAAAGCGGGCCACCTTAGGCTCCACTCTCCGGGCTCTGGAGGACTTTGAAAACGTCTGCGTCTCCCTGGCCACCGGCATCTTTGACGGCTACTGCGCTCTGGACGGCATGGAGGTGCTGGAGAGCATCAGCGCCCGGGAGTGCCGGGACTTCATTGCGGAGAATCTGGCTCCTGAGCGCCTGGCCCTGTCAATAATAGAAGCAAAGGCGGTGTGATATGTTTCCTATCCTGATACAGACTATACAGCGGGATTCCGCCATCACCTTCCCCATGTTTGGGGACCTGACCATAGATCCGCCGTCCTATTTCACTCTCTTCGGCCTCAACATCTATTTTTACGGCGTCATAATCGGCCTGGGCTTCATCCTGGGCATGCTCTACTGTGCCAGGCGCAGCCGGGACTTCGGCCTGAAGCCGGACGACGTGTACGACCTGATGATCTTTCTCATCCCCTTTTCCATCATCGGCGCCCGGCTCTACTATGTGATTTTTGAGCTGGACTATTATATCCAGCACCCGGAGCACATCATATCCACCCGGGATGGGGGACTGGCCATCTACGGCGGCATCATCGCCGGCATCCTGGTGGTGTACTTTGTGTGCCGGAAGAAGAAAGTGCCGGTGCTGGCCTTTCTGGATCTGGTAGTCTTCGGGCTGCTGATAGGGCAGATAATCGGCCGCTGGGGCAATTTCATGAACCGTGAGGCCTTTGGCGCCGAGACGGATATCTTCTGCCGCATGGGCCTCATCGCCCCGGACGGCAGCACCATATACGTCCACCCCACCTTCCTGTACGAGAGCCTGTGGAACCTGGGCATACTTATCTTCCTGATAATCTTCACCAAAAAGGGCAAGCGCCGTTATGACGGCCAGTGCCTGCTGCTGTATTTCCTGCTCTACGGCCTGGGCCGGGCCTGGATAGAGGGCCTGCGCACCGACAGCCTGTATATCGGCAGCACCGGCATCAGGGTCTCCCAGGCCCTGTCCCTGGCTCTGTTCCTGGTCTCCCTGGTCATCCTCATAATCCAGAGCCGCCGTCCACACCCGCCGGAGAAACTGTTTGTAAACCAGGTGCGCTCCCGGGAGGCGGCAGCGGCGGCCTCAGAAGAGTCAACAGAAAATCAAACATAAACGGAGGAAAACACAATGGCAGATTACAAAGACATCATCGCCGGCACCATTTCAAACATAGTGGGCAAGGTGAAGGAGGCTGCGGAGAGCCCCAGCGTGCAGCAGGCCGTAGGCAAGGTCAAAGAGGCCGCCGAGGGCACCGTCAGCAAGGTGAAGGAGGCCGCCGAGGGCAGCACCGTGAAAGAGGTCTACGAGCAGGGCGCCTCCCGGGTCAAGTCCTACGGGCGCATCGCAAAGCTCAGCCTCCAGGTCAACGGTGAGTACGAGGAGCTGCGCCGGGTGTATACCGAGATAGGCAAGCTCTGCTATGAGCAGCACAAGGATTCCCCGGAGGAGTTCTTTGCCCCCCTCTTCGCCCAGGTGGAGGAGATAAGCGGCCGCATCAGCAGCATCGAGGCGGAGGTGGAGGCCCTCAAGGCCGAGGCCGCCGCCGGCAGCGCCGAGGAGGACATCGAGGTGGAAGTGGTAGCCGAGCCCGTGGACGAGGCGGCGGAAAAGGCCGCGGAGTTCAAGGCCGCCGCCGAGGACTTCCAGGCCGTGGTGGACGCCGAGACCGACAGCCAAGACGGCGAAGACAAGTAAAAACAGACATTATTCAAAAGCGCAGCCCGGGTTTTCCGGGCTGCACTTTCTATGTCCTACAGTATTCTACAGTTTTTTCCACAGGTGTATCACTCCCCTGTCGTTGAGCTGCTGCAAGGTCACCAGGATTATGGGGAAGCTGAGCATGCCCCACACGCCCCAGACCCGCCAGCCCACATACACCGCCAGCAGGGAGGCCAGGGCGTCCAGGCCTATCTGGTCCCCCATGAGCTTGGCCTGGACGCAGCTGCGCACCAGGTTTATCACCGCCCAGCAGGCCAGCAGGCCTATGCCCAGTCTGGTGCTGCCCAGGAGCAGGGAGTACACCGCCCAGGGCACCAGGACTATGCCGGTGCCGAAGACCGGCAGGGCGTCAATGGCGGCGGTTATGGCCGCCAGGGCCACCGGGCTTTTCACCCCCAGCAGCAGGAAGCCCAGCAGCAGCTGGAAAAAGGTCAGCAGCATCAGCAGCAGCTGGGCCCGGAGAAAGCCGATGAAGCTGCCCTTCATGTCCTCCCTCAGCTCCTCCAGCCGGTTTTTGAAGCTCTCCGGCAGCTGGGCCAGGATGAAGGCGGTGGTGCGGGGATAGGTGGCGGAGATGAAATAGCTGCCGATGCCGGCGGTGACTATGAACAGCAGTATGTCCGGGCTGGCCTGGGCCATGGCCCCCAGGGCGTCCAGGGCCCACTGGGACAAGAGCGCCGGCAGGCCGTACAGGCCCTCCCACAGGGCGTCCGTGGCGGTCTCCAGATACTCCGCCACCCCCTCCGGGGCGGCCTGTACGTAAAACAGTATCCTCTCCTCCAGGGCCCCCAGGCTGTCCCCCACCTTCAGCATCAGCTCCGGGGTCCGGCGGGCGAAGTCCGTCACCGCATCGATGGCCCATATGCTCAGCCGCACCACTCCCCAGCCCAAAAGTCCCAGCACCGCCAGGGTCATCAGGGCCGCCGCTGCCGAGCGCCGCCAGCCGTGGCGCAGCAGGAACCTCATGGGTATCTCCAGCAGCGCCGCCACGGCGTAGGCCAGGATGAAGGGGGCGGCCCAGGGCAGCAGATACTTTGCCCCCAGCCATATCCCCCCTATGGCCCCGGCGGCATAGACCAGGGCCGTGATGTATTTTATCAGTTTTTGCTGCATCACCTTGTCTGCTCCTACATGGTTCTCTGATAGAGTTCTTGCCAGTTTGGTGGAAAATTATTCCTCCGCACCCAAGAGCGGCCCGGCGTATATAATGGTGTAGGCAAAGCGCAGAGGCTTTGTCCCTTGCCGCTATTGCGGCTCTGGAGGAATGTTACCATGCTTATAGTGGAGAAGTTCGGCGGCAGCTCCCTCGCCGATATAGAAAGGCTGCGCCGGGCGGCGGAGATATGCCGCCAGGCCCGGTGCCGGGAGCATGATGTTGTAGTGGTGGTCTCCGCCATGGGGGACACGACGGACAGCCTTGAAGATATGGCCCGAGAGATAAGCCCCCGGCCCTCCCGCCGGGAGCTGGACGCCCTGATGAGCACCGGAGAGCAGCAGTCCGCCGCTCTCATGGCCATAATGCTGGAGAGCCTGGGCATAAAGGCCCGGTCTTTTACCGGCTGGCAGGCGGGCATACTTACCGAAGATAAGCACGGGGGCGGGGACATCCGCCTGGTGGCTCCGAGGAAGATACAGGCGGCTCTGAGCCTGGGCATCGTCCCGGTGGTCACCGGCTATCAGGGCTTCAGCTCCCGGGGGGATATAACCACCCTGGGCCGGGGCGGCTCGGACACCAGCGCCGTGGCTCTGGCCGCAGCCCTGGAGGCGGACAGCTGCCGCATTTATACCGATGTGGACGGCATCTACACCGCCGACCCCCGGCTGATAGGCAGCGCCGTGAAGCTGGAGAAGATAGATTTCCGGGATATGCTCTCCCTCTCCCGCAGCGGCTCCCAGGTGCTGCACCCCAAGTCCGTAGAGCTGGCCATGGCCAACGGCTTGGATATAGAGCTGCTGCCCGCCTTTCAGGACGGGGAGGGCTCAAGGGTCTGCCGCATGAAGGACTCGGAGCGCCCGGTCTATGCGGGGGTCACCCGCTGTGCCCCGGAGGGCGAGGTGAGCCTGGCGGGCAAGGGTGCGGATGCCGCGGCCCTGTCGTCCATGGTGATACTGCTGTCCCGGGCAGGGATACCCGTCACCGGCGGCAGGCTGTCGGACTGCTGCGCCGCAGTAAAAGTCGCCCCGGCGCAGCTGGAGCAGGCCATGGCCCTGGTCCACGACGAGATGCTCCTGCCCCAATACAGCCCGGGAAAATAAAACACTAAAAAAGGAAAGGCCGAAGCCTTTCCTTTTTTATACAATTTCTCTATTCCTCAATGACCACACGTTTGCCCCGGACGGAGAGCTTACCCTGGCAGTATAGGGCCACGGACTGGGGCAGTATCTTCCACTGTCCCTCTTCCAGCACCCGGCGGCGGAGAGTATCCGGGTCGTCGTTGGGCTTGACCTCTATGGCCTTCTGCATGATGACGCCTCCCACCCGGCCGTCGGAGTCGGCGAAGTAGGCGGTGGCGCCGGTCATCTTCACTCCCCGCTCCAGCACTGCCAGCTGGATGTCCCCTTCCACGTCCTCGAAGGCGGGGTACATGGCGGGATAGGTGCCGATAATGCGGTTTTTGAATTGATAGGGTATGACCCCCAGGGGCAGCTCATAGCCCGCCAATATCACCAGCTCAATGTCCATATCCTTCAGCTTGTTGGCCACGGCCATGCTGTGGCTGGTTATGTTGGGAAACAGCTCCGGGTCCACCACATAGGCGGGCACCCCGGCGCTGAGGGCGCGCTTCATGGCGTAGGCGTCCCGCCGGGACGATATCACCGCAACAAGTTCAAAATCCGGTATCTCCTGAAAATACATGGAGTCCAGGATAGCCTGGAGCTCAGCTCCCTCCCCGGACACCAGCGCAGCCGCTCTGACCATATCTCTCTCCACTCTTGTCTAACAGAAAAAATCAAGTTATAATAAGTCCGTAATTTATCTTCAATCCAGTCCCGGACCGGCAGCTGGTTGACATATTATCCAGGCTATTATACTGTATCCGGTGCAAATGGTCAAGAAGCAGGAGGCATAGTTATGACAGAAATTTATGTAATTCGCCACGTCCAGGCCGAGGGCAACCTCTACCGCATGTGCCAGGGCCACTGGGACGGGGACGTGACCCCCGTGGGCATACAGCAGCGGGACGCCCTGGCGGAGCGCTTTAAGGACATCCACGTTGACGCCATATATTCCAGCGACCTTTACCGGGCCCGCTTCACCGCCTCCGCCATCACCAAATACCACCCTCTGCCCGTCATCCCCGACCGGCGCTTCAGGGAGATAGACCTGGGCCCCTGGGAGACAAAGTACTTCGGCAACCTGCGCCGGGAGGGCGGGGAGGATTTTTACGACTTTCTCTTCGACCAGCACAAGTTCCACCTGGCCGGGGCGGAGACCTATGACCAGGTGGCGGAGCGGGCCTATGCCGCCTTGTGCCAGGTGGCGGAGAAGCACCCGGGCCAGACCCTGGTCATCACCGCCCACGGCATAACCATCCGCTGCATGCTCAGCCGTGTGGGCGGCTTTGACATTGCCGATACCAAGAGCCTGCCCCTGTTCATGAACACTGGAGTGGCGAAGCTCCTGTACGAGGACGGGCGCTTCACCATAGAATACCTCAACGACTACAGCCATCTCTCCCCGGAGCTCCAGCACGGCATGAAGGGCCCGGACCTGCGCCACGAGTATATGGACCCGGCGGCGGAGAGCGACTATTACAAGCGCTGCTACGCCCAGGCCTGGCTGGCTTCCCACGGGGATCTGAAGAGCTTCGACGCCCAGACCTATCTGGACTGCGCCCGGGAGCACTACCTGGCGGACCCGGAGGCGGTGTCCCACCTCTACTGCGAGGAGCAGAGCGCCGGCATCCTGGACCTGGACACCCGGCGGGGCGCCCACGCCGGCTACGGCTGGATAAGCCTCATATATCTGGAGCCGGAGTTCAGGCACATCGGCTGCGGCATCCAGCTTCTGTCCCGGGCCATGCTGAAATACTCCCGCCTGGGCAGGAAGTCCCTGCGGCTGCATGTGGCGGAGGAGAACGGCGACGCCATCAATTTCTACAGGCGCTGGGGCTTTGAAGTTCTGGGCCGGGAGCCGGGCAGCAGCGGCTGCCTGCTGCTGATGGAAAAAAGGCTGGTGAGCCATGAGCATGGATGAAGCTTTAGCGTGTATACAGCGGCTGGACTTTGAACCCGGCCGCAGGATACTGGTCATATCCGATATCCACGGCAACCTGGAATATTTCAAAGGCGTGCTTAAGCTGGCGGGCTTCTCCCCCCGGGACTATCTCATCATCGACGGGGACTTTCTGGAAAAGGGCAGCCGCTGCCTGGACACCCTCAGATATATCATGGAGCTGTCCAAGGCCGGCAATGTCCATGTCCTCAGGGGCAACTGCGACGGCTGGCACCGGGTCTTCGACTACAGCCGGGAGGGGGAGGAGCATCTGCTGCGCTATCTCCGCTGGAGGGACAGGGGCTTCCTCCGTGAGCTGTTCCGGCTGCTGGGGGTAGACATTCAGACCGTGCCCAGCCTCAGCCCCTACATACCCCTGCTCCACGCCTACGACGAGGAATTCGACTTCCTCCGCTCCCTGCCCGACGGCATAGACAGCGAAAACCTCACTTTCGTCCACGCGGGCAGGTCTCCGGACAAGCCCCTGGACAGGCACACGGCCGACGAGCTCAACCGCATAGACCGCTTCATGGCCCGGGGGGACTGCTTCCACAAATGGACGGTGGTGGGCCACTACCCGGTGGTGCTCTACGGGGAGGACAAGGTCTGCGCCAACCCCATCATAAACCGGGAGCAGAAGATAATCTCCATCGACGGCGGCTGCGTTTTGAAGGACGACGGGCAGCTCAACGCCCTGATAATCCCCCATAAGGACAGCGAGGACTTCTCCTTTGCCGCCTACGACCCCTTCCCGGAGCGCCGGGTGCTGAGGGACCAGGCAGGCAGCTCCCGCTCCTACTACATCCGCTGGGGAGACAGCGATGTGCAGGTGCTGGAGAGGGGTGAGGAGTTCTCCCGCTGCCGCCATGTGCGCACCGGCTATGAGATGGATATACTTACCAAATACCTTTTTACGGATGAAGATATCACCGGCTGCAACGACTGCACCGACTATGTGCTGCCCCTGAAGGCGGGAGACAGAGTCCGGGTGGTGGAGACCAGCTCCCGGGGCTACTTTGTAAAGCACAGGGGCGTCTCCGGCTGGTACTTTGGAGAATTGGAATAATGAACGAATACGACAATTTTGATACCCTGGCCTTTCTCCCCGTGTCCAAAGAGGACATGGAGAGCCGGGGCTGGTGGTGGTACGATTTCCTTATAGTCACCGGGGACGCCTATGTGGACCACCCCAGCTTCGGTCCCACGGTGATTGCCCGGGTGCTGGAGGCTGAGGGCTTCCGTGTGGCCATTCTGGCCCAGCCGGACTGGCACAGTGCCGATGCCTTCAAAGCCATGGGCCGCCCCCGCCTGGGCGTGATGATAGGCTCCGGGAACCTGGACTCCATGGTGGCCCACTACACCGCCGCCAAGAAGCGGCGCAGCGAGGACTTCTACTCCCCCGGCAAGAAGGCGGGCCTGCGCCCGGACCGGGCGGTGATAGTCTATGCCAACCGGGCCCGGGAGGCCTTCCCGGATACCCCTATAATCATCGGCGGCCTGGAGGCCTCCCTGCGCCGCTTTGCCCACTATGACTACTGGGAGGACAAGGTGCGCCGCAGCGCCCTGGTGGACGCCGGAGCAGACCTGCTGGTCTACGGCATGGGGGAATACGCCAGCATAGAGATTGCAAGACGGCTTAAAAAGAAACAGCCCGTCTCCTCCATGACCGATATCCGGGGCACCGCCTTCATGGCCTCCGACCCCGAGGAATGTAAGTTTGAAAGCGTCACCGTCCCCTCCTTTGAGGCGGTGAGCGGCAATACGGAGGACTATGCCAATGCCACCCGGGTGGAGTACCAGGAGCACGACCCGGTTCGGGGCAGGGCCATCATCCAGCAGCACGACCGGCGCTGTCTCATAGTCAATCCCCCGGCCATGCCCCTGTCCGCCCAGGAGCTGGACCGGGTGGCGGAGTTGCCCTACACCCGGCAGTATCACCCCATGTACGAGGCTCTGGGGGGCGTGCCCGCCATAGAGGAAGTGAAGTTCTCCGTCATCCACAACCGGGGCTGCTTCGGCGGCTGCAATTTCTGCGCTCTGGCCTTCCATCAGGGGCGCATGGTCAGCTCCCGCAGCCACGAGAGCCTCATCCGGGAAGTGACCGCCCTGACAAAGCTGCCGGACTTCAAGGGCTATATAAACGACGTGGGCGGGCCCTCGGCAAACTTCCGCCACCCTTCCTGCAAAAAGCAGCTTAAATACGGCATGTGCCCGGACAAGCGCTGCCTGGCCCCCACGCCCTGCAGAAATCTGGACGCCGACCACAGCGACTATCTGAGCCTGCTTCGCAAGCTCCGGGCCATCCCCGGGGTAAAGAAGGTCTTTGTCCGCAGCGGCATCCGCTATGACTACATGCTGGAGGACAAGAACCAGGACTTCTTCCCGGAGCTGGTGAAGCACCACATCTCCGGCCAGCTGAAGGTGGCCCCGGAGCACTGCATCGACTCGGTGCTGGACTACATGGGCAAGCCCCACATCGGGGTATACGAGAAGTTCATGGAGCAGTACCGCCGCCTCAACGACCGCTACAGCAAGGAGCAGTACGTGGTGCCCTATCTCATGAGCTCCCACCCGGGCAGCACCCTCCAGGATGCGGTGGCGCTGGCGGAGTACCTCAACCGCCGGGGCCGCCAGCCGGAGCAGGTGCAGGACTTCTACCCCACCCCCGGCACCATCTCCACCTGCATGTACTATACCGGCATAGACCCCATGACCATGAAAAAGGTCTACGTGGCCAAAACTCCCCACGAGAAGGCCATGCAGCGGGCCCTGCTGCAGTGGAAGCGGCCGGACAAGCGCAAGCTGGTGATAGAGGCCCTGAAGGAGGCCGGGCGGGAGGACCTGATAGGTTACGGCCCGGAGTGCCTGGTGCGGCCGGATAGGGCTCCCGGCAGGTCGGCGGCAAGGCCCGTCGCAAAGGCCGCCCCGCCGGAGCCTAAGAAGCCGGTGAGCAAGAAGGGCTGGGCCAAGGCCAAGCCAAAGAAAAACGTCAGACCGGGAGCTAAGAAACACAAATGAAATATGCAGCTTTGTATTTGATGTGGCTCTGTTTCATGAGCCTTATATGTATGCTGGCCATGGGCGTGGACAAACTGAGAGCAAAGCAGGGAGGACGGCGCATCCCGGAGTTTCGGCTCTTCCTCCTGGCCCTGCTGGGCGGCGGGCCCGGGGGCTGGCTGGGCATGTACGCCTTCCGCCACAAGACAAAACACCTGCAGTTCGTCATAGGCTTTCCCATAATATCCGCAGTGCAGATACTTGCGGCTCTGTACCTGCTGAGAACAGGAGGCTGAGAAATGAAACACAAATCGCTGATAGAACAAATGACTCTGGAGGAAAAGGCCTCTCTCTGCTCCGGGGCCGACTTCTGGCACACCAAGGCCGTCGAGCGCCTGGGCATCCCGGACATGCTGCTCTCCGACGGCCCCCACGGCCTGAGGAAGCAGGCGGACAAGGCCGACCACTTAGGCCTCAACGGCAGCCTCCCCGCCACCTGCTTTCCCACCGCCTCGGCCCTGGCCTGCAGCTGGGACGAGGAGCTGCTGGGAAGAGTGGGGCAGTGCATAGGCAAGGAGGCCGCCGGGGAGGACGTGAGCGTGGTGCTGGGCCCGGGCCTGAATATTAAGCGGGACCCCCTCTGCGGCCGGAACTTTGAATACTTCTCCGAGGACCCCTACCTGGCGGGGAAGCTGGCGGCGGCCATGGTCCGGGGCATACAGTCCCAGGGCGTCTCCGCCTGCGTCAAGCACTTTGCGGTGAACAGCCAGGAGACCGGGCGCATGGGCATGAATGAAGTGGTGGACGAGCGGGCCCTGAGGGAGATCTACCTGGAGGGCTTCCGCTACGCCGTCACCGAGGGCAAGCCCGGCTGCCTGATGACATCCTATAACCGGGTCAACGGCGTCTTTGCCAACGAGAACATGCACCTGCTCCGGGACATCCTCCGCAATGAATGGGGATATGAGGGCATGGTGGTCACCGACTGGGGCGGCAACAACGACCGGGTGGCCGCAATAAAGGCCGGCTGCAGCCTGGAGATGCCCGCCTCCGGCGGCCTCACCGACGCCGAGATAGTTCAGGCGGTAAGGAGCGGCCAGCTGGAGGAGAGCCTTCTGGACGAGGCGGTGGACAGGTACCTGAGCCTGCTCTTTGCTACCCGTCCCGCTCTGGGCAAGGGCAAGCGCTTCAACTACTCCATCCACCACCAGACAGCCCGGGAGGTCGCCGCCCGCTGCGCCGTGCTGCTGAAAAACGAAGGGCATATCCTGCCTCTGAAAAAGGGGCAGCGCATTGCCGTCATCGGGGACTTTGCCGCCCTGCCCCGGTATCAGGGGGCGGGCAGCTCCCTGATAAACCCCACCCGGGTGGACTGTGCCCTGGACGCCCTGAAAGAGAGCGGCCTGGACATAGTGGGCTACGCCCAGGGCTTCCGCCGCAGCGGGGGCCGGGACGAGAAGCTGAAGGTGCAGGCTCTGGACCTGGCGGAGCAGGCGGGGGTCTGCCTGCTGTTCCTGGGCCTGGACGAGAGCCGGGAGACCGAGGGCCGGGACCGCAGCCATATGCGCCTGGCGGACAATCAGCTGGAGCTGCTGGAGGCCCTGTACAGCGCCGGACATAGGATAGTGGTAGTCCTCTCCGCCGGGGCCCCGGTGGAGCTTCCCTGGGCCGGCATGGTCAAGGCCATACTCATGGCCTATCTGGGCGGCCAGGCGGGGGGCGGAGCCATAGCCGACCTCATCTCCGGCAAAGTCTCCCCCAGCGGCAAGCTGGCAGAGACCTTCCCCCTGTGCTACTCCGACTGCCCCACCGCCAACTACTACCCGGGCAGGGAGCTGAGCGCGGAGCACCGGGAGAGCATCTATGTGGGCTACCGCTACTACGACACCGCGGGCCGCCCGGTGGCCTATCCCTTCGGCCACGGCCTCACATACTCCCGCTTTGAGTATTCCGACCTGGAGATAGAGGGGCGGGAGCTGTGCCTGCGGCTGAAAAACATCGGCTCGGTAAAGGCCGCCGAGACGGTGCAGGTCTATGTGTCCTCCCCGGACTGTCCTCTCTTCCACCCGGAGAAGGAGCTGAAAGCCTTTGCAAAGGTGGAGCTGGAGCCGGGAGAGGAGCGCTTTGTCCGCCTGAGTCTGGACGAGCACGCCTTCGCCCACTACAGTGTGGAAAAGGGCGCCTGGGTGGAATTTCCCGGCCTGTACAAGATACAGGTGGGGGCCTCCTCCCGGGACATCCGTCTCAGGAAATCCTATGTAATAGAGGGCTGTAAGGAGCCCAGGCAGGCCGGGGACAGCCTGCCCCACTACTGGCAGGGCAATGTTCAGTCCGTGCCCGCCGGAGAATTTGAGACGCTGCTGGGCCGTCCTCTGCCCCCGGAGCGCTGGGACAGGGGCGCCCCCGCCGGTCTGGAGGATACCGTGAACCGGGACCGGACAAAGCCCGGCCTGGGCAGGCTGGTCTATTCCTCCCTGGAGCTGGCCCACAAGGGCCTCAGCGCCGCAGGCAAGCGCACCGCCGCCAGCAATATCCTCTTCATCATGGACATGCCCTACAGCAAAATGCAGCCCATGAGCGGCGGCTCAGTCAGCCGGGAGGCCCTGGAGGCCTACCTGGACATGCTCAACGGCCAGGTGATAAAAGGCGGCATAAAAACCATAAAAGCATTTAGAAAGGATAAATGATGGAAACTGAGAAATACCCAGATTCTGGCCTGGCCGAACTTGAAGCAAAGCTTTTTGAAATTGACCCAAAAGCTGAAAGCGAGAGCATACTACGCCTGTTAGTCACCTATATGGAAAAGCGGGGTCTTGTTTTTTGTAAAATCAATTACAAAGACAGCTCACCTTATGCCATACTTAACGGAGCTACTTCTGTAGGATACAGAAAACGTATGGACGGCAATACTATAAAGAACAAAATTGTCCTGTACTGTGGGGCTGACGGAGTGGATTCCTCCAGAATATGCGCCAGCATGGGTAAAAAATGGAGCAAAAACCCAGACAAGTACAGACCTTTCCGAATCATATTTGAGCCTGAAGAATTTCCCGAAGCTGTCAGTATCCTTTTGGAAAACAGCTTGAACCGATGAGCTCTCCCGGAAGTCTTGCGGAGTTTTCTGCGGCGAAATGTGCGTCGCAGAAAACTCTTTTTACAATTATACCGAATCAAAACCCAGCGAAGGCGGGTTTGATTCGGGAAGGAGCTGCAACGGAATGGATGAGAAGTGGCGGCTGACTATGTGAGCTGCCGCCACTGCGAAGGATATGGAGTTTGCAGCGACGTAGCGAAGTGCAAACCCTTTTGTCAAAGAAGGCATGGCCTTCTTTGACAAGTTGAAAACGGACGGCCCGGCGGCCGTCCGTTTTCTGCTTGTTATACGTTATCGTCGGTGATGGCGTCGCTCCTGAAGAGCAGGGAAATGCACCACAGGGATGCCAGCCCCACCAGAGTATAGATCACGCGGCTGACCGTTGCGGTCTGGCCGCCGAAGAGCCACGCCACCAGGTCAAAGCGAAACAGCCCCACGCTGCCCCAGTTAATGCCGCCTATGATGGCCAGCACCAGGGCTATACGATCCATGATCATGAGCCTTACTCCTCTCAAATGGTTTCCCTTGTATTGTATCCGAAAATAAAAAAATTATGCGCAGGACAAAACTAGTGTTTTTTCGACTTTTTTCGCTCTTTACAAGTCATATAAAATGTATTATCTTATACTCACAGCTTATCCAATTGGTCTTTCGCCATGAAAGACCCGGCTCATATCTTTATCCCACAACCCTGTTTGGCGGACTGAGTTTTTCGGTCCGCCCCTTTTTATTTTTCATGTGTAGATTTTTTCCCGCTTTTGGTTTATAATTGTAAACTGTTATTATGTAAATAGAATTATTGCCCGCCGCGGCCCGGCCGGGACTGCGGGGAGACAGGAGAAGCGGAATGAAGATATGCGTTATAAACGGCTCGCCCCGGGGAAAAAACAGCGTCACCCTGCAGACCCTGCTGTATCTGGAAAAGCGCTTCCCCGCCCACGAGTTTGACTTTCTCAATGTAGGCGCCGGCATACAGAGCTTTGAACGGGACATGAGCGGGGCCGTGGAGGCCATACGCTCCGCCGAGCTGCTGCTGTTTTCCTACCCGGTGTACACCTTTCTGGTGCCCTCCCAGCTCCATCGCTTTATAGAGCTCATGAAGCGCAGCGGGGCGGACTTCCGGGGCATCTGCGTCAGCCAGCTGAGCACCTCCATGCACTTTTATGACATCACCGCCCACCGCTTCATAGAGGACAACTGCCACGACATGGGCATGCACGTGATACACGGCCTGTCTGCGGGCATGGAGGACCTGCTGAGCCCCCAGGGCCGGAAGGAGGCGGAGGACTTTTTCCTCTATCTCATCCACTGCGTGGAAAACGGGATATACGAGCCTGCCCCCGCCCACCGGCCCGCCGCACCCGGGAACTATGTCCAGAGCCTGGAGCCGGGGGTGAAAGACGGCAGCTATGACACCGTCATTGTCGGCGACCTGCGGGAAGGGGACGAGAGCCTCCGGGCAATGATAAAGGACTTCACCGCCCTCTACCCCTACAAGACCCGCTTTGTGAATATCGGGGACTTCGAGTTCAAGGGGGGCTGCCTGGGCTGCTTTGGCTGCACGGCCTCCGGCAAATGCGTGTATAAGGACGGCTTCGACTCCCTGCTGAGAAACAGCATCCAAAACGCCGACGCCACTGTCTATGCCTTTACCATAAGGGACCACAGCATGGGCAGCCGCTTCAAGATGTTTGACGACCGGCAGTTCTGCAACGGCCACCGCACCCTCACCGAGGGTAAGAGCGTAGCCTATATTATAAACGGGGACTATGAGCATGAGGAGAACCTGAAGACTCTCCTGGAGGCCCGCTCCCAGGTGGGGCACAATTTCTTTGCCGGGGCAGGCTACGACCTGCCCAGCATGGAGAATACCGCCCGCCGCCTGGCCTACGCTCTGGAGCACAAATATGTCCAGCCCAGGAACTTCTACGGCGTGGGCGGCATGAAGATATTCCGGGACCTTATCTGGATGATGCGGGGCCTGATGAAGGCCGACCACCAGTTCTATAAATCCCGGGGGCTCTACGACTTCCCCCAGAAGCGCCGGGGCCGGATGCTGGCCATGTGCCTGCTGGGCTCCCTGATGCGCAGCTCCAGGGACAGCGGGAAAATGCAGCAGCGCTTCAACAAGGGCATGATGGCCCCCTACAGGAAGATCCTGGAGCAGGCGCGCCCTGCAAAGTGAGGGCGGGAACTTGTCCGCCCGAAAAGCGTCTTTACCCTCACAGAATCTAAATCCCACGGAAACGAGGACGAGCCATGAGCGTATTCGTATTGAAGATAATAGCCCTGACGACCATGATAATAGATCATATCGGTTTCTTCCTGGGCACAAGCTCCCTTATCGGCTGGGATCTGTACACTCTGATGCGCTCCCTGGGGCGCATAGCCTTTCCCATATACGCCTTCCTGCTGGTAAACGGCTTTCAGAAGACCTCCGACCGGCAGCGCTATCTCTCCCGGCTTATCCTCTTTGCCGTGTTGTCCCAGATACCCTTTACCCTTACCTTCTCCCTTACAAATTACGGTTACGGCAGCCCGGAGTATTTCAGCCTGACTTTCGGCTATGAGCTGCTGCCCTACCTGGCCTTCACCCTCTGCGCAGTCATAGCCTACATACTGCTGGTGCAGGCGGATATCTCCGCCCTGTATCTGGCCCTGTTCCTGCTGCTGGGGGGAGTGGGGTTACAGTTTTGCTATGTCCAGATCCTGGGCGGCACCCTGAACATATTCTATACTCTCAGCTTTGGCCTGGCGGCCATGGCGGTGCTGGACAACCTGGGCGACCGGGACAAGTCCCTGGCAAAGACGCTGGTCCTGAGCGTCCTTCTGGCCGTGGCGGCGGTGCTGCTGATCCCCAATTCTGATTACGGCTATATGGGCCTTGTGCTGATGCTGGGCCTCTATGTCTTCCGCCGCTGGCGGGCAGCCCAGCTGTTGGTCATAGCGGTCTGGTGCTATCTGGAATACTGGGGAAGCGGCCCCCAGCTCATGTTCTGGTTCTCCCTTATCTCCCTGCTGCCGGTGCTGCTTTATAACGGCAAAAAGGGCCCGGCCATGAAGCTGGCCTTTTATGCCATATATCCCCTGCATCTGCTGGCCTTAGGCGTGATAAATACATTCATATGAATTTTTCCCGGAAAATTTTCAAAAGTTGTTGACACAGGCCCCCTAATTATGGTATTATCTCCTAGCTGAATAGGGAACAGCCTTGCGGGTGTAGTTCAATGGTAGAACACCAGCCTTCCAAGCTGGATACGTGGGTTCGATTCCCATCACCCGCTCCACCTGTGAAGCTGCGGGTGCTCTCGGCAGATATGCGCCAATAGCTCAGCAGGATAGAGCAACTGCCTTCTAAGCAGTAGGTCGGGGGTTCGAATCCCTCTTGGCGTGCCAAATTTAAAAATATGGTGGGATTAGCTCAGTTGGTAGAGCACCGGATTGTGGTTCCGGGTGTCGTGGGTTCGAGCCCCATATCCCACCCCATATAAAATATAATCAGAGGCCGGCTGTGCCGGTCTCAGTTTATAATACTGGGATGTAGTGTAATGGTAACACACCGGACTTTGACTCCGATATAGTGGGTTCGAGTCCCGCCATCCCAGCCACACAAAAGGCCTCTCCCGGCCGCCTCTCCTTTCCACCGCGGCAGAGACGGCGGAAGCTTTCATATACCCGCCCCAGTAGCTCAGTAGGCAGAGCACCTGCCTTTTAAGCAGGGTGTCCGGGGTTCGAATCCCCGCTGGAGCACCAAAAATCCCGAACGATACTGCGTTCGGGATTTTTACCTATTCCTTCTTTCCTATTACCTCTTCCCTAGCTTCTCCCCTCTGCACGGGATTTTTGGTAAGTAAAAAGGAATAGGTAATAGGGAATAAGTTAGGAACGGGATGCAGCCATGAATAGTCCTCTTCTGTCGAAATCTAAATCCTTTGCTTTGGAAATTATAAAAGTATGCAATGAAATCAAGTCTTCAAAGCGGGAAAGCGTTCTCACCAATCAGCTCATCCGCTCCGGAACCAGTATCGGCGCCAATATCCGGGAAGCTTTCTATGGTCATGGGCGTGCCGATTTCATTGCCAAACTTCAAATCGCCTTAAAAGAATGCTCCGAAAGCGAATACTGGTTGGAGCTTCTCATTGAGAGCGGCTATTATAGCGATTCCACAGTTCTCCAGCACTGCATTGAAATGAAAAAACTCTTGATTGCATCCATCAACACCGCAAAAAAGAATGTGAAATAACGGCAGCTCTGCTCTTTCAATTTTCCAAAAAGGGTCCGCTGCAAAATAGGATTTTGAAAAAATAGGTCAATGAAAAAGTTATCGAGAACCTGTCAATGTGACGGTTCTCGATAGCTTTTTTAATGCGCAACCTTCCGGTTGGCCTGAAAAGCTTATTTTGCAGCAGGCCCTTTTCCTATTCTGTTTCTCTTTCCCCCGCTCAGTTTTGCAAACTCTCCTCCAGCAGATTCAGGAAGAGCCGCAGGGCAGCATCGCTGCGGCCCCGGAGATACACTGCGCCAAAGGGCAGCGGCTCGCAGCCTCTCAGCGGGATGTACTTCAATCCCGGGCGGCGCAGGGGCGGGATATCCACTGCCAAGGCGAAAGCATAACCCGTCTCCACCATGGTCAGCAGCACCTCCTGGTTTTCGCAAAAAACAACTTGGTCCGGAGCTCTGGTGGTCACCAGCTGTCCCTGCAGAGCAAAGAGCGAGGGCGGACACACCGGCGGCGGACAGCTGGCCAGCATGTCGGCGGTTTTCAGACTCTCCACATCTGTCTCCTCCATTGCCGCCAGAGGATGATCTTCCCTGCATACGCACACCAGGGGACAGTCCAGCATCGGCCGAAAAGTACAGTTTTGCGGGGCAGTCTCCTTAAAGCTCAGTATCATCTGCACCTCTCCCTCCATCAGCAGGTTATCCAAAGCGCTTATTGGCACCAGCTTCAACAGGGGCAGCACTCTTTTTCCCTCCCGCCTCAGCATATCCAGGGCCGGCGTCATCAGTTTCAGGTCGCCCACACCCCGGCAGCCGATGCTGAGAAAGCTTGGCCGCTCCCTGCTGCACTGCTTCACCTGAGCCTTGGACAAACCGGAAAGTTTAAGGATGTCTCCGGCGTATTGCAGGAACATGTGCCCCTCCTGGGTCAGCCTCACGCTCTTGCTGCTGCGCTTGAACAGCTCCACCTCCAGCTCATCCTCCAGGGACTTTATCTGGTGGCTGACGGCAGGCTGGGTCAGGCGCAGATGCTCCGCCGCCTTGGAAAAATTCAGGCAGTCCGCCACTGCCAAAAAGCATTCCAGCTGGGTGGTGTTCATTGTTCATCCTCCTCTTCCAAATCAAATCTACGCAAAATATCTATAAATGTTTTTTATTGATTATAGCATATTTGAATTTCACATACAAGAGAACTTGTGCTATAAAAAGTAAGGTACCTAACGATCTTCCCACGTTTTGGCTCAAAGGAGGTATCCTTTTTATGACATTGGACCGTGGGCGTCTCATACAGGACGGACGGCAGATAGGCATTGGTCTGGACCAACTGGCCAACAGTATTCTGGCCGGAGCGGACATCACCGCAGTCCAGGCTCTGACCCTGCTGTATATCCTGCAAAACGCCGAAGAGGGCGTCTCCGTGACATCCCTGCACCTGGCCAGCGGCCACTCCAAGGCCACCGTCTCCCGGCTGGTAAAGCGGCTGTGGGAGAAGGGCTACGTGTCCCTGGAGCCCAGCCGGGAGGATGGGAGACAGCGCCTGCTATATGGTACCCGTGAGGGGCGGCAGCTCAGAGCTTTTCTTGAGCAGTCCCTAATCCGGTCCGAGGAAAGGCTTTACCGGGGCTTCAGCTCCGGTGAGCTGGAGGAGCTGGACAGGCTGCAAAAGAAGATGCCGAACAACCTGTCCGCCGCTCCAAAATCTATCCAGAAGGAGGAAACAACAAAGTGAAAATCGTATTGAAGCAGCTGGGCCGCTACCGTAAGGAAACCTGGCTGTGCATAGGCCTGACGGCCCTGGAAGTCCTGATGGAGATACTCATGCCCTTCGTCACGGCTATAATCATAGACCGAGGCCTGGAGGCCGCCAAGCTGCCGGTAGTGTACCGTTACGGGGCAATAATGGTGGGAATGGCCATTTTAAGTCTGATATTCGGTACTCTGGCAGGAAAATTTGCCGCCGGGGCATCCGCCGGATTTGCGGCAAATCTCCGGGAGTCCATATACGCAAATATCCAGCGCTTTTCCTTTTCCAACATCGACAAATTCAGCGTGCCCGGCCTGGTCACCCGCATGACCACGGACATTACAAACGTGCAGAACGCCTTTATGATGATAATCCGCATTGCGGTGCGCTCCCCCCTGATGCTGGTCTTCAGCTACGCCATGTGCCTTATAATCAGCCCCCGCATGAGCCTGATGTTCCTCATCGCCGTAGTATTTCTTGTGGCAGTGCTTGGCAGCATTATGGCTGTGACCTTGAAGATATTCAACCAGGTATTTCACAAATATGACGATCTGAACGCCAGCGTCCAGGAGAACATCTCCGGCATCAGAGTGGTAAAGGCCTTCGTCCGGGAGGACTACGAGACGGAGAAATTTTCCAAGGCCTCGGCTATGCTGAGGAAGATGTTTGTAAAGGCGGAGGGCCTGCTGGCCTTCAACAATCCGGCCATGATGGTCTCGGTGTATTTCTGCATACTCTGTGCCTCCTGGCTGGGCGCCCAGTTCATCGTGGCCGGGGACATGAGCACCGGTGAACTCACCAGCCTATTCAGCTATATCATGTCCCTGCTCATGGGGCTGATGATGCTGTCAATGGTGGTGGTGATGATATCCATGTCCATGGCCAGCATACGCCGTATCGGCCAGGTGCTCACCGAAGAGCCGGACCTGAGCTCCCCCGAGGAGCCGGTGACGGAGGTGGCCGACGGCTCCATCGACTTTGACCATGTGAGCTTCTCCTACAAGAAGGGCAGCGGCAAGAATGCCCTGTCGGACATAGACCTGCACATAAAGTTCGGGGAGACCATAGGGGTCATCGGCGGCACCGGCTGCGGCAAGAGCAGCCTGGTGAACCTGATCTGCCGTTTGTACGACGTCTCCCAGGGCAGCGTGAAGGTGGGCGGCGTGGACGTGCGCCGCTACGACACCCAGGTCCTGCGGGATCAGGTCTCCGTGGTGCTCCAGAAGAACACCCTCTTCTCCGGCAGCATCCTGGACAATCTGCGCTGGGGCAACCCGGAGGCCAGCCTGGAGGACTGCAAAGCTGCCTGCCGGGCCGCCTGCGCCGACGAATTCATCGACCGGCTCCCAGAGGGCTACGATACCCGCATAGAGCGGGGCGGCGCCAACGTCTCCGGCGGCCAGAAGCAGCGGCTGTGCATAGCCCGGGCCCTGCTGAAAAACCCCAAGGTCCTCATCCTGGACGACTCCACCTCCGCGGTAGATACCGCCACCGACGCAAAGATACAAAAAGCCTTTGCCCGCCAGATACCCGGCACCACCAAGATCATCATAGCCCAGCGCATCTCCAGCGTAGAAAACGCCGACAGGATACTGGTGCTGGAAAACGGTCGGATAGACGGCTTTGACACCCACGAGAAGCTGCTGGAGACCAACGCCATTTACCGGGACATCTATGAATCCCAGGTCAAGGGCGGCGGCGACTTCGACCAGAGCGCGTGAAAGGAGGCCTTTTCATGAATAAGAAGAAAACAATGCCCGGCGCCGGCAAGGTGCTTGGCCGGGTTATGGGATACATGCTGCACTACTACCGTTTCCCCTTCATACTGGTGATACTGTTCATACTGCTGTCGGCAGTGGCCACGGTGCTGGCGGCCACCTTCCCCCAGTCCCTGGTGGACGACTACATCACTCCCCTGCTGCAAAGCGGTTCCAGGGATTTCAGCGGCCTCAAATCCGCCATATTCCAGCTGGCCGGGCTGATGGCTCTGGGCACGGTCGCCGCCTTTGCCTACAACCGCATCATGGTCAGCGTGAGCCAGGGCACCATGTGCCATCTCAGGGACGACCTGTTCCACAATATGGAGCAGCTGCCCATCAAGTATTTCGACACCCACTCCCACGGGGACATCATGTCCGTATACACCAACGACGTGGACACCCTGCGGCAGCTGCTGAGCCAGAGCATACCCCAGGTGATCAACTCCTGCATCACCATGGCTGCCACCTTCGTGACCATGCTGCTGCTCAATCCCCTGCTCACCCTTATATCCCTGCTGACGGCCTTCGTAATGCTGCTGGTCACCAAAAACTTTTCTCGGCTGTCGGGAAAGTTCTATGTCCAGCAGCAGCAGGCTCTGGGAGCCGTGGACGGATTTATCGAGGAGATGCTGGACGGGCAGAAGGTGGTCAAGGTCTTCTGCCATGAGCGCTCCGCCATGGACGACTTCCACAAGGTGAACGAGGAGCTGCGCATCAGCGCCGACAAGGCCAACAGCTATGCCAACATGCTCATGCCCATCAACGCAAATATCGGCTGGCTCAGCTACGCCCTGGTGGCGGTGGTTGGGGCCCTGCTGGCCATCAACGGTCTGGCGGGGGTAAGTCTGGGCACCGTGGTGGCCTTTGTGGGCCTGAACAAGAGCTTCACCCAGCCTATCTCCCAGGTGAGCATGCAGGTGAACTTCGTGGTCACCGCTGCCGCCGGAGCCCAGAGGGTCTTCGACCTGATGGACCAGCAGCCGGAGGAGGACCAGGGCTATGTGGAACTGGTCCAGGCCCGGGAGGACGAACAGGGCAACATCGTGGAAACCCAGGAGCGCACCAAGCTCTGGGCCTGGCGTCATCCCCACAAGGCCGACGGCACCGTCACTTACACCAAGCTGGAGGGCGGCGTGGTGATGGACGACGTGGACTTCGGCTACGAGCCGGATAAGACCGTGCTGCACAACATAAGCCTCTGGGCAAAGCCGGGACAGAAGATAGCCTTCGTGGGCGCCACCGGCGCCGGCAAGACCACCATCACCAATCTGATAAACCGCTTTTACGACATAGCCGACGGCAAGATACGCTACGACGGCATAAATATAAATAAGATCAAAAAGTCCGACCTGCGCCGCTCCCTGGGCATGGTGCTTCAGGATACCCACCTGTTCACCGGCACCGTCATGGACAACATCCGCTACGGCCGCCTGGAGGCCAGTGACGAGGAGTGCATAGCCGCCGCAAAGCTGGCCAACGCCGACGGCTTCATCCGCCGTCTCCCTGAGGGCTACAACACCATGCTCACCGGGGACGGAGCAAACCTGAGTCAGGGGCAGAGGCAGCTTTTGTCCATAGCCCGGGCCGCCGTGGCAGACCCGCCGGCCCTGATACTGGATGAGGCCACCTCCTCCATAGACACCCGCACCGAAAAGCTGGTGCAGGACGGCATGGACGCCCTGATGGCCGGACGCACCACCTTCGTCATCGCCCACAGGCTCTCCACCGTGCGCAACGCCGACTGCATCATGGTCATGGAGCAGGGCCGCATTATAGAGCGGGGCACCCACGAGCAGCTCATGGAAAAGCAGGGCAAATATTATCAGCTCTACACCGGCCACCCCGCCCCGGCGGCAAGCTGAGCTGCAAATCTTCCGGGGCGGACTGAGCCCCCTTCTCTCCCGGCCTTCAGCCGAAGGCCGGGAGTTTTTGGCTTTTTTCCCCGCCTGTCCTTGACAGCCCCGTCCCCCTATGTTATTGTCAGATAAATAGACAGGAAAAAAAGAGGGCCGCAGGTACTGCGGCCATGGAGGAGGATAAAATGAACTGTACAAACTGCGGCAAGGAAGTTCCCCGGGACAGCCGCTTCTGCCCCTACTGCGGCACCGAGCTCCCCCGGGAAGCCCCCGAGGAAAAGCTTGACAGCGCTGTCTCCCCCCAGCTCTCCCAGGTCTCTTCCGAAGACCGGGAGCCGGAGGACGACGGTAAAAAGCGCTGCATTAAATGCGGCGAGGAGATACCCGACGACGCCGTGCTCTGCTCCTACTGCGGAGCCTGGCAGGAGCGGCAGGACTCCGGGAGCGGCGGCGCCGCCCCAAAAAAGGCCATAGACCGCCGGGCCTTCATCGCCATGGGAGTGGTGGTGCTCCTGCTGATAGCGGCGCTGATAATCGTCTCCAGCCTTCTCGCCTCCGCCAAGGATAAGTCCGACGCGCCGGAGCCCAGCCCGGAGCCGGAACTGAGTTCGGAGGCGGCAGAGCCGGTGCCGGTCACTAACGGCCAGTACATCGTCCTGCCGGACTATGAGCTCATGTGCCCCCTTGAAATCCTGGCCGGCGGCGAGCGCTCCTACTATGTCTATCTGGAGTACATCGGCGAGCCGGAGTACAGCTATGACCCCCGGCAGCCCAATTCCTCTTCCCCGGCGGAGGATGACCTGGCCTTCTATGTGGAGGCCGGGAATTCGGCGGAGGTCTATGTGCCGGTGGGCGAATACTACGCCTACTATGCCAGCGGCTATGACTGGCAAGGTGTGGAAAAGCTCTTCGGAGAAGACACGGTATATAACGTGGACGCCTATATCCTGGAGTTCTATACCGACGAGGAATCCGCCTATGGCTATGACCTTCAGCTGTGGGATGATGCGGAAGACAATCCAGACATGGAGCCCATCTCCCCGGAGGATTTCCCCCGCTGAGAACGGTCCGACAGACTGAAAATAAAAATTCCGGGTAATCGTACCCGGAATTTTTTATGCCCGTCTTTTCAAATCGTCCCTGGGGTAGTATAATCCCCCTGTGGATTTTTTTGCATTGGAGAGAGATATATGATAAACGAAAGCTGTTACAAGCTGGGCTCCGAGCCCTCCGTCATCCGCAGCCTCTTTGCCTACGGTCTGGAGCAGGCGGCTCTGCTGGGGCCGGACAAGGTCTACGACTATTCCCTTGGAAACCCCAGCATCCCCGCCCCCGCCGCGGTGAACGCCTCCATAAAGGACATCATAGACGGCATGGACTCCATCCAGGTCCATGGCTACACCATGGCCCCGGGCCTGGCCGACGCCCGCCAGGCCGTTGCCCTGGATCTGGAGAAGCGCTTCGGCCTGCCGGTAAAGGCGGAGGAGCTGTTCTTCACCTGCGGGGCGGCCCCGGCCCTCATCTCCGTTATAAAGGCCCTGGCCGTGGCCGGGGACAGCGAGATAATGCTCCTGGCCCCCTTCTTCCCGGAGTACCTGCCCTTTGTGGAGCAAAACGGCGCAAAGGCCGTCATCGTCCCCCCGGACACTTCCTCCTTCCGGATACCCCTGGACCGGGTGGAAGCCCTCCTCAGCCCCCGCACCCAGGCCCTCATCGTCAACTCCCCCAACAACCCCTCCGGCGTGGTTTACTCCCGGGAGAGCCTGACGGAGCTGGCCGCCCTGCTGGAGCGCAAAGCTGCTGAGTACGGCCACCCCATATACATCGTCGCCGACGAGCCCTACCGGGAGCTGGTCTACGACGGAGTTGAAGTACCCTTCATCCCCTGCATATACAGGGACACTCTGGTCTGCTACTCCTATTCCAAGTCCCTCTCCCTGCCGGGCGAGCGCATAGGCTATGTCTATGTGCCCGGCTTTGCCCGGGACTCCCGGGAGCTCTACACCGCCATATCCGGGGCCGCCCGGATAATGGGCCATGTGTGTCCCCCCTCCCTGATGCAGCTGGTGATAGGCCGCTGCGCCGGGGAGCGGCCGGACCTGGCCGCCTATGATGAGAACCGCCGCCTGCTCTACGGCAGCCTCACGGCCATGGGCTATGAGTGCGTAAAGCCCCAGGGCGCTTTCTACCTGCTGGTGAAGGCCCCCGGCGGGGACTCTCTGGCCTTTTCCGAAAAGGCAAAGCTGCAGCAGAATCTGCTGCTGGTGCCCGCCGACGGCTTCGGCTGCCCCGGCTACCTGCGCCTGAGCTACTGCGTGGCCAGGGACATGATAGAGCGCAGCCTCCCCGCCTTCAAAGCCCTGCTGAGCTGAGGCGGCTCAGAACCTGAACACGGCGTATCCGAACCGGATGTCCTGAAGCTGACAAGTCCCCGGGGCTCCCTGCAAATGCAGTGGGAGCCCCGGGGACTTGTTCTTTTCTTTCCCTCTGCGCTTAGCCCTCGTGGGCGCCGCAGAGCCAGGAGAACACTTTGTCCTTATCCACACCTATGCCCTCGGAGAGGAACACGGCCAGCTCGTTCATGTTCAGTTCCTTCATGTGCTGGAAGTTTGTAGCTTTAGTCTGTTCTGCGTCGCCGGAACTACGTCCTTCTATGTAGCCGCAGTTATAGCACATCTCTACATTGTATTTGCGGTGGGTGTCAACAGTCATCTCGCTGCCGCAGCGGGGACATTTCATGGGCAAGGCCTCCTTTTATATCATTTATATTATCTTAGCCCGTATCCGGATTTTTTTCAAGCAAAATCTTTTCCCCGGCTCTTTTTCTCAGTATTCTCTCGGCTGGGAGTGGTACAGCTTGCCGGATATGACTATCTGGCACACCTCGGAGCTGCCCTCGGCAATGGTGAGCATCTGGCAGTCTCTCAGGTTCCGCTCCACCGGGGAGAAGCGGGCGAAGCCCCCGGCGCCGTGGAGCTGGGCCGCCGAGCGGCAGACCTCCACGCACATCTCCGAGGCAAAGAGCTTGAGGGCTGCCACCTCCATGGTGGCCCGCTGCTGGTTCTGGAACATGTCCGAAACGGTATAGAGGCTGTTCCTGGCCATGAATATCTTCTCGTACATCCTGGCCACCTGGAAGGACACCCCCTGGTAAGAGGCCAGGTTCCTGCCGTAGCGGCCGCTGGTGCTGGTATGCTCTATGCTGCACTCCATGGAGCACTGGGCCATGCCCACCGCCAGGGCCGCCATATCCAGCCGGCCCTCGTTGAGCAGCACCTTCATCAGGGGATAGGCCTCGTTCTCCCTGCCCACCAAACACCGGGCGGGCACCTTGCAGTTATTCAGCCGTATGGTGCCGGTGGGGGAGTTGTTCATCCCCGTGAGAGGCACCCTCGCCATGTTCTCCAGCCCCGGAGCTCCCGCGTCCACATAGAACAGGCTCACGTCCCTGTAGCGGCTGGAGCTGGCGCTCTTGGCCGCCACGATGTAGCCGTCGGCGGCGCCGGCGTTGGTTATCCAGCACTTCTCCCCGTTCAGGACCCAGCCGTCCCCGGTGAAGCTGGCGGTGGTGTCTATGGCCAGGGCCTCGGAGCCTCCGCTGGCCTCGGAGAGGGCGAAGGCAAAGAGCAGCTCCCCCTTCAGGGCCGCCGGCAGCAGCTGCTCCTTCAGCTCCTCGGCGCCGTAAAGGGCTATGAGGTTCATGCACTGGACGTGGGGGCTCATGCTGAGGGCCATGGATGGCAGGCCCCTGGCTATCTCCTCCATGATGACGGCGCTCTCCGTGCTGCCGTATCTGGCCCCGGGCCTGAGATGCCAGAAGCACAGGTCCAGATATCCCTCCTTCCCCAGCCGGGAAAACAGGCTCTTCGGAAAGCCTCCGCTGAGCTCCAGGCTTTCCGCCTGGGGCACTATATTGCTCTCAACGAAGCTGCGCAGCTCCCGGCGCAGCTCTCTCTGACTTTGGCTCAGCTGAAACACGGTTCATTCTCCCTTCTCCCCCTGCGCCGTGGCAGTCATCACCATTTTGGCGTAGGATATCTTCTCGTCATATAGCTCCACTTCCAGCACCGCGCTGCCGGGGTTGTTGGCCTGGAGCCGGCTCTCCAGCCTCAGCCCCTCCGTAAGCTCCAGGGGCCGGAAGGCCATGAAGGTGCCGTTGGACAGGCGGTAGTTGAAAAGTCCCAGCTGCCGCAGGTGGCTCTCCGCCGCCGACAGCAGCAGGTCGTTTTCCAGATGCCCCAGGCCCCCCAGGGCGCTGGGCGGCGCCTGGACCCGAAACACCGCGTTGTAGTCCTGGGACACGGCCACGTCTCTGGTGAGGAAGCTGTCGGTAGTGCAGCCGCCCGGCTCCGGCTCGGAGCACATGTAATACCTCAGCAGGTCGGTGGCGCTGATAATGCCCATCATCCGCTTCCCCTCCAGCACCGGGGCCACGAACTGGCCGCTCACCACAAAGCGGCGGGTCACGTCCCTGACATTGTCCTCGGTGGTCACGGCCTCCAGCTCTTCCCCCTCCGCCAGCACAGAGCTGAGCTTCTGGGAGGGGTTGGCGGTGGCGGCCTTCCACATGTCCAGCGCCCCTATGATCTCCAGGTCGTCGTCCACCACCGGGTACTGCTGGGCCAGGCTGCCCTCGGCATAGTGCCGGTGCCAGTCCGCCACTATATCATTATAGTACATATAATCCGGCGCCTGCATCCAGGATGAGACCTTGGCTCCGCCGGGCTGGAGCCCGCCCTGGTCCGGCTCCGAGTCGAAAAGCCGCACCAGGGCGTAAGCGCTCTGGGGCGAGGTGAACACCAGCAGCCCCCGGCGCTCCGCCAGATTTGCCAGCACCCAGCTGGGCCTGATGCCTCCGGTGAGCAGCAGGTTGGCCCCCTGCTCCAGTATCTCCGTCTGCATCTCCGGCCTGTCCCCGCAGAGGCAGAGGCAGTCGGAGGGCTCAAGCCCCTCCAGCTGGCGCAGCAGCTCCTGGCGGGAGCCGTCGCAGATTATCAATCGGCGTATCTTCCGGCCTAGATTGGCCTTTCCCGCGCTGACGCTGAGCCCCAGCATCTTTGCCGTGTCGGCGGCGCTGAGGCTTTTATCATAGCTGGGCTGCTGCACGCTTATGCGCAGCGTGCCCGCCTTGGGCCTGACAATGACCAGGCCCCGCTGCTGGGCCTCCTTCACCGCCTTGTAGGCCGTGCCCTCGCTGACCAGCAGCTTTGCCGACAGCTCCCGCACGGATATGCGGCTGCCCTCCGGCAGAGACTCTATATATTTCAGTATCATGTCGTTCTTTATGGAAATAGTTGCCGCCCCCCTATTATAACAGTTGAAAACAGTTTTCAAAATACCCCCGAATTCTCCCCGAAACTGTACTATAACATTTCGATTTTTGTGAAAAAATAGACACCAATTTTTGAGTATACCGCTGAAACTGCCTGGGAGAAGCAGGTTGCTGTTGACATCTGTTCCATTATTGTTTATAGTTTAACCAGCGGCAGATAGAAAAGACTGGGTCTGCACTAATACACCGCCTGTCTGTATTATAACAGATAACTGTATTTTTGCAATAGTTTTTTCATCTGTATTACAAATTCAGCTTCATTTTAATTTTAACATGGAGGTCAAAACAATGTACAAGTTCACCGAAGAACAACTGATGATCCGTGACATGGTAAGAGAGTTCACCGCAAACGAGATTGAGCCCAGGGACAGAGCCATGGACGAAAACGGCTTTGACTGGGACCTGATACCCAAACTGGTTGACGCCGGCCTCATGGCCATCCATATGCCCGAAGAGTACGGCGGCGGCGGCGGAGACACCATCACCAGCGAGATAGTCATCAACGAGATCGCCAAGGGCAGCGCCTCCATCGCCCTGTTCCTGGACGCCCACTGGCTAGCTGCCGACATGATCCTCCACCACGGCACCGAGGAGCAGAAGAAGAAATACGTGCCTCTGTGCGCCGAGGGCAAGGTCTTCGCCTTTGGCCTCACCGAGTCCAACGCCGGCTCCGACGCCGCAGCCATCAAGTCCGTTGCCGAGAAGCAGCCCGACGGCAGCTACATCCTCAACGGCGGCAAGGCCTGGATCACCAACTCCGGTATCGCCGACTTCTACCTCATCATGGCCAAGACCGACCCCGAGGCCGGCAACAAGGGCATTTCCGTCTTCATCGTCCCCAAGGAGGCCGAGGGCCTGACCGTGGGCAAGTTCGAGAAGAAGATGGGCATGCGGGGCTCCGGCACCTGCGAGCTGAGCTTTGACAACATCAAGCTCCCCGCCGACTCCCTGGTGGGCCAGGAGGGCCGCGGCTTCATGATAGCCATGCAGGCTCTGGACGGCGCCCGCGTCTCCATCGGCGCCATCGCCTCCGGCCTTATGCAGCACGCCATGGACAAGGCCGTCAAGTACGCCAAGGAGCGCGTCACCTTCGGCAAGCCCATCTACAAGCACCAGGCCGTGGGCTTCAAGTTTGCCGACATGGCCGCCAAGATCCGCGCCACCGACCTGATGGTATGGGATACCTGCGCCATGAAGGACGAGGGCCTGCGCTTCTCCACCGAGGCCGCCGAGCTGAAGCTCCTGTCCTCCCGCTGGGCCTGCGAGGTCTGCGACGACTGCATCCAGATCCACGGCGGCAACGGCTACAGCCACGAGTTCGACGTGGAGCGTTTTTACCGTGATGCCAAGCTCCTGGAGATCGGCGAGGGCACCAGCGAGATACTGCGCATGGTCATCAGCGGCGCCGTCATCGGCAGATAAGCCATCCCCGTTAAACCTAAATAGTTAAGGAGACAGAACTCCAATGAAGATTCTGGTATTCGTAAAACAGGTCCCCGACACCGACGATGTGAAGCTGGACCCCAAGACCGGCAACATCATGCGTGAAGGCGTGGCCAGCAAATTGAACCCCCTGGATGCCAACGCCGTGGAGGCCGCCATCCAGCTCAAGGAGAAATACGGCGCCACTGTCTGCGCCATCAGCATGGGGCCTCCCCAGGCTGAGGACGTTTTGAAGAAGGCGCTGGCGCTGGGCTGCGACGAGGCCTATCTCCTCTCCGACCGGGCTTTCGGCGGCGCGGACACCTTGGCCACCTCCTACACTCTGGCCATGGCCGCAAAGAAGATAGGCGGCTACGACCTGCTGCTCTTCGGCCGCCACGCCGTGGACGGCGACACCGCCCAGACCGGCCCCGCCACCGCGGCCCAGCTGGGCATACCCCAGATAACCCTGGCCTCCTCCATCGACGTGCAGGACGGCTACGTCGTCTGCAACCGGGTCCTGGAGGACTGCGTGCAGAAGGTGCGGGCAAAGCTGCCCGCCGCGGTCACCGTCACCGCAGAGATAAACCAGCCCCGCTACCCCAAGCCCATCAACATCATGAAAGCCCTCAAGAAGCCCCGCTTCGTCTGGAACGCCGAGGACCTGGAGGCCGACAAGAGCCGCAGCGGCATCCCCGGCTCCCCCTCCTCCACCAAGGAGGTCCTGGAGCCCCCCAAGCGGAACGCGGACACCAAGTATTTCTCCGGCACCGGAGAGGAAATTGCAGCTCAGATTGCAGACATGCTGCATGACGAGCACCTGATATAAGGAGGCGGCATCCATGGCAAAAAGTGATTACAAAGGAATATGGGTGTTTGCCGAACAGCAAAACGGCAAGCTCAACGGCACCGTCCTGGAGCTGCTGGCAAAGTCCCAGGAGCTGAAGGAGCACACCGGCGAGGAGATAAGCGCCGTGCTGCTGGGCAAGGACGTCTCCCATCTGGCCGACACACTCTTCGCCTACGGCGCCGACAAGGTCATCCTTGTGGAAAACGACGCTCTGGAGAATTACAGCGCCCGCCCCTATGAGGCGGCTCTGACCCAGGTGGCGGAGAAGTACAAGCCCTCCATCATCCTCTACGGCGCCACTTCCCTGGGCCGGGACCTGGCCCCCAGGCTCATGGTCTCCCTGAACACCGGCCTCACCGCCGATGCCATAGACCTGGGCTTTGACAAGGACGAAGTGTTCTATCAGACCACCCCCGCCTACGGCGGGAGCATCCTGGCCCACATAGTCATACTGGAGGCCCGTCCCCAGATGGCCACCGTGCGGCCCATGATGTTCGAGCCCATAGAGCCCCGGGTGGGTGCAAAAGGCCAGATCATCACCGAGACGGTGACGGTGGAAGCGGACCCTGACTATGAGGTGCTGGAGACGGCCCCCAAGCAGGATACCGGCGACTCCATCGAAGGGGCCCAGGTCATCGTGGCCGGCGGCCGGGGCATCAAGGAAGAGGCCGACCTGGCAAGCCTCAAGGAGCTGGCGGAGCTGCTGGGCGGCAAGCTGGCCGCCTCCCGTCCCCTGGTGGACAACGGCTGGCTGCCCCACGAAAAGCAGATAGGCCAGAGCGGCGCCGCCATCAAGCCCAAATACATCTTCAACATCGCCATTTCCGGCTCCGTCCAGTATCAGGTGGGCATGCAGAATTCCGGCTGCATCATCTCCGTCAACCACACCAAGGGCGCCCCCATCTTCGACATCTCCCATTACGGCGCGGTGGCCGACTACCGCAGCGTGATCCCTGCCCTGGTGGAAGAGATAAAGCGGAGAAAGGCCTGAACGGCCATCCCAACAGTCATCCCAAAATTGAGATAAATTTTTGAAAAAGGAGATTTATCATGAGCGATCGTAAATTCATCATTCCCGAATATGGTCCCTTTGCCGGTATGCGCGTTGTCTGCTCCGGCTCCCTGGTGGCAATGCCCTTTGCGGCGACCATGCTGGCCGACTTCGGCGCCGAGGTCATCCAGATAGAGCGTCCCGGCGTGGGCGACACCCTGCGTATGCTGGCTCCCTTTGCGGAAGTGAACGGCACCAAGGTCTCCACCGCCTGGGCTCAGAACGCCCGCAACAAGCTGGCCATGGGCCTGGAGCTGAACCTGAAGCATGAGGAAGTCAAGGAGATATTCTACGGCCTTATCAAAGAGGCGGACATCTTCATGGAGAACATGGTCTGGCTGGAGAAGCTGGGCATCTATGACGCCGAGCTGCTGAAGGTCAACCCCAAGCTGGTCATCGTCCACGTCAGCGGCATGGGCCACAAGGAGTTCGGCGGCATCCCCTCCGTCTGCAACCGGGCTTCCTATGACATGATAGGCCAGGCCTTCTCCGGCTGGCTGTACCTCCAGGGCGACGCCGACCGCGACCCCGCCATCGCCAAGCCCTACACCAACGACTACGTCTCCGCCTTCGCCACCCTCTTTGCCGCTCTGTCCGGCTACATCTACGCCCAGAAGACCGGCAAGGGCCAGGTGGTGGACGTGGCCCAGTTCGAGGCCATGGCCCAGTACATGTGCGGCACCTACACCACCTACACCATGTCCGGCAAGGTCTCCGAGCGCTCCGGCAACTTCAACCCCGCCTTCCAGCCCTACAACCTCTTCAAGTCCAAGGACGGCTTCCTGGTGGCCCTGGGCGCCTTCGGCCCCGGCGTGTACAACCGCTGCATCCCCGCCATGGGTCTTGACCTGGAATACTTCAACTACAAGGACTGCTCCTCCGGCCCCGCCGCCGTGGCCTCCGAAAAGGGCCAGGAGCTGAACAAGGCCGTCATCGACTGGTGCGCCTCTCACGACGCTCTGGAGATAGAGTCCATCATGGAAGGCGCCCGCGTCCCCTGCGCCACCGTCAACACCGCCAAGTCCGCCTACGAGAACGAGCACTTCCGCTCCCGCGGCGACTGGGTCAAGTACGTCGACCAGACCACCAACAGCGAGATCGAGGCCTTCGGTATCGCCCCCAAGATGAGCGAGACCCCGGGCAAGGTCTGGCGCGGCGCTCCCTCCATGGGTCAGGACACCGAGAACATCCTCAAGACCATCCTGGGCTACGACGACGCCAAGATCGCCGAACTGAAGGAGAAGAAGCTCATCTGAGTTTCCTCCCGCCACTCAGTCTTATTTCTATCCCCCTTTCTCATTTGATAGGCTGCCGGGCCGCTTCTGCGGCCCGGCAGTTTTCGTTTATGCTCTTGTCGCCGCCCCTGTTCTTTCCTTTTCTGTGCCTTGTACCCTGTCGGGCATGATGGTATAATTCAGGGAGACTATTTTGTGGAGCAGGCTATGGACTTTTCCCAATTCAAAAAACAGTTCAACATCTCCCTGAACGGGCAGCAGGAAGCCGCCGTGCAGGCAACTGAAGGCCCCGTCATGCTCCTGGCGGTGCCCGGCAGCGGCAAGACCACCGTCCTGGTGACCCGGCTGGGCTATATGTGCCTGGGCCTGGGGATAGCCCCGGAGAGCATTCTGACCATGACCTACACCGTGGCCGCCGCCGGGGACATGAGCCGGCGCTTTGCAGCCCTTTTCGGCCAGGACGCCGCCTCTTTGCTGGAGTTTCGCACCATCAACGGGGTCAGCAGCAGGATCATCCGCTGCTATGAGCGGAGCCTGGGCCGGAGCGCCTTCCGGCTCCTGGAGGACGGCAGGCAGAAAAGCGCCCTCATTGCCCGGCTGTATCGGGAGCAGTGCGGAGAGTTTGCCCTGGAGAGCGGCATCCGCGCAATAGAGACGGCCATCAGCTATGCAAAGAACCGGATGCTGGACCCCCAGGAGCTGGGAGAGCTGGAGGTGGAGGACCTGGATTTCCCCGCCTTTTTCCGGGCCTACAATGCCGCGCTGCGGCAGCAGCAGCTTATGGACTATGACGACCAGATGGTCTACGCCCTTCAGATACTCCGCCGTTACCCCGACATTCTGGAGGCCTTCAGGAACCGTTACCGCTATCTCTGCGTGGACGAAGCCCAGGACACCTCCAGGATACAGCACGAGCTCATACGCCTTTTGGCGGGGGACAGGGCCAATCTTTTCATGGTGGGCGACGAGGACCAGAGCATCTACGGCTTCCGGGCGGCCTGCCCCCAGGCCCTTATGGAATTTGACAAGGTCTATCCCCGGGCCCGGGTCCTCTTCCTGGAGCAGAATTACCGTTCCACACCGGAGATAGTCGCGGCGGCCAACGGCTTCATCCGCAGCAATAAGGAGCGCAGGCCAAAGCAGATGCGGGCCGTCCGTGGCAGCGGGCCCATGCTCCGGGAGATACCCCTCTATGAGCGCCAGAACCAGTATAGTTACTTATGCAAGATGGCAGAAAACTGCACGGTGGAGACCGGGGTGCTTTATCGGGACAACGAGAGCGCCCTGCCCCTCATCGACCTGCTGGAGCGCCGGGGCATCCCCTATCGCTGCCGCCAGGTGGCCAGCCTGTTTTTCACCAACCGGGTGGTGGCCGACATTACGGATATCATCCGTTTTGCCCTGGACCCCGGGGACGGCCGGCTGTTCATGAACTTATATTACAAGCTGGGGGCGGGCATCAGCAAGGCCCTGGCCCAGGAGGCCCTGCTCCGGGCGGACAGGGACATCCTGGAATACATAAGCTCCGCCCCGGGGGCCTCCGCCTGGACCAGGAAACAGTGCAAGGCTCTCCGCACACATATGGAGCACCTGAAAAACGAGCAGGCGGACAAGGCCGTCTACCGCATAGTGAACTACATGGGCTACGGAGCATACCGGCAGGAGCGGGGCGGAGACCTGGGCAAAGCGGATATCCTGGAGGCCCTGGGCCGCCAGGAGCCCTGCCCTGCCCGGCTGCTGGAACGGCTGGAGGAGCTGAAGGATATCCTGCTCCGGGGCGGCTCCGACCCCTCCTGTCCCTTCGTCCTCTCCACGGTACATTCCAGCAAGGGCCTGGAGTACGAAAGGGTCGTGCTCATGGACGTGGCAGACGGCATTCTCCCCAAGAGCGTTCCGGGGCGTGAGGCCGGCGAGGAGGAGCAGAGGGCCTATCAGGAGGAGCGCCGGCTGTTTTATGTGGCCATGACCAGAGCAAAGCAGGAGCTTTGCATCTTCACATTCAAGAAGCCGGGTATAGTATCCAGCTTTTCCGGGGAGCTCTTTCCGAAAAAAAGCAGCCCGGCCAGGCCCCGCCCTGCCGCCGCCCCGGCGAAAAAATACATACAGCCTCCCCGGGAGTGCATGGCGGAGCCGGGGCCCGGGGAAGCATGCTTCAAGCCGGGCACACGCATTTTCCATAAGAGCTTCGGCCCCGGCGCCATAGTCGGCCGCACCGGGGATATAATCCTTGTGGCCTTTGATACCGGCGACAGCCGGCGCCTGGCCCTCTCTGCCGCCCTCCGTTTCGGGCTGCTGAGCTTGGAGTGAAGCCGCCGGCATCTAATAGCCCCAGAGCATAATATAACCAGAACATAATACACCCGGAAGCCGGCGTTCTGCGGCTTCCGGGTCATATTATTTCAGGGCAAGAAGGCTCCCGATTGTTTAGGAGAAATCTCAATTTTTTTAATCTAATTATGTAGTGTTTAGTTTAGGTTCTGTGAAATCCTGTATCATTCAGCCCATTTAAGGGTGCTGTTTATATTTCTCCCGCTTTAATTGATTTTATGATCTTCTTTTTGTAAACCATGCCATTGATAACCGTAATGCAGTAAATAAAAATTACAGAAACCAGTTCAAGTGCCAGCCATATTAATTTGTTGCTGCTATATTTTATCCAACAAAATATGCTTATTGCTATCAATATTCCAAATACCGTTAAGCCAATAAACTCTTTAATATTTGTTTTTTTAATCGTTGACAGTTTATCAACGAATTGATCTTTCATTGGATAATATGGATGAT
>DBFSDV010000003.1:0-60824 GCA_048417135.1 Candidatus Limivicinus sp. | reverse complement strand
AGGGCTGCCACCCTTATCCCGGTGTGCTCCGCAACGGCTATGGTCTGGCGGCCTATGGAGCCGGTGCAGCCCAATACGGATATGGATTTTACCATAATATTTTCCTCTTTATATATACAAATTATAGCTAAATTTTTAAAGTTTTCAGGTATTCCTTGTGTTCCGGGCTCACCCGGAAGCTCTCCCTGGCTTTCTGGATGCTCTTGTTGTGGGTCCAGCTCTCCAGTCTGCGCCCCTCAATATACTTCACGGCGCTGTCATACTGCTTGGCCAGGGCCGTGGCAAAATACCAGGCCTGCATCATGCGCACGTAGTACTCCTCCGACTCCACGCCCGCCACCAGGCCCAGGTATTCCTCTTTGAAATCCCCGTCCAGAAAATGGCTCATGAGCATGCACATGGCAAAGCGCTGAGTGTAGGCATGGGGAGAATCCAGCCACAGGAGTATCCTCTCCATAAGCTCTTCCTTGTTCTTTGCCAGGACCTTGGGCCCCAGCATATCGCACACCGCCCAGTTGTCCACATAGGGCAGGAAGCTTTCCAGCTCTGCCACGCAGAGCCCAAAGTCCTTTGCCTCGTTTATCAGCAGGGCATGGAGCAAATTCTCCTCGTGGTATTCATGGGGCAGCTCTGCCATGAACTCCGCCGCCCGGGGGCTGCCCTTCAGCTCCTTTGCCAGCCTGCGCAGCTGAGGCACCCGCACGCCTATAACTATGGCCTTGTCCACCGTGGGGATGAGGGAGGCGTTAAAGTCCCGGTATTTTTCGTCCTTCAATTCAAAGAGCCGCTCCTGTATCTCCGTCACGGGTTTTTCACCCCGCCGAAGCGCCGGTCCCGGCGCCTAAACTCCGCAATGGCCTTGTCCAGCTCCTCAGGGGTGAAGTCCGGCCAGAGCACGTCGGTGAAGTAGAACTCCGCATAGGCGCACTGCCACAGCAGGAAATTGGATATGCGCATCTCCCCGCCGGGGCGGATGAGCAGGTCCGGGTCGGGGATGCCGGCGGAGTAGAGGTAATTGCCGAACTGCTCCTCGCTGAGCTCCCCGCTCACTTTGCCTGCGGCATAGTCCTGAGCGTAGCGCCGGGCGGCGTGGACTATCTCGTCCCGGCCGCCGTAGTTGAGGCAGATGTTGGCCTGGAAGCCCTGATAGTGCTGGCTTATCTCGTCGGTGCGGTCCACCATCTCCCGGAGCTGGGGGCTGAGCCTTGCCAGCTCCCCGAAGACCTTCATGCGGATGTGGTCCTTTTCCATGGTGCGTATGGCCTCGTCCAGGTAGCGCCACAACAGCTTCATGATGGTGCCCACCTCTTCCTCCGGCCGCTTCCAGTTCTCGGTGGAAAAGGCGTACACCGTCAGGTATTCAACGCCTATGCTCCTGCAGTATGTAGCAATGCGCCGGAAGGTCTCCGCCCCGGCCATATGCCCTGCGGTGCGGGGCAGTCCCCGCTTCTTGGCCCAGCGGCCGTTGCCATCCAGTATGATGGCAATATGGCGGGGAACCCCAGGCTCCGCCCGGCTCCCCGCCTTATTGTTGATAATATCAGCCATATCAGATTTCCAGCAGTTCCTTTTCCTTCTTGTCGGCTATCTTGTCTATCTCTTTGATGTAGTCGTCGGTGAGCTTCTGCACGTCTTTCTCGGCTATCTTGTAATCGTCCTCGGTTATCTCCGAGCTCTTCTGCTGCTTTTTGAATTTCTCTATGGCGTCCCGGCGGATGTTGCGGATGGCCACCTTGCTCTCCTCGGCGTATTTCTTAGTCTGCTTTACCAGGTCCTTGCGGCGCTCCTCGGTGAGGGGCGGGAAGACCAGGCGTATCATGCGCCCGTCGTTCTGGGGGTTCAGGCCCAGGTCGGAGGCCAGGATGGCCTTCTCGATGCCCTTGAGCACGGAGCCGTCCCAGGGCTGGATGAGCAGGGTGCGGGGGTCGGGAGTGGCTATGGAGGCCACCTGCTGGATGGGGGTGGGGGAGCCGTAATAGTCCACCTGGATCTGGTCCAGCACGGCGGCGTTGGCCCGGCCCGCTCTCAGGGTGGCCAGCTGGGTGCTGAGGGCCTCGCAGGTCTTTTTCATCTTGTTTTCAAATTGGCTGTAGTCAGACATGTTCCTTCCTCCTGTTGTAAGTATATCCAAAAAAATTCTTCACTTCACGGTGGTGCCTATATCCTCGCCCATAAGCACCCGGCGGATGTTCTCCGGCTGGGCCAGGGCAAAGACTATTACGGGGATGTGGTTGTCCATGGCCAGGCTGGTGGCCGTGGTGTCCATTACGGCCAGGTGCCTTGCCAGGACCTCGTCGTAGCTTATGCTGTCATAGCGCACTGCCTCAGGATTTTTCCTGGGGTCGTCGCTGTAGACGCCGTCGATGTTCTTGGCCAGGAGTATGGCGTCGGCGTGGATCTCCGCCGCCCGCAGCACCGCCGCGGTGTCCGTGGAGAAGAAGGGGGCGCCGCTGCCGCCGCCGAAGAGGACGATGTTCCCCTGCTGCATATATTCTATGCTCTTTATGGTGTCGTAGCGCTCGCCCACGCCCTGGATGTCCACGGCGGTCTGGACCTTGGCCTTGGCCCCCAGCTGCCTGAACACGTCGCCCACGGCCAGGCAGTTCATGCAGGTGGCCAGCATCCCCATCCGGTCGGCGCTGACCCGCTCCACCTTGCCGGCTCCGTCCTTCACGCCCCGCCAGAAGTTGCCGCCGCCTATGACTATGCCCGCTTCCAGGCCCTCATCCACACAGCTCTTCACCGTATGGCAGACCTTGGAGATAAAGTCGAAGTCAAAGCCCGTGCCCTTGGCTCCCGCCAGGGCCTCTCCGCTTATTTTTATAATCACCCGCTTATATACAAAGCTCATGTTCTCTTGTCCCTTCCGGCCCCCCGGGGCCTGCGTCTTCGTTTCTCCGGGGCATCATATACATAAATTTCTCATAGATTTTACCACAGCGAGGTCTGTTTGACAATTCCCAATTGACAAATTGTGCAGCCTGCCGGTGCTATACTCTGGCCATGGAGATCATCTATGCAGACAGCCTTTTCCTCTCGAACCTGCTGGCGGACTACCTTCTGTGCCTGTGCGCCGCCCGGCTCTGCGCCCTGCCTCTCAGGCGGGGCAGGTATTTTATGGCGGCGCTGCTGGGCGCCGTCTACTCCCTTGCCGTGTTCCTGCCCGGCTTCGGTTTTCTGGCCTCCCCCCTGTGGAAGGCGGTCGCCGGCGGGTCCATGCTCCTCATCGCCTATGCCGGACAGCGCCGGGCCCTGCCCTGCGCCGGGGTGTTCCTGGCCCTCTCCGCCGCCCTGGGCGGGGCCCTCTGGGCCCTGGAGCTGAACTTCGGCTATATAAAGCTGGACCTGCGGCTTTTGACGGTGTGCTTTCTTTTGGCCTATGGAGCGCTGCGGCTCATATTCTCCGCCGTCCCCGGGGCCTCCGGCCGCGCCGTAAAGGAACTGGAGATACATCTGCTTTCCCGCAGCTGCCGCCTCAGTGCCATGGTGGACAGCGGCAACTGCCTCAGGGACCCCATCAGCGGCGCTCCGGTAGCGGTGGTCTCCCCCGGGGCATTGAGGGAGCTCTTCGGCCCTGCCGCCCCCCTGCTGGATATCGCCGACCCGGTGGAGCTGCTCCGCTCCGCCGCCGCCTTCCCGGAGCTCAACGGGCGGCTGCGGCTAATCCCATTTTCCGCTCTGGGGGGCGGCGGCCTCCTGCCGGTGTTCAGGCCCGACAAGCTGCTGATAGACGGCTGGGAGGACATGGAGCGGCTGGTGGCCCTGTCCCCCAAGGCCGCCGGAAACGGCTTTGACGGCATCCTCTGAACCCCCTCTCCCGTAATCTATGATCCCATGGAGGAAAGTTTATATGCTTTGCAAGCCCCAAATAGTTTTCATCCGCGAGCAGATATTCAGCATACTGGGAATAGAGCCGCCCCCGGTTTTTTACATAGGCGGCAGCGACACCCTGCCGCCGCCCCTGGAAAAAAACGCGGAGGAGGAGGCCATAAAGGCCCTGCAGCTGGGAGACGAAGAAGCCCGGCAGCAGCTGATAGAGCATAACCTCCGCCTGGTGGTGTACATCTCCAAGCGCTTTGAAAACACCGGCATCAACATTGAGGATTTGATATCCATAGGCACCATCGGCCTTATAAAGGCGGTGAACACCTTCAACTCCGGCAAGAATATCAAGCTTGCCACCTACGCCTCCCGCTGCATAGAAAACGAGATACTCATGTACCTGCGCAAGATAAACTCCCAGCGCACCGAGGTGAGCTTCGACGAGCCCCTGAACACCGACTGGGACGGCAACGAGCTTTTGCTCTCGGACATCCTGGGCACCGAGGAGGACGAGGTGTACCGCCCCCTGGAGGACGACGCGGACCGGCAGATGCTCATGGAGGCCATAGACTCCCTGGATAAGCGGGAGCGGGAGATAATCCTCCTGCGCTTCGGCCTGCCCGCCGGGAAGGAGTACACCCAAAAGGAGGTGGCGGATATGCTGGGCATATCCCAAAGCTATATCAGCCGTCTGGAAAAGCGCATTATCGACCGGCTCCGCCGGGAGATGCTGCGCCTCCAGCAGTGCTGAAAAGGCGGCCCCGGACAGGGCCGCCTTTTCAGCATATTTTCAGTTCTCAGTCCTTCACCAAATTCTTCACCCACACCTTTTTCTTCACCAGGAAGAGGCCCACGGCGGCCTTCACCAGGTCCAGCAGCTGGATGACAATGAACAGCGGCAGTATGGGCATGGCGGTGAATCTGGACAGCACGAAGGCCAGGGGCACGCACAGCACCCAGAGATACATGCTGTCGAAAACGAAGGTGATTATGGTCTTGCCTCCGGAGCGCAGGGTGAAGAAGCAGGAGTTGTTGAAGCCGTGCACCGGCATGGTGCAGGCCACCACCAGCAGCAGGTCCTCCGCCAGGCGGCGGACGGTGTCGGTGGTGTTGTATATCTTGGGTATGGCCGGGGCCAGCAGGGCCATCACCACACCCACGGCGGCGCAGAGCACCACCGCAAAGGCGATGAGCTTTCTGTCCTCCTCCACCGCCTTCTCCATCTGCCCCGCTCCCAGCAGCTGGCCAATTATTATCGCCACGGTGTTGCCCATGGCAAAGAAGGCGCAGAAGAACACGTTGGAAACCGTGGTGGAGATGTTCATGGCGGAGACCACCTCCAGGCCCCGGACGGAGTAGCACTGGTTGAGCATGGTCATGCCCCCGGACCACAAAAGCTCGTTCACCAGCAGGGGCAGGCCCATGAACACTATCTTCCGCACCAGCTCCGCCGGTATCTTCGGGCTCTTGTACACCTCGCCGATATAGGGGCAGCGCTGCTTGCGCACGTGGGTCCAGAGCACCACAATGAGACACTCCACATAGCGGGAGATCACCGTGGCAATGGCGGCGCCCACCACCCCCAGAGCGGGGGCTCCCAGTTTGCCGAAGATGAGGATGTAGTTGCCGGTGAGGTTCACCAGCACCGCAACTATGCCCGCCTTCATAGGCAGCATGGTCTCCCCGGTCTCTCTCAGGGTGCTGGCATATATCTGCATTATGGAGAAGGGCAGCATCTGCCAGAGCATCACTTTCAGGTAGTCCTTGCCGTAATCCAGGGTGGCGGCCATGTCCAGGCCCTCCTCCCCCTCGTGGATGAACTGCATTATCAGCTCTTCCCCAAAGGCTATGAGTATGAACATGGCTATGGCCAGAACCCCGGCGGCGATGTATATCTTGCCCCGGATGCTCTCGGCTATGCCCTGCTCGTCCGCCTTGCCGTAGAACTGGGCGGTGAATATCCCCGCTCCCGCCAGGCCCCCGAATATGCAGAGGTTAAAGACGAACAGCAGCTGGTTGACTATGGCCACGCCGGACATGGGCTCGGTGCCCACCTGGCCCACCATGACGTTGTCCAGCAGGTTCACAAAGTTGGTGATGATGTTCTGCACCAGGATGGGCAGCATGACGGTGAAAAGCCGCCGGTAAAAGGCCTTATCGCCTATGAGAGACCTGATCCCCATAAATACCTCGAAAAAAGAAAAAATCGCCCTTGTATTGTACCGAATACTTCCGACAAATGCAAGAGCGATTCCTTTGTTTTCCAATACTTTTCAGTCCGGCTCCTTATCATCTCCGCAGCTCAGGCCCAGGGCAATGAGATTCAGCAGCAGGCAAACGAGACTTATCCCTATTCCTATGGCCAGCACCGCCCCGGCGGTGTCCAATATTCCGGACACATCCCCGTTCCCGGCCCGGCGGTAAAAGACCCACAGCTCCTGGCACAGAGCCCCCAGGGCGGCGGCAAAGCTCCCCAGGGAAAACAGCCCGGGCCGCCTCACCGGCCGCTTTTCATTGCGGACTATGACTATGACCGGCAGGGCAAAGGCTATAACAGGCAAAAGCACAGGCACCATTTCTCTCCCTCCTCAGTACAGGTGCAGCAGGGCCAGGCTGACAGCCCCGTACATCATCCAGTATTTGAAGCTCTTCTTCCCCGTCCACAGGCTGTAGAGGCAGGCCACGCAGCCCATGAACAGCAGCAGCACCAGCCAGCTGCTCTGCAGCCGCTTGGGAGTAAAGCCGAAGCACATGATATACAGCACCAGCTTGGACATGGCTATCACCGCAAAGACCATGCCCGCAGCTATAAGCAGCGTGGCGGTAATGCGCTGCTCCTTGTCCTCTCTGAGAGGCCTTGCGCTGCTGCGGCTCACCAGGTAGAGCAGGCTGAAGTTTATGGCCATCACCCGGCACAGCTCAAAGAAGCCCTCCCGGGCGTACTGGGCCACGGTGAAGTCCTCCGGCAGCGTCCGGCTGAAGGCCCCGAAGAGGTAGCTGCTCTGCACGGCAAAGAACAAAATGTACACCGCCGCAAATACCCCCATCATCACGGTCCACAGCCGCTCCGGCACCGCCCTGAGCCTGGGCATAAAGCCGTTCACCGCCGCAGCCTGGGCCCTGAGCTTCTCCTCATCGGTGCGCAGGCTGCCGGCTATCAGGCCGAAAAGCCAGGCTCCCACCGGCAGGCTGGCTATAAAGCGGAAGACATAGGTGGCGAAGTTGTCCCCCAGGTCAAAGCTGAACAGGGCCAGGATGTTTTCCGTGAGCTCTCCGAAGCCCCGGTCCGCCTGGGCCAGCTCTGTAAGTGCGGCGTTGAGCAGCACCAGGGCCGCCAGCACCGCCAGCAGCGCCGCCCAGGGCCGTTTCTTTTCCCGGCTCTCCCCCCGGCCCCGGCCTCTCAGGCCCTTGGCCACGCAGCGGATACGCAGGGAGAAATTTCCAAAGGGTATGGTAAAGAAACCGTTCAGGGCGTCCAGGGGCAGCAGATGCCCGCTCTCCCCCTCCGCAAGACGGCCGCTGCGGCTCAGGACCCACCACACCGCCAGGGGATGCACCATCAGCATGGTCAGGCCGTAATCCCACACCCGGCCCCAGCCGAAGGCCACGCAGGCGCTCATCAGCAGCACGCAGCCCAGCCACACCCAGCTCTCCTTCGGGTGGGACCTGCCCCGGTTCAGTATCTCCGTAATGGCAATGAACAACAGCACGAAGACCCCGAACCAGAGCCGGTCGTTTCCCGAGCCGAAACAAACTATGTAAATGTAGGCCGCAGGGTACATGAGCAGGGCGCAGGCCAGCTCCCCCGGTCGCAGGGCAAAGCCCGGTTTTTCCTTCAAGTTGTTCTCGTCCATGTCCGCCTCCTCAGTCGTCGATGAATTCCAGTATGTCCCCGGGCTGGCACTGCAGCTCGTGGCACAGGGCCATGAGAGTGGAAAAGCGTATGGCCCGGGCCTTGTTGTTTTTTAAAATGGAGAGGTTGGCAGGGCTTATGTCTATCCGCTGGGCAAGCTCTGTGGCGGATATCTTTCGCTTTGCCATCATTACGTCCAGATTTACGATTATCTCCATAGGCCTGCCCTCACACCGTAAAGTCCAGCTCGTCCTTCATCAGCAGGGCCTGCTGGAAGGCGTTTTTCACTATCCGGACTATCAGGGCCATGAAGGCCGAGGCCATGGCGCAGACGAAAAAGGGCAGATAGGCCAAGGCGGCCAGCAGGCAGGCCAGGGCCACGGCAGCACAGCACCAGCTTACGGTGCGCATGTGGCCTATATTCTCCGGGATGAAGACCCGGCCCTCCTTGATGTTGCCCAGCAGCTTCCACAGCCGCCACAGCACTATCCAGGCAAAGACGCTGCACACATACAGCGCCGCCAGTATCACCGCCCCCAGCTGCCAGTTCATGTTCCTTATCTGGATGAAAAAGCCCACCAGCCAGTAGCCGAAGATGTCCAGCACCGCCAGCAGCAGCCCGAAGGCACAGACACAAAACTGGGAAAGGACTATGCTCCTGTCTTCATTCCAATTCATATCATCGCTCCCTTCGCTTTCCGTACCTGGAGCATAGCACGGCTATTATCGCTTGTCAAGAATTATTTATCGTTTTTCGATAAATAATTCTTGATTATCACTAATCCGTCGAAACGCATGCCCTTCTTGCAAACGGAGCAATATTGTGTTAATATTATGAAAATCAATGCTTTTCCAGCATTTTTTGAAGGGCGGAAATATATGTTGAGTAAAACCATTCCCGGGGCCTCCCGGGCGGACAGGAGATTCCGGCTCCTTGCGGCCCTGCTTCTGCTGCTCATGTTCCTTGCCGGTCTCTCGGTCTCCACGGACTATTCCATGAGCTGGGACGAGCCCCATGAGATAAGGATCTTCCAGAAGAACATCCGGGCCTATGCCGACGCTTTTCTGGGCGAGGATTCCCAGGTGGTCTATGCCTATGAGAGCATGGGCCTGAATTCCATCCGCAGCGACGTGGAGCGGGACCACGGCCAGGGGGCCTACTATCCCTTTGCCCTGTACATGCTCCGGCCCCAATTTCTCAGTGGGGACTACAATTACACCAGCGTGGCCATACCCTACCACTACTATACCTTTGCTCTCTGCTTCACGGCTATCATAGCCTTTTACCTGCTGGTGACGGAGCTCTTCGGGGACCGCCGCCTGGCCCTGCTGTGCGCCCTGGTTCTTTTCATAATGCCCCGCTTTTTTGCCGAGAGCCACTACAACAACAAGGACATGGTGCTCTTTGCCCTGCTTATGGACAGCTGCTGCTTTGCCGTGCGGGCAATAAAACGCCGCAGGCTTTTGGACGCCCTCCTCTTTGCGCTGTTTGCGGCCCTGGCGGCAAACACAAAGATAATCGGCCTCTTCTTCTTTGGCGTATGCGGGCTGTTCTATATTATCTATCTCTCCCTGAAAAAGCTTTGGGACCGGCGGGGAGTGACCGTAATGGTCCTCACCATCCTGGCCTTCTGCCTGCTGTACTACGCCCTTACCCCGGCAATGTGGGGCGACCCTGTTGGCTTCTTTGAATACTGCTTTGACAACGCCATGCACTTCTCCCGCTGGGACAGAGAGATCCTCTTTGCCGGAGATATATGCCGCCCCGGGGACGGGGAGCTGCCCAGGCGCTATCTTCCCCAGTTCATACTCATGACCACCCCCCTGTTCATAAGCCTTCTGGCTGTTCTGGGGCTCTGCCGGGGCTTGGCCGCCCTCTGGAAAAGGGTGAAGGACAGAGAGCGCCCCCAGGATTTTGACTCTCTGTTTTTCCTGCTGATGGTGTGCTGCTGCTCCCTGGTGCCCCTGCTGGTGAGCATAGCCGGCAAGTCCCTGGTATATAACGGCTGGCGGCATTTCTATTTCAGCTTTGCCGGTATAGCCCTGCTCATGGCCTACGGTCTGGACCTGCTGCGCCGCAAGTGGCCCAGGCTCAGCCTTGTCCTGCTTCTGGCCTGCATCCTCTTCACCGGCGTGCAGAACCTGCTCAACCACCCCTATCAGTACGTATATTTCAACATCCTCGCCGGGGACGACATCTCCCAGAATTACGAGCTGGACTACGGGGCCGTGTCCACCCGGGAGGGTCTGTATTACGTGGCCGAAAACAGCCGGGGCGACATCAGCCTGTCCTGTCTGGATGAGGGCAGCGCCTGGAGCGTGAACTACGGCTTCGAGTATCTCTCCCAGGAGGACAGGGACAGGATAGAGCTTCTGGACCGGGGGGACTACAGCGCCGACTATCTTCTGGAGAACAGCACCTACAGAGCCATATACGGCAACCCCGCCGTGCCCGAACAATTTCAACTGGAAGAGGTCATTACAGCCTACGGGGAACCCATACTGAACATATATAAGCGCATAGACTGAGAACACCGCTGAACGCTGAACAGCCCGGAGCGAATGTCGCTCCGGGCTCAGCTTTTATTTTTTATTCCATGCCGTTTATGCGGGCAGATAAGTGAGGGGATCCACGCTCTGGCCGTCCACATAGACGGCAAAGTGCAGGTGGGTGCCCTGGCCTATCTCACACAGGGCGGTGGTGCCCACGGAGCCGATGATGCTGCCGCTGTCCACCCACTGACCCACGCTCACGGCGGGAGTGTCCGCCAAGTTGGCATATACGCTGCTGCTGCCGTCCCCGTGGTCAACGGTCACCACCGTGCCGTAGAGGTCGTCGGTCTCCACGGCGGACACGGTGCCGGAGTGGGCGGCGGTGACGGTGGTGCCCAAAGCGGCGCTGATGTCTATGCCCTCATGGGTGCGCCAGTCCCGCATGGTCACGTCGTAGGCCAGGGAGTCCATCTGGTGCTTCCGCTCCAGCTCCCCCTGGACGGGCCAGATATAGGCCGGGGCCATGACCTCCATCACGTCCCCCTCATGCCAGACCTGGGTCATATCCTCGCTCATGGTGTCGGCGGCGTCCTCCTGCTGCTGGGGCAGAGCGGCGGTGTCCTGTTGGGTCTGTGCCTCCGTCCCGGCGGCGTCGGAAGTCTCCGTCTCCTCCTGGGTCTTGGGCGGCACTATGATGGTCTCCACCCGCTTGTTCTCCAGACTCACGTCGTTGCTCTTGCTCAGGTCATCCATAGTCTCATTCCCGGCGGCCATCATCCAGGCCGACACGCCGATCACTGCGGCGCACAGGAAAAGGACTATGTAGAAGCCCTTTCCGGTAAAAAATCCCTCCAGCCTCTTGCCGGAGCTGTTGCTGCTCATAGTTCAAAACCTCCGTAAAGTATTGGTTTACGAGGCTATTTTGGCCGGTGAGCAGGAATATTATACATGGCTTTCCAAAAAATCGGCGGCGGGAGAGATCCCGCCGCCGTGTTTTGGTCCCGTTATCTTATTTACTTCAGTTTCTCCAGCAGCTCCGGCAGCAGCGCCTCAAACTCCACCCCGTACCAGGGGGCGTCGGGCTGGGCGGAGGTGTACTCTATGCAGCGGGAGACGAAGTCCGCGGCGATGACGCCGGCTTCTTTCAGCCCCAGGCCCCGCATAAGGCCCCCCACCACGGTGGAGCTGAAGATGTCCCCGGTGCCGTGGTAGCTCACCGGCAGCAGGGTATGGCTGTAGCTGAGGGTCCTGCCCTCCCCGTCCATGGCGATAAAGCCGGTCTTGCCCTTGCCGCCGCCGTAGCCGGTTATCATGGCGGACCTGCAGCCCAGGGCCAGCAGCTTTTCAAGCAGCTCCTTCACCTCCGCCTCGCTCCAGTCCTCTTTATAGGGAGTGCCGGTGAGGAAGGCGGCCTCGGTGAGGTTGGGCAGCACCAGGTCGGCCTGGCCGCAGACCTTTGCCATGGCCTTGGGGAAGTCCGGCCCGAAGGCTGGGTAGAGCTTGCCGTGGTCGGCCATGGCCGGGTCCACCACGACCATGTTCTCCCCGGTCTTGAAGCTCTTTATAAAGTCCACCGTCTGGCCGCACTGGTCCTCGCTGGCCAGGTAGCCGGTGTACACCGCGTCGAATTTTATGCCCTGGCTGAGCCAGTGGCGGGTGATGGGCTCTATCTGGTCCGACAGGTCGCAGACGGTAAAGCCCTTGAACATTGTGTGGGTGGACAGCACCGCCGTGGGCACTATGGCGCACTCCACCCCCATGGCGGAAATCACCGGCAGGGCCACGGTGATGCTGCAGCGGCCCAGGCAGGAGATGTCCTGTAATGTAACTACTCTTTTCATTGTCTATGCCTCCTGAGGAATTTCGGCTATATATTAGCGGAAACCGGCCTTGTTATCAATCCCCAGTTTGAAGCATTTTTATAAGGTCAGTTTGTTATTGCAGGCCCATGAACCGGTATATTCCGGCGGCCACGCCGTTTTCAATATTCGTGGGGGCCACCCAGTCGGCGGCCTGTTTCAGCTCCTCCACAGCGTTGCCCATGGCCACGCCCAGCCCGGCGGCCTTTATCATGTCCAGGTCGTTGGTGCCGTCGCCGAAGGCCAGGGTGTCCTTCAGGTCTATGTCCAAGGCGGCGCAGAGGCTTTTCAGGGCCTTGCCCTTGGTGGCCTCAATGCTGTTTATCTCAATGTTCCAGGGCAGGGAGGAGGACACCGCCGTCTCCGGGAAGAGCCTGGGCAGCAGCTCCAGCTCCCGGCGTCGCCGCTCCGGATCCTTAAAGTGCATCTGCATCTTCTGCACCGGCCTGCCCCGCTCCTTCAGGGTGTCATAGAGGCTGTCCACCGGGGTGCGCAGCTCCCACATCATTTTGAGTATCCCCGGGTCGGGTATGTACTCCCCCGCCCGCTCCAGCATATCCCGGGAGATGAAGCCCCAGTTGTCCTGATAGCAGTCGTATATCACCGGCAGAGTCTCCATGTGCTCTATGAGGCTCAGGCACAGCTCCGCCGGCATCTCGGCGCTGTAGAGGTTTTTGTCCTCCCCGGCGTCGTAGGCATAGGCCCCGTTGATGGTCAGGCAGTACCGCAGCCCCGGCAGCTCCCTCAGGGCCTGGGGGATGCCGGTGTATATCCGCCCGGTGGCAGGTACCAGCAGCGCCCCGGCAGCGGCGGCGGCCTTCAGGGCTTCCAGGTTCTCCTCCGATATCTGCTTTTTATTGTCCAGCAAAGTCCCGTCCAAATCAAAGGCTATTATTTTTACCGACATTCAAATCACTTCTTTCTCCCGGAGATTATGCCAAAAAACTTTGTTTTTTGCAAGGCCTTAATGGATTTTTCCCCGCCGGGAGTTGAACTTGGGGGCTGAGGGCTGTATACTGATATACAATATCATACATACCGGGCGGAGGAGCAGAGCAATACATGAACGACAAAACGAAAATAGGCTACCAGGAAGAGGAGAGCAATCCGGGACTGCGGCTTTTGAAGAAAGGTAAGAAGAGCCTGCTGCGGGCGGTGTTCAGCCGGCTGGGGCTCATCGTGCTTTTGCTGCTGTTCCAGCTGTTTCTGGCCTTTGCCTTCATCCATTGGCTCAGGGAATACCTGCCCCACTTCCTGATAATCAGCGTGTCTTTCTCCGCCTTTATGAGCCTGTACCTGCTCAACACCGACACCGACCCCACAGCCAAAATAACCTGGCTGCTGGTGATTGCCCTGCTGCCCGCTCTGGGCGCTCCCCTGTACTGCTATACCCGCAGCAACCTGGGCATGCGCCTGCTGCGCCGGCGGCTGAAGTTCCTGATAGACGCCAACCGGGACACCATAGTCCAGGAGCCGGAGCTCATGGAGCGGCTGGAGGAGGAGAGCCCCGGCACTGCCGCCCTGGCCCGCTATCTCAGCCGCAGCGGCTGCTTCCCCGTATATGAGCACACCGCCGTAAAGTATTTCCCTCTGGGGGAGTACAAATGGGAAGAGCTGCTCAGGCAGCTGGAGCAGGCGGAGCATTTCATCTTTCTGGAGTACTTCATCATCGACGAAGGGCTGATGTGGGGCCGGGTGCTGGAAATACTGGCAGAGAAGGCGGCCCGGGGGGTGGAGGTCCGGGTCATGTATGACGGCACCTGCGAGTTTTCCACTCTTCCCCACGATTACCCCCGGCGCATTCGGGAGCTGGGCATCAAATGCAAGATGTTCGCCCCCATGAGCCCCTTTGTCTCCACCCACTACAATTACCGGGACCACCGGAAAATCGCCGTCATCGACGGGCACACCGCCTTCACCGGCGGAGTGAACCTGGCTGACGAGTACATAAACCGCCGGGTGCGCCACGGCCATTGGAAGGACACCGCAGTCATGCTCCAGGGCGAGGCGGTGAAGAGCTTCACCCTGATGTTCCTGCAGATGTGGAACGTGGACGAAAAGGAGCCGGAGTTCGACCGATACCTGGAATACCCCTGCCGGCCCCGGCAGGAGGCCAAGGGCTATGTGCTGCCCTATGGGGACTGCCCCCTGGACGGGGACAAGGCCGGGGAACGGGTATACATGGACATCCTCAACCGGGCCCGGGACTATGTGTACATCATGTCCCCCTATCTCATACTGGACGGAGAGATGGAGACGGCTTTGAAATTTGCCGCCGAGCGGGGCGTGGACGTGCGTCTGGTGCTGCCGGGTATCCCGGACAAGAAGATACCCTGGGCCCTGGCCAAGACCCATTACTCCGCCCTGCTGGCCTCCGGGGTGAAAATATACGAGTATACCCCCGGCTTTGTCCACGCCAAAGTCTTCGTTTCCGACGACAAAAAGGCGGTGGTGGGCACCATCAACCTGGACTACCGCAGCCTCTACCACCACTTCGAGTGCGCCGCCTATCTCTACAAGGCGGACTGCATAGGGGATATCAAGGCGGATGTGGAAAACACCATCGCCCGCTGCGTCCAGGTCCGGCCCGACTTCATGAGCCGGGAAAAAGCCGGCCTCAGACTGCTGGGCTTCATCATGAAAGCCCTGGCCCCGCTGATGTGAGCCCCGTAAAAAAGCGGAAAGATTTCTGGGAGAGGACCTTGGCCCTCTCCTTTTTTTATTGACAAGCCGCAGCTTCATGTTAGAATCATGAGTGAACAATTTATCAATAAGGAGCATAACATGTTGGAAACCAAAGTTGAACGCATCCGTCAGGACATCGAGACCCTGGCCCAATACTCCCAGGTGCAGGGCATAGGCTGCACCCGCTACACCTATACCAAGGAATTTGCCCAGGCCAGAGACTACATCGTCTCCCAGATGAAGGCCGCCGGGCTCTCCGTCCGGGAGGACGCCGTGGGCACGGTGATAGGCCGCATGGAGGGCAGGGACCCCTCCGCCCCCATCATCATGACCGGCAGCCATTTCGACACCGTGAAGACCGGCGGCCGCTTCGACGGGGCGGCCGGTGTGGTGGCCGCCCTGGAGGCCGCCCGCACCCTCCACGACGAGGGCTTCGTGCCCCAGCGTCCCATAGAGTTCGTGGCCCTCCCCGAGGAGGAGGGCGCCCGTTTTGGAGGCGGGCTCTTTGCCAGCCGGGCCATGTGCGGCCAGCTCTATGAAAATGAGCTGGAAAACTACAAGGACAGCCATGGCGTGTCCATGGCTCAGGCCATGAGGGAATACGGCCTGGACCCCGCCAGGGCGGATGAGGCCCGGCGGAAAAAGGGCGAGATCGACATGTTCCTGGAGCTGCACATAGAGCAGGGCCCGGTGCTGGAAAACGAGAAGGTGGATGTGGGCATCGTGGAGGCCATCGTGGGCATCAAGTGTCTCACCGTGTTTGTCCACGGCCGCTCCGACCATGCCGGCACCACCCCCCTGAACATGAGGGCCGACACCATGCTCTCCGCCGCCAAGGCCATCGTGGCCGGTACCGAAAAGGCCAGAGAGCTGGCCGACGGCACCGTGGTCACCTTCGGCCGGGTGGAGACCCAGCCCGGCGCTTTCAACATCGTAGCCAAGGAGACTCTCTTCGATATCGACTGCCGCAGCAAGACCCTGGAGAGTGTTGACAAGGTCATAGCTGCTGTCCGCTCCTCTCTGGAGCAGAGCCGGGCGGAGAATCCGGGGCTCAGCTTTGAGATAGTGGAAAAGCTCACCGCCCAGCCGGTGCTGATGAAGCCGGAAGTCCAGGAGCTGCTGGAGCAGCAGGCCAGGGAGGCCGGCATCAGCACCCGCAAGATGCTCTCCGGCGCCGGTCACGACGCCATGGTCATGGGCTCTCTGTGTGATGTGGCCATGATTTTCGTACCCAGCAAGGGCGGGCGCAGCCACGTGCCCGAGGAGTGGACCGACTATGAGGACCTGCGCAAGGGCGCGGAGCTCCTCTGCCGCTGCCTGCGCCGCCTGGCCTCCAGATAAGCCCGCCGGAGAACCGGAGGCAAAAAAAGTCCCGGAGCTTTGAGGCTCTCAAATCCTCAAAGCTCCGGGGCCTGCACTGTCTCACCGCTGTCTCAAAAAATCCTCCACGGCGGCAAACTCCGGTATGGACTGGGCCGCCCCCGGGGCGGACACGGCCATGGCCGCGGCGGCGCTGGCATACCTCACCGCCTCCGCCAGGCCGAAGCCCTTTGCCAGGGCGGCGACGAAATAGCCGGTGAAGGTGTCCCCGGCCCCGGTAGTGTCCACCACCGGCACCTTGAATATGCCGTGGACCACCCGCTCCCCCTCCTTGTCGCTTATGCAGCCCCGGCTCCCCAGGGTGAGCACTACGCCCAGTCTTGGGTACTTCTCCCTCAGGGCGGCTATGATTAGCTCCGGCTCCTGTTCCCCGGTGAAGCAGCCCCCCTCTATCTCGTTTATCAGCAGCCAGGACAGCTTGTCCAGGTCCAGCTCCTTCAGACAGTCCTCATAGGGGGAGGCGTTGAGCACCACCTGAAAACCGGCGGCTGCGGCCCTGTCAATGATATAGCCCAGCTGGGATATCTCGTTTTGCAATATCACGTAGCCCGGCCCCTGCAGCTCTCCAAAGACCTTGTCCACATATTCCCGGGTGACGGCGTGGTTTGAGCCGGGATAGAGGAGGATGCAGTTCTCCCCGGAGCCGTTCACCTGGATTATGGCGTGCCCCTGGGGCACTGGGCTTTGCAGCAGAAGCGAGGTGTCCACCCCGTTTTCCCTGAGATAGTCGGAGAGTATCTCTCCCCCCCGGCCTGCCACGCCGGCGTGTATCACCTCGGCCCCGGCCCTGGCCGCGGCTATGGACTGGTTGAGCCCCTTTCCCCCGTAACAGACCTTGTAGTCCTCGGACATGAGGGTCTCCCCCGGGGCGACAAAGTGGGAAACGGAATACACATGGTCCAGATTCAGGGAGCCAAAACTTACTATTTTCATGGAGCATCCTCCTATCGCATATTTCATAAATATAATATAGCATCCGGCCTGCCTTTCTTCAATCTGGCAATTTTAAATAAAAAATTTATTTTTGTTTGTTGACTATGTCAATGGAAAAAATCTCCCTAAAAACGTATATTATCAAGCAGAATAATTGAGTGTGGAGTAAGAGATGTCTATCAAGAAAAATTTGGACATTCAGCTATATGAAATGTTCTGTCAGGAGATCATCCAGGGCCATTGGGTCCAGGGCCAGCTAATCAACGCGGACAATCTGGCCGAGGCCTTCGGCGTCAGCCGCACCCCTGTGGTGCACGCCCTGAAGCGCATGCTGGCCAACGAGATGATCTGCGTAACGAAAACCGGTCACTATTACGTCCCCACTTTTACGGAAAAACAGGTCTGCGACCTGGTGGGCGTCCGGGCCCTGCTGGAGCGGGAAGCCATAACGGAGATGGAGCGCAACGGCGTAAACATAGACTTCGATACTCTCCGCAGGCTCTCCCAGGATTGCCTCAACTACAATAGGCAGGGGGAACAGATAAAGACCCGGCAGACGGATTTGGACCTGCACTCATACCTGGTGAGCCAGTCCGGCAACCAGTGCCTGAGCAATCTGTTCGCCAAGGTCCAGGGCCAGTTCATCGTGGCAAACTACCTGCTGAGCACCCACACCAAGGAGGAGGAGCAGCAGGAGGTGGCGGCGGACGACCATATCCGCCTGCTGGACGCCCTGGAGGCCGGAGATTTCGACAAGGCCAGGGCCATAAGCGACGAACATATCTACAGCGCCAGGGAAAAGATATTGGCCAAGATGCGCTATAACCAGCACAGCGCCTGAGCCCCCGGAGCCCCCGCCCCTGCTCCTCTCCCCAAAGTGCATATAAAAAAGGAGACAGAAAATCTCCTTTATTTATATGCAAGGAAAAATTTAAAATTTTTTCTTGCATATCGAACTGCCTGAGTCCTCCCCTCCCGGGGCGGCACCGCTGCCCGGAATGAGCGCCCTCTGTTTTTCCCGCAGGCATAAAAATACGCGGCCGCAAAGCGGCCTCTGCCTATTCCCCGCACCCCCGTCTCCCCGAATCAAAGCCCAACGCAGTGGGTTTAATTCGGAAAAGGAGGAGCAAGGGAGCGGAGCGGATGGTGGCTTTTTTGCCGTAGGCATAAGAAGATGCGGTCGCAAAGCGGACTTTGCCATCTTTCGCACCTCTCGTCTCCCCGAATCAAAGCCCAACGCAGTGGGTTTGATTCGGATAAGGAGGAGCAGCGGAATGAGCGAGCTCTGATTTTTTTGCCGTAGGCATAAAAAATCGGAGCAAGCGATATGCAGCTTGCTCCGACGTGGAGCTGCTGGCCAGATTCGAACTGGCGGTGACCGCCTGCGGCGGCCTCCGGTTCTTATTGAAACAGGCTTCGCCTGTGAGGTCGCCAGTTCGATATGCTATCCTGTAACTTGAAAAAGCGTCCGGCTCCACAAGGAGCCAGACGCTTTTTGGAGCTGCTGGCCAGATTCGAACTGGCGACCTCATCCTTACCAAGGATGCGCTCTACCTACTGAGCTACAGCAGCAAAGTATATGCCCCGAATTTCGGGGCATATGTGGCGACCGAGAAGGGACTTGAACCCTCGACCTCCGGCGTGACAGGCCGGCGTTCTAACCGACTGAACCACTCGGCCACGGCTCAGTTATAATACCAAAAGCATCGCTTTTTGTCAATAGGTTTTTAGAAAAAAATTTCCTCATCCCATACATGATTATACGGCTCACCCGGCCGGGAGAGGAGCCTGCGCTCCCCTTCCGGCCGGGGCGGAGGTCCCCCTCAGATGTCCAGGTCCAGGGGCTCGTCAATGGTGTCGGAGACATACTTGCCGTTCTTCTTGCGCTGCTTGACGCACTCGGTGAGCAGATACTCTATCTGCCCGTTGATGGAACGGAAGTCGTCCTCGGCCCAGGCGGCTATGGCCTCGTAGAGCTTGGCCGACAGGCGCAGCGGCACCTGCTTTTTCCCGCTGTCAGCCATTTCAGTACAGGCTGCCGGAGTTGACCACCGGCTGAGCGTCCTTGTTGCCGCAGAGCACCACCAGGAGATTGGACACCATGGCGGCCTTGCGCTCCTCGTCCAGCTCCACCATGCCCCCCTCCTTCAGGCGGCTGAGGGCCATCTCCACCATGCCCACGGCGCCGTCCACTATCATCTTCCTGGCGTCCACTATGGCGCTGGCCTGCTGGCGCTGGAGCATCACCGCGGCTATCTCCGGGGCGTAGGCCAGATAGGTTATCCGGGCCTCCAGCACCTCGATGCCGGCGCCCGCCACCTTGGCCTGGAGCTCATCCCGGATGCGCTGGGCCACGGTCTCGCTGGAGCCGCGCAGGCTGCCCTCGTCGGCCTGGCCGTCCCCGGTGGTGTCGATTCCGGGGGCCACGTCATAGGGATAGATCTTCACTATGTCCCTCACGGCGCTGTCGCACTGGAGGGAGAGGTACTCCTTGTAGTTGTCCACGGTGAACACGGCCTTGGCGGTGTCCACCACCCGCCACATGACGGCCATGCCTATCTCCACAGGATTGCCCAGGCGGTCGTTGATTTTCTGCTTGGTGTTGGAGAGTGTCATCACCTTCAGGGATATCTTCTTGCCCATCTCCATGGCCGCCACGTTTACCTGAGCGCCGTTGGAGCCCAGGTTGAAGCCGGGGATGCCCCCCTTGCTGCCGCTGTCCACGTCGCCGCTCTGGCCCAGCTTGGTGTGGGCGGCGGGGTTAACGCCGGTGCAGAAGGGATTGACATAGTAAAAGCCCTCGCCCTTCAGGGTGCCCACATACTTGCCGAAGAGGGTCAGCACCAGGGCCTCCTGGGGCTTCAGGACCTTCAGGCCGCAAAAAGTGATCCAGCCCAGGCATACCCAAATGAGGCCCACGACGAACACGGGTATGGCGGCCTTGTCCCCGTCGTCCATGCCTATGCCCCCGAACACCACCATTACTATGGCCGCTATGTACAGCGCCAGCAGCAACAGCAGCATGGCCATGCCGTTTTTCTTGTTGTTCAGCAGTTTCTCTTCCATCTCTTATACCTCCTTTGCTGATATCAAAATGATATCACAACAATATCTTCTTGTCAATAGCCCCGGGGCCGCCGGGATTAAATTTTTCTCCGGCCCCGCAGCCGGGCTTAACATATATTCCCTTTACTAAAGGCGGCGGAGGTATTATAATTTTGTCATATAAAAAGGGATGGGAGCGGAACCATGAAGAAATTTGTCATACTCATCGGCAACTACGGCTCCGGCAAAACGGAGATAGCCCTGAACATGGCGGTGATGGCCGCATCCCGGGGGCTGCGCACCCAGGTCATCGACCTGGACAAGATAAACGACTACTTCCGCATGTCCGACCATGTGAAGCTTCTGGAAGAGAAAAAGATAGACATAGTCTCCCCCACCTTTGCCGGCCAGGGGGTGACCCAGAGCAGCATGTCCGCCGCCGTGGCCTCCGCCTTTGCCCGGGACTGGGACCTGGTGATCTTCGACGTGGGCGGCGATGCGGCGGGGGCCCTGTCCCTGGCCCGCTACCATCAGGATTTTGCCGCCGTGCCGGAGGGGCAGGTGGAGGTCTACGACATTGTGAACGTGTTTCGCCCCATGTCGGAATCCCCGGAGAAGATACTGAAGCTGAAGGCGGACATGGAGGGCTTTGCCCGCCAGAAGGTCACCGGCTTTATAAACAACTCCAACCTTTTGAATTACGCCAGTGCGGAGGACCTGCGCCGGGGCTATGATGTGCTGCGGGAGACCTCCCTCATCTCCGGCATCCCGGTGGTGCACACCACCGGCCGGCGGGAGTTTCTGGAGGAATTTCTGGCCGAGGGCCGGGATGCGGCCTTTATCGGCGTGCCCATAGCTCTGGACACATACATGCACCGCAGCTGGGATACTTTCGCCTATGGCGGCATATAGGCCCCACCGGGCGCAGGAGAGAGGTATGACCATGGAAAGATATGAAAAGATACTGCCCGCAGCGCTATGGGAGGCGGCGGCAGCCGCCGCCGGGCTGCTGCTGGCTTTCTATCCCGCCCCGGCGGGCTATGTGCTGGTGAAGGCCGCCTCGGCCCTGGGCCTGTTTTACGCCCTGTTCCGGCTGCTGCTGGCTTTGAGAGCGCCGGGCCTGCCTGGCCGTTGGAAGGCTGCGGCCCTGGCCGCCGCCGGGCTGCTGCTGAGCCTGCTGTTCTTTTTCCGGCCGGCGCTGTTCTGGCTCCTGCTCCTTCTGGCCCTGGGCATAGCCCTGGTTTTGTACGGGCTTTTGCGCATACCCATGATATGGGAGAGCCGCTCCCTGGGTACGCCGGGGCTGCTGGCCGCCCTGGCCTGGGCGGCGCTGCCCATATTGGCCGGGGCGCTGCTGCTGGGCCACCTCCTCTCCGCCTGGGCCCTGCTGCTGCGCATTGCCGGGGTACTGCTGCTCCTCATTGCCCTGGGCTGCCTGGTCTCGGACAGCTCAGGAAACCTCTGAGCTGTCAAAACCATAAATTTCCTGTAAATCCGTCCCCTCCCTCCGGGCATAATAAACGGGAGAATACGTCCGGCAAAGGCCGCCGGAAGGAGGGAGATTTTCCAGTGATAGAACAGGATACCGTAAAGCTGCTGAGGGAGTGCGACTCCGGGGTGAAGATGGGCGTCAGCTCCATAGACGAGGTGCTGGACTACACCGGCTCCGAGCTTTTGAAGCGCAGTCTGGTGGACTGCAAGGTCCGCCACCAGCAGCTGAGCTGCGAGATCGAGCAGCAGCTCCACCGCTTTCAGGACCGGGGCAAGGAGCCCGGGGCCGTGGTCAAGGGCATGTCCTGGATAAAGACCAACGCCATGCTGGCCATGGAGGAGTCGGACCGGACCATAGCCGAGCTGATAACCGACGGCTGCAACATGGGAGTCAAGTCCCTGAGCCGCTACCTGAACCAGTACCGGGCGGCGGACGAGAGGGCCAAGGACATCGCCAAGAAGCTGATAGCCCAGGAGGAGCAGCTGTGTGCCGCCGTGCGGCCCTATTTGTGAAGCAGATGTAAAAAGAGGAGAGCCCAAGGGCTCTTCTCTTTTTCATTCTCTTGACTGTCCCTTGCCATGGATGATAAACTATCGCCGGAAAAGAAAGAATGAAATCATTGCGCCGCCCCGAGGTGGGCGGAGACTAGGAGGATACTATGCGTCCGGAGACCGTGGAGCAATACATCAAGGCCCTCAAGGCCGGCCAGAAGTACTACAGGACTGCGGTGGCCCGGGGCGGCTACCCCTACCTGCCGGTACTGGACGAGATGATGGACGAGAGCAGCATCAGCGCCCGGATGGACCTGGGCATCATAAGCATACCCCTGCCCCTGGTGGCGGGCACCAAGTCCGCCGGCCGCACCACCGCCCTGGCGGGCAACTTCATGCCCCTGCTGCCGGCGGACAGCGAGTTTGCCTGCAAGTGGATGCTGCTGTGCGACGCCCACCTGGACGATTCCGGCATCAGCGACCCCATCTGCTGCTTTGAATATATGGGCCGCTTCTACGTGCAGGAGGGCAACAAGCGGGTCAGCGTCATGAAGAGCTTCGGCGCCCCGGTGATCACCGCCCGGGTCACCCGCCTGGTCCCGGAGTACAGCGAGGAGCCGGCGGTGCAGATGTACTATGAGTTCATGCACTTTTATTCCCTCTCCCGGCTCTACGGCATCGCCTTCCGCCATCGGGGCTGGTATGCCCGGCTCCAGGCCGCCCTGGGTATGGACGAGGACCAGGTCTGGTCCGAGCAGGACCGGCGCAGCTTCTCCGCCGGCTATGTGCGCTTTGTCCAGGCCTTTGAGAAGGTGAACACGGAGAAGCTGGAGATCACCCCGGCGGAGGCCATGCTGGTATGGCTGGAGACCTTCAGCTTCGGGGAGATAAAGGAGCTGCCCCTGCCGGAGCTCATAAAGAAGCTGGGCAGCATATGGCCGGACATCAAGGCCAAGACCCAGGAGGCCATAGCCGTCAGCACCCAGCCGGAGGAGGGGGACCGGGGCATCCTGTCCAAACTCTTCGGCGTGGGCCACAGCGACCATATAGACCTGGCCTTCATCTACGGCTTCGACCCCAAGCACAGCGCCTGGACCCGCGCCCACGACCACGGCAGGAAATATCTGGAGGACAAGCTGGGCAGCAAGGTGAGTATCAGGGTGTACAACGCCTTTGACAAAGACTATTACGCCCCCATGGTCCAGGCCATACAGAACGGGGCAAAGCTAATCTTTGCCACCACCCCCCTGATGATAGACGCCTGCCGCCGTATTGCCGCCGAGTATCCGGAGGTCAAGGTGCTCAACTGCTCCCTGTCCCAGCCCTACACCGGGGTGCGCATGTACTACAGCCGCATATACGAGGGCAAGTTCATCACCGGGGCCGTGGCCGGGGCCATGGCCAAGGAGGACCTTATAGGCTATGTCTCCAACTACCCCATCATCGGTGAGTGCGCCAGCATAAACGCCTTTGCCCTGGGGGTGAAGCTCACCAATCCCCGGGCAAAGATAAAGCTGCGCTGGTCCTGCGTGGAGCCCCGGCCGGTGCGCGAGCTTATAGACAGCGGCATCACCGTCATCTCCAACCGGGACGCCACCAACTCCAGCAATCCCCACTGGGCTCTGGAGTGGGGCACCTACCGCCTCCAGGAGGACGGCTCCCTGCTGCCTCTGGCGGTGCCCTGCTGGGACTGGGGCAAGCTCTATGAGCAAATAGTCCTCAGCATCTTCAACGGCAGCTGGGCAAACGTGCCCCCCAGCAAGGCCATCAACTACTGGTGGGGCATGAAGAGCGGGGTCATCGACGTGCAGCTGAGCGACACTCTGCCCGATGGGGTGCGCAGCCTGGCGGAGATACTGAAACAGGGCATCATCGACGGCACCGTGGAGCCCTTCTATACCCGGATAGTGGACCAGGAGGGCCGGGTGCGCAACGACTCCAGCCGCCCCCTCAGCCCCGAGGAGATAATGAACATGGACTGGCTCTGCGACAATGTGGAGGGCAGCATCCCCTCCTTCGACCAGATAGCCCCCCGGGCCCGGGACACGGTGCGCCTGCTGGGCATATACAGGGACAGCATACTCCCGGAGAAGGAGGAAAAGCAGCTGTGAAGATACTTCTTATCTCCGACGAGGAGGACAAGTTCCTCTGGGACTATTACCGGCCCGGCAATCTCAAGGGAATAGACATGATACTCTCCGCCGGGGATCTGAAGGCGGACTACCTCAGCTTCCTTGTGACCATGGCCAACCGTCCCCTGCTCTACGTCCGGGGCAACCATGACACCGGCTACGCCCGCCGTCCCCCGGAGGGCTGCCAGAACATAGACGACAAACTGGTCACCGTCAACGGCCTGCGCATCCTGGGCCTGGGGGGCAGTATGCTCTATAACGGCGGCCCCTACCAGTACACCGAGCGGCAGATGGAGTGGCGGATAAACAAGCTGTATCTGAAGATACGGCGCTATGGCGGAGTGGACATCGTGCTCACCCACGCCCCGGTGCGGGGCTATGGGGACCAGGACGACCTGCCCCACCGGGGCTTCGAGGCCTTTATGCCCCTGATGGAGCGCTTCCGCCCCCGCTACCTTATCCACGGCCACATCCACCAGCGCTACGGCATCCACCGCCAGCGCATCTTCCGTTATGGAGACACCACCATAATCAACGCCTGCGGGAAGTACATCCTGGATACGGACGCTCCCCCCTCTCCCGCTCCCCTCCCCGGAAAGCAGCCCGGCCCCACACCCGGCAAATAAGAAAGGTGCAGCCTAGGCTGTGCCTCAGCTTGTCAAAAAAGTCCTACAGACTTTTTTGACTGCACTTCTCCCGCCAAGCATTTTGCCCTTGGCAAAATGCTGCTTCGCTCGAAAAGCCTTGAAAAATCAAGGCTTTTCTGTGGCGGGTTATTGTACTACGAGGCGGGCCTTGCCCCCTCGTGCTCCCCCGCTGCTCTATTGTCTTTACTTATATACTATAGTTTTTTGACAGTCTCAGGCTGTGCCTTTCTTATTCGCTTTTAAGGGGTATGGCCCAGTCCTGCATAATATCCTCCAGGCCCTTGTCATACTCCAGGATGAGACGCCAGCTGTACTCCTCACCGGGCAGAGTTCCCGCCGGGAAGTGCAGCTCCACGAAGTCCGGATAGAAGACTATGTTCTCAGGTTCAAAGGCCTGCTCCATCTCCTGCCAGCCGGGCCCGTTCATCATACAGCAGGCCCCGGGCCTGATAATACTCCGGTATTTTTTCCTGGGCCTCTGTTTCCAGGCTGTGTAAATCCTCTGTCCCTCCGCAGGCGGACAGCAGGCAGGCGCACAATGCCAGCAGGAATGCACAGATCTTTTTCGCCATAAAACCGGCAGCATCTCCTTTTCTGTTCCCCTTTTACGGCACAAAAAGCCAAGGGGCATCCGGCAAAAAGTCGGATGCCCCTTGGTTTTTTTCAGAATTTCGGGCTTAAATCCCGAGGATGTCAGATCCTTCTGTCCCTCACCTGGGAGTCGTAGTGCTTGTTCAGCAGCGGACGCACCACATAGTAGATGAGCTTGTTCTCCGCATTGGTCATGTAGATGGCAAAGGTGACCACGAAGGCGATGAGTCCCGCCAGGGCCAGCTTGCCCAGGAGCTTCAGGACGAATTTCAATACTTTCTTCATTTAAATTCCCGCCTTTCTCAGTAAGCCTCGGAGTCGTCGAACTCCACGATGGTGGGGTCCAGGGGCTGCTCGCCCAGCACCACGGACATGTAGTTGTTGACGCACTTTCTCATATCCTGGCGGGAGACGGTGCGGCTGTCCTCCAGGTCGTGCTCGATGAAGATGAAGTGGAAGCCCAGGTCCCTGGCCTGCTCCTCCAGCAGGGCGTGGACGCCGTTCATGCCCTTGCAGGCCACGTTGTCGTTGCACAGCACCATGTCGCAGTTGAAGTTCTTGGCCCACTCCCACACGGCGTTCACATTGTCCCAGCCGCCCACGGCGTGGTGGCGCATGACGCCTTTCTCCGAGAACAGGGCCAGGTCCTTTATGGCCTGCTCCGGGTCGGTGGTGCTTATCATATTGTGGCCCATGGTGGAGTCCATATTCAGCACTATGTTGATGCCCCAGCAGTTCTGTATCCAGGTGGGGAAGTCGGTATAGTACACGGCGGAAGGTCCCCACAGGAAGGCCCGGTGGCGGGTCTTGCCGGCAAAGGGCTGGTACTTCTCCTCATAGGCCTTGCGCATGAGGGCGATGACCTTCCGGTCGGTCTTGGTGAAGTAGTCCTCCTGGCCGTTGACGGAGGCCCAGGAGTAGAGGCGGTACAAGGTCTCGGCGATGCCCACCAGGGCGGAATAGGGGGTCTTGAAGTAGTCCCACTTCTCCAGCTCAATGGTGTTCTGCTCGTTCATATGCTTTGCCCGCTCGAAGAGGGCGTTCCAGTCGTACTTCACGCCGTACTCCTTCTCGATGAAGGCTATGGCGTTTTTCAGCTCCTGGGTGGAGTAGGGGTGGGCGCCGGGCTCGTTGTGTATCATGGCCATGGTCACCGGCTGGTAGGGCAGGTTCACCCGGCGGCGCTGGAACATGGAGGTGGCCTCCGAGGCGTTGCAGGGCATGTTGGTGGACAGAAAACCCTTGCCGAAGATGGGGAAGGCGTCGTCTATGGTGACGCCGGTCTCGGCGGCGCAGCGGGAGCACACGTCCGCCGGCAGGCCGTAGGACTCGGCCACGTCGATGTAATAGGGCTCGATGTGCTGGTCTATATCGCAGATGATGAACTCCGGCAGGGTCTGGAGGGGTATGGGCACCAGGTCCTTGAAGCCCGCCATGAACAGGGGAGGCAGCACCTCGTCCATGGGCACCATCTTGTCGGTGAGGGGGCCGCCGCCGAAGCGCCGGTCATTGGCCAGCACAATGGCTATCTTCTTGGTGAGGCTTTGGACTATGGCGTGCATGTTCATGTGGGCAATGCGCAGCTCGTAGCCTCTGTAGCCCTCAAAGAGCCGGTCTATGAACATGAAGGTGCCCAGGTAGGAGCCCATCCAGCGGTACTCCCAGAAGCCCCTCAGGCAGCGCACCGGGGCGGAGGCCACCATCTGGCCCATGCTCATCAGGTTATTGAGCCACTGGGTGTAGTCGTAGAAGGTGTCCTTCACGCCGCGCCATTCCCTGTATTTGGCCACGCCGGTCTTGTCGTAGTAGCGGGAGCGCAGGCCGCCCACGCCGTGCTCCGACTGCCACAGGGGGTCGAAGCGCTCCAGCTTCTTGTCAACGGCTTTTATCAGCTTGTCAGTGAGTTTCATATCACTTACCTCCCTGAATGCTCTTGATTTCCAGAGACTCTATAAAGGCCTGGAAGCGGGTGCGCAGCTGGCCCACCGCACCCAGAGCGTATTCCTTTTCGATGGTGCAGCAGGGGATGTGCAGCTCGTTGGTGAAGATGTGGTTGGCCAGGACCTTCTCGTAGCTCCAGAACTCGCAGAACTTCATGTTCTCGTAGATGACGCCGTCGGCCTTGAAGTCCTTCACCAGGCGCAGCACCTGGCTGTGGCGCTGGTCTATCTTCTCCCCGTCCATAAGCCGGGCGCACTGGTTCCACTGGAGATAGTGGCGGCAGATGGCGTCGAAGGGGCTCTCCCCGGGGAGTATCTCTATCTGCTCCCGGCCGGGGAAGCTGCCGAAGCAGTAGCGGTCGGCCACCGCCATGGCGCCGCAGCTCTCTATGACCTTGGTGAAGTCCGGGTCATCTATCTCCGAGCCCACCAGGGCCACTCTGGCCCGGAAGGGGAACTGGGGCTCCGGCTCCCTGGTCTTCAGCTCCTCCAGGGTCTCCTCCAGATAGGGCTTGATGAGGTAGTGGGGGCAGACCTGGCTCACCAGCTGGATGACGTGGAACTCATAGCCGGTGATGGGGGGATTGTCCAGCTTTCTCAGATCGCCCATCTGGGTGATGAGGCCGGATATCTCGTTGTGGTCCTCTATGGCCTTGAGCATGGCCTCGTCGGACACGTCCACTCCCAGCTCGTCTCTGAGCTTGTCCACCACCTTCAGCTTCAGCTGGGCCTTGTAGTAGTTCAGGTTGTTCTCGTCCCCCTTCATGGGAGGGTCGATGATGGTGGAGAAGAACTTCTCGTTCTTCACCGGGTGGATGAGCACGAAGTGCTCCTCCATGCGTTCCATGGCCGCGCAGCCCTCGGCCCCAAACAGGGCCTCCAGATAGTTGTAGCCTCCCTCTATGGCTCGCTCCAGGATGGAGCGCACATAGGGGCAGTTCCTGGTGGTCATGTAATAGCTGGCAACATCGGTGGAAACGCAGCGGGGGGCCCTCAAACGGCTGGAAAAGCAGCCCGGCAGGTTAAGCAGAGTCTCCGGTATGTAGTAGCAGTTATAGCCCAGGGCATGCTTGCCCTCCGCCACGGCCTGGGTGACCAGCTCGTTGTGCGCATCCTGAAGCAGATTCTCAAAATAAATAAGATGCTTTAGGTCTTTCAAGCGTTACACCTCTCTTGTAATTCTAGTTTCCGTGTGCAAAATGCACAGAATGCAGCTTGCAGCTTGCTAAAATGTTAGCACATTATTCCCTCAGCGTCAAGGATATCTCGCCGGGCCGGTAAAAAAAAGATTGAAGTGCGGAGAATTTACATATTTGTTGAATATTACCCTTCGATTCTGCTTGCACCTTTCCGGCAAACATGATAAGCTAACAGTGTATATAATAAGAGCTCACGGAAATTATGCAAAAAAACAAAGGAGCGTGATCATCATGGTCAGTTTAATCATGGGACTGAAAGGTTCCGGAAAGACTAAGAAGCTGGTGGACATGGTCCGCCAGGCCGTCAACGATTGCCACGGCGATGTAGTCTGCATCGAGAAGGAGCGCAAGCTCACCTACGACATACCCTATCAGGCCCGCCTTATAGACGCCGGCACCTACGACATCGGCAGCTACGAGTTCCTCAAGGGTCTTATCTGCGGCATCCATGCCGGCAATTATGACATCACCCACTTCTTTATCGACAACTTCTATAAGATGGTGGGAGACAAGTCCTCCGAGTCCCTGTGCAAGTTTATAGCCTGGCTGGATGCTTTCGCCGCCGCCGAGAACATAGACTTTGTCATCAGCATTTCCGTGGACCCCGAGACCGTGCCCGAAGAGCTGAAAAAATATATCATCTGATTTTTAATATGATCCATAAACCAAAACCGGAGGCGGCCCTGCTGGGGCCCGCCTCCGGTTTTGGTTTTGCTCTTGTCTCCTCACTCTATCTCCCGGTACATGGCCGGGGCGTCCGCCTTGGAGACGGTCTCGCTCACCTGGGTGACCTCCACCTTCAGGCTGCGCTGGCCGAAGCTTATCTCTATGATGTCGCCCGGCTTCACCTGGTAGCTCGCCTTCACCTGGCGGCCGTTGACGCTGACCCGCTCCCCGTCGCAGGCCTCGTTGGCCACGCTGCGGCGCTTTATCAGCCTTGACACCTTCAGGTATTTGTCCAGCCTCATGTCCGTACCTCCTCTGTTTTTAACATCCACATTTAAAAACGGCCGTCAAAAAAGACGGCCGTTTTATATCGCAGCTTACTTTGCCACTGCATCCTTGAGAGCCTTGCCGGCCTTGAAGCCGGGGACACGGCTGGCAGGGATCTGGATCTCTTCCTTGGTCTTGGGGTTGCGGCCGATGCGGGCGCCACGCTCCTTGGTCTCGAAAGCGCCGAAGCCGACCAGCTGCACCTTGTCGCCGGCGACCAGAGCCTCGGTAATGGCGTCGAAGGCGGCGTTGACGGCCTTCTCGCTGTCCTTCTTGGAAATACCGGCCTTCTCAGCAACTGCTGCAACCAGATCTGCCTTATTCATAGTTAAAAACCTCCTGAATATATTGTGCGGTCATTACCGCATTTATGATGAGTCTGCCCGAAACCGATGCAGAATACTCATCGTTTTTCAGCCTTCAAAAAGGCAACGCATAGAATCTATCATATTTTGGGCCGTTAATCAAGTCTTATTTGTATAAATTCAAATTTTTTTAGCGCATATGCAGTATTTTTGCGACTTTTGCCCCGCCGGGTATGAGACTCATGTCCTCTTTTGTTATGACCTTCATGGTGATAACGCTGACGGCGTAGACCAGCACGGCCACGGCTATGGCCAGGGCCATGGACAGCAGCATGCCCAGATATCCGCCCTCGGCTATGAAGCGCCCGGCCAGGCCATACACGGCCCAGGCGGAGGCGCCCATGAGCAGGCTGGCGCCCAAGGGCCCGGCAAAGACTTTCAGAGCTCTGGGCTTTTCCTTGAGGGTGACGCACATGAACACGAAGTCCAGCACCGCCATGAAGAGATAGCTCACCAGGGTGCCCACCGGGGCGCCGTAGATGTTGATAGGCCTCTGGGCCACCAAAAACCAGTTGACGGCTATCTTTATGAGTCCGCCGCTTATCAGGGTTATCATGGTCAGCTTCTCTTTGCCGGAGGCCTGGAGGATGGCGTTTTCAATCAGCACCAGACACACGAAAAAGGAAGCTATGCCCATGACGCTGAGCAGGCCCGGGCCCGCCTTGTTGCTGTTGGGGTAGAGGATGTTCATGATGGGATGGCTGAGCACCGCCAGGCCCACGCCCATAGGCAGGGCTATGGCGGCGGAGATGCGCATGGAGTCCTCCGCAGTCTTCATGGCCTCGCTCCGTCTGCCCCGGGCTATGGCCGAGGAGATGGCCGGGACTATGGATATGGTGAGAGGAGTTATGAAAGCGGCGGGGAGGTTGAAGAGAGTCTGGGCCTTGCCATAGACGCCGTAGAGCACCTTGGCTTCCAGATAGCTGAAGCCGGCGGCGCTCTGGAGGCGGTTCATACACAGCTTGGAGTCCACGGAATTGAGGATTGCCATGATACAGGCGCCGAAGGCTATGGGGATGCCTATGGTGAGTATCTTCCTCACTATGGTCAGGGCGCTGTCCACCTCGTCGTCATCCTCGGGGATGTCGTTGGGGGCCCGGCCCCCGGTATAGGGGGCGGCAAGCACATCATAGTTGCGCCGTTTGTAGGCAATCATATAGCCCAGAGATACCACCGAGCCGATGGACACGCCGAAGATTGCCCCGGCGGAAGCGGCAGGCAGTCCCAGGCCCATGTTTATTATCACAGCCGACAGGATGAGTCCGGAGATGACCTTGAAGAGCACCTCCAGCACCTCGTCCACGGTGGTGGGCAGCATGTTGCCGTTGCCCTGGCAGTAGCCCCTGTAAGCAGACACAAGGCACACCAGCAGGATGGAGGGGGCCATGGCCCTTATGCTGGGGGCGGCGTCCGGGTTCTCCAGATAGTTGTCCGCCAGCCAGTTGGGGAAGAGATAGAGTATAAGGGCAAAGACCGTGCCTATGATGAAGAAAGTCAGCAGCGCCACCCGGAAGGTCTTTTCCTCCTGCTTGGCCCGGCCGTTGGCGTCAGCCTCCGCAACCAGGCGGGACAGAGCCACCGGCAGGCCTGCCGTGGCCAGGGTGAAGAACACATAATAGATATTGTAGGCGCTGGTGAACATGGAGAAGCCCTCGTCCCCCAGGATGTTGCCCAGCGGTATCTTGTATATGAAGCCCAGTATCTTCATTATCACCACGCCCACGGTGAGTATGGCGGCGCCGTGCATATAGTTTTGACCTTTGACTTTAGACATTGCGGTCCTCCCGGAAAAAAGTGAGCCGGAGCGGGGCCGCCGGATTTTCCGGCGGCCCCGCACGGTTGAGATCAAGGTATTCTAACACCCCTGGGCGCAGAAATCAAGGGAATCGGCTCAGTCCCGGATGCCCAGGATGTATCTTGCCACATGCACGCCGCTGGCAGAGGCGTGGGACAGGGAGTGGGTGACGCCGGAGCAGTCGCCTATGACGAAGAGTCCGGGGCTGCTGGTCTCCAGGTTGTTGTCTATCTCCACTTCCATGTTGTAGAACTTCACCTCTACGCCGTAGAGCAGGGTGTCGTCGTTGGCGGTGCCCGGGGCTATCTTGTCCAGAGCGTAGATCATCTCGATTATGCCGTCCAGGATGCGCTTTGGGATGACCAGGCTCAGGTCGCCGGGGGTAGCGGCCAGGGTGGGAGTGACGAAGCCCTCCTCTATGCGCCGCACGGTGCTGCGCCGGCCCCTCACCAGATCGCCGAAGCGCTGGACCATGACTCCGCCGCCCAGCATGTTGGACAGGCGGGCTATGCTCTCGCCGTAGCCGTTGGAGTCCTTGAAGGGCTCGGACAGGTGCTTGGACACCAGCAGGGCAAAGTTGGTGTTCTCGGTGTGCTTGCTCTTGTCCTCATAGCTGTGGCCGTTGACGGTGACTATGCCGTTGGTGTTCTCATTCACCACCACGCCGTGGGGATTCATGCAGAAGGTGCGCACCAAGTCCTCGAATTTCTCGGTGCGGTAGACTATCTTGCTCTCGTAGAGCTCGTCGGTGAGGTGGGAGAAGACCTCGGCGGGCAGCTCCACCCGCACGCCTATGTCCACCCGGTTGGAGCGGGTGGGGATGTCCAGGCTCTCGCAGACGCTCTCCATCCATTTGCTCCCGCTGCGGCCCACGGAGATGACGCAGCGGCTGCAGCTGTAGCTCTCGGCGCCCACGTGGACGATGTAGCCCTCTTCCGTCCTCTCCACGCCGGTGACGGCGGAGTTGAAGTGGAACTCCACCTTGTCCTTCAGCTCATTGTACAGGTTCTCCAGCACCACATAGTTTATGTCGGTGCCCAGATGCCTCACCTGGGCGTCCAGCAGGTGCAGGCCGTTTTCCAGGCAGGTGCGCTTTATCTTGGTGTTGGCGGTGGAGTAGAGCTTGGTGCCCTCGCCGCCGTGGTCCAGATTGATCTGGTCCACATAGCGCATCAGCTCAATGGCCCTCTGCTTGCCCACATACTCGTAGAGGGTGCCGCCGAACTGGTTGGTGATGTTGTACTTGCCGTCGGAGAAAGCGCCGGCGCCGCCGAAGCCGCTCATTATGGCGCAGGTGGGGCATTTGACACAGGACTTGATCTTCTTTCCGTCAATGGGGCATTTCCTCTTGTTCAGGGGATAGCCCAGTTCAAAGACCGCCACCTTCAGTCCGCTGTCGGCCTTGGCCAGCTCATAGGCGGTAAAGATGCCTCCCGGCCCCGCGCCTACGATTATCACGTCATAATGAGTCATTTTTGTACATCCTTTCTTTATTCCATAGTCGTAACTATAAATTGCAAAAAACAAAGCCGCTCAGCCCACGGCCGTCCCTTTTGGGACAGCCATCCGGCAAGCAGCCAAACGTATCCTTATACAGACTAACACGTTCCCAATTCAAAGTCAAGTTAATGAACTGTAAACATCCCAGTTTTTTATTTTTCTGCCCTTTTTATTTTCCCGACAAGCCAAAAAAAGCTCCCGCCCGATGGGCAGGAGCCTTTTTGCTTTGCTTTTGTCTCGGACTGCTTGTCCAGAACTCAGGCCTTGCGGACGGAGTCGATGTGGCGGGTCAGGTCCAGCATCTTGCAGGAGAAGCCCCACTCGTTGTCGTACCAAGCCATGAGCTTGACGAAGTTGTCGTTCAGGGACAGGCCGGCCTTGGCGTCGAAGATGGAGGTGTGAGCATCGGTGCGGAAGTCGGAGGAGACGACCTCTTCGTCCACGTACTCGATGACGCCCTTCATGGGGCCTTCGGAAGCGGCCTTGACGGCGGCACAGATCTCGTCGTAGGAAGCGCCCTTGGCCAGGCGGCAGGTCAGGTCAACGATGGAGACGTCGCCGGCGGGGATACGCATGGAGGTACCGGTGAGCTTGCCCTTCAGCTCGGGGATGACCTTGCCGACAGCCTTGGCGGCGCCGGTGGAGGTGGGGATGATGTTGTTGTACACGCTGCGGCCCAGGCGCCAGTTCTTCTTGGAGAAGCCGTCGACCACGGACTGGGTGGCGGTGGAGGCGTGGACGGTGGTCATGAGGCCTTCCACGATGCCGAAGTTGTCGTTGATGACCTTGGCAAGAGGAGCCAGGCAGTTGGTGGTGCAGGAGGCGTTGGAGACGAACTGCATGTCGGGGGTGTACTTATCCAGGTTGACGCCGCAGACGAACATGGGGGTGTCGTCCTTAGCGGGGCCGGACATGACGACGACCTTGGCGCCGGCGTCGATGTGGGGCTGGGCAGCTTCCTTGGTGAGGAACTTGCCGGTGCACTCCAGGACATACTCCACGCCCAGCTCGCCCCAGGGGAGAACGGAGGGATCGCGGGAATCCAGGACTTTGGCGGTCTTGCCGTCGACAGTGAGGGTCATGGCCTCGTCGTCGTAAGCGACGGTGCCGTTGAACTTGCCATGGACGGTGTCGTACTTCACGGCGTAAGCCAGCTGACCTGCAGTCTTGCCGGGAGCATTGATGGCGACGACCTCAATGTCATCAGACTTGATAGCGGATCTGAAAGCCAGGGAGCCGATACGGCCGAAACCATTGATGCCAACTTTGATCATAGTTAATATCCTCCATTTTAATGAAATACAATATATACATAGATTTCCCGCCGGGACAGGAAATAAATGCCTTGCTTAGCGTCTAAATAATAACATATAATATTTGCAAAAATCAATACATTTACTATGTATTTTGCCCAAAATTCTGCTGAATTTTCGAGCTTTTTCCGCCACATTTGTCTTGCGCTATTGTGTAAATTGTCCACTTCTGATAAAATAGGCCCGGTGTGGGCCTTCCTGTTTCCGGCGCCGCAGGGAAAAAGGGCCTCAAACAATCATGCGGCAGAATGGAGAATGCCAAAATGCACGATCTTTCCACCGATATTCTGGCTCTTTCCGGGGAGGCGGCCCTGCTTGTCCGCTGCAATCAGGTATGTTTTGCCAACTCCGCCGCCTGCCGTATCCTGGGCGGAGACTGCGTGGGCAAGACCCTCAAGTCCCTGCTGGGTCCCGGGGTCGCCGAGGCCCAGGCCCCCTCTTTCATCGTGGATATCAGTCTGGGAGGCAGCAGCTATGCCGTCCGGGTCAGCCGCTTTCAGGACGCCCAGCTGGTCTTCCTGCACAAGTGCGGCAGCTCTGCCCTGCCGCTGAACGACGCGCTCATATTCTCCATGAGAAGCAGCCTGATGAACTTCGGCCTGTCGGCAGATATGCTGCGCATCCGGGCGGAGGAGAAGGACGACCGGGAGCTGCTGGGCTCCCTGCGCTCCATCACTCACAGCTATTACCGGATGATGCGCCTGCTCACCAACGCCTCCCTGGTGCTGGCCCTGAGCCAGGGCTCCGTCATCTTCTCCCCTCAGGAGCTGGACGTGGCCGCCCTGACGGCGGGCCTGGTGGAGACGGCGGGCATGCTCTGCCCGGAGCTGGACTTCCGCCTGTCCTGCGAGCAGGTGCACCCCCTCATTGCCGACAGGCAGCTGGTGGAGCTGATGCTGCTCAATCTTATCTCCAACTGTATGGTCCACGCCAAGGGCTGCACCCGGGTGAGCCTCAGCCTGGTGGAGACCAGGGACAGTCTCATCATCTCCGTGGACGACGACGGCTGCGGCATAGCCCCGGATCAGCTGGGCAGCGTCTTTGACCGCTACTGCCACGGCTTCGATATGGACAGTATGCTCTCCGGAGCCGGCCTGGGCCTGACGGTGGCCCGCTCCGCCGCCCGTCTCCACAGCGGCACCCTGCTGCTGGAGAGCCGCCAGGGCCACGGCACCACGGTCCGGGTCTCCCTGGGCCGCCATCTGGAGAGCTCCGGCCTCCACAGTCCCGCCGCCCCCATAGAGGAGGATACCATGAAGACCGTTCTCACCGGCCTTGCCGACTGTCTGCCCGACGGCTGCTACACGGAGAGATATCTGGACTGAGGCCCATAATATTATAATGATATAATGAATACGGCAAAGGCTCTGCGGTTTTCCGCAGAGCCCTTTGTTGACAGCTGCCTCTCAGGGCAGGTTCAGCCGGTGCTTCAGCATGAGCCTGGTGGGGATGTAGAGTATCACGAAGAACACCAGGGCATAGAGCAGGGAGCCCAGCAGCACCAGATGCACCGCCGCCGGGCCGCTGATATCCTGGACGCTGTTGGCCAAAAGATCCAGCAGGCCAGAATTGCCGGTGAAGGCCAGGAGCAGGGGCTGGAGTATGGACAGCACCACGCTTATCACGAAGAAGAACACCACGGACAGCAGCACCTTGTGGTTGGAGAAGCTGTAGCCTATGGCCATGGCGCAGTAGAACTGCAGACAGGTGATGCAGCAGGCAGCAAAGATGAGCACCAGCAGCTCCAGAATGTAGCCCAGGATGTGCAGCAGTCCGAAGTCCACCAGCCTGCCCCAGACTTCGCCAAAAACGAAGCTGATTTCGGACCAGTTCACCTCTATCAGGCTCAGGTTGCACAGGAACATCAGGAAAAAAGCCAGCATGCAGACCAGCCAGGTGGCTATGAACCACACGGAGGAGACTATGAGCTTGGAGAAGATATGCTCATCCACGCTCACCGGCAGAGTAAACATGAGATAGCCCTCATCTCCCAGCAGGTTTTTCCTGAAGCGGTCTATGCACACCACCAGGGCCATAATGCACACGGCGATCAGCCCCGCCACAAAGAGGAACATCACTATTCCGAAGAGCACGGTGAACCAGCCGTAGTCCTGAAGCTCTTCCATACCCCTTATGGACAGGCCCGCCAGCACCGACAGCCCCAGGCACAACAGTATGAAAGGTACCATGGTGCGCCCGCTGCCTTTGAACTCATGCTTTATAAGTTTACCTAGCATTTGAATACCTCCCTGAAATACTCATCCACGCTCTTGCCGTACTGCTGGCGGATATCGTCCACAGAGGCCTGGAGCATTATCCTGCCCCGGTTTATGAACAGCACCTCGTCCAGGACTTTTTCCACATCGCTTATCAGGTGGGTGGAGATGACCACAGAGGCCTCCGGGTCGTAGTTTCTGATTATGGTGTCCAGGATGTAATCCCGGGTGGCCGGGTCCACGCCGCCGATGGGCTCGTCCAGGAGATAGAGCTTTGCCTTGCGGCTCATGACCATGATGAGCTGTACCTTCTCCCGGGTGCCCTTGGACATCTGCCGGAGCCTCTGCTTTTCGTCCAGACCCAGGCGCTGCAGCATATTCTCCGCCCGCTGCCTGTCGAAGTCCTCATAGAAGTCCTGGAAGAAATCCATCAGCTGCACCGGGTTCATCCACAGGGGCATGCAGGTCTTGTCGGGCAGGTAGCTCACCGCCGCCTTGCTCTCCACGCCGGGCTCATTGCCGCAGATGAACAGCTCTCCCTCGCTGGGGCTCAGCAGGCCGTTGGCCAGCTTTATCAGGGTGGTCTTGCCGCTGCCGTTGGGGCCCAGCAGGCCCACCACCCGGCCGGGGGCAATGCTGATGCTCACGTTATCCAGCGCCTGGGTGGCGCCGAAGTTTTTGCTCAGGCCCTTGCATTCAAAGGTCGCCGTCATTTCTTATCCTCCTCTTTTCCGTCCTTTATAAGTTTGATTATCTCCTCCTGCGTAAATCCCAGCTTCTCCATGCTCTCCACAAAGCTGCGGATGTACGTCTGGGCCATATCCCTTTTTGCCTTCATTATAGCCTCCATATCCTCCGTCACGAAACGTCCGCTGCTGCGCTGGGAAAACACCAGGCCTTCCCGCTCCAGCTCCTGGAATGCCCGCTGCATGGTGTTGGGATTGACCTTGGCCTCCGCCGCCAGCTCCCGCACCGTGCTCATTTTCTCTCCCGGCGGCAGCTGCCCGGACACTATGCTCAGCTTTATCTTGTCCACCAGCTGGCTGTATATGGGCATATCGTTGTTGAATGTCCAGTCCATGTCACTCCTCCTTTGTGTTATTGTATTAAGTGATTAGTACAATAACACACGTATGTCTCTTTGTCAATAGGGCGGAGAAAGATTTCTGAAAAAAAGTTTGCGGGCAATCGGGTCGGTCCCATGTATCCCCCAGACAGCTTTTTTCCCTCTGTATCTGGGGGCTTGACTTTGCTGCGGGCGTCGTTCACAATATATGCAAGGTGTGAAAAAGCAGACTGGAGGTGTGTACATGCCAAAGCCCATATCCAAGGGCGGGGAGAAAAATCTTATCGCCCGGCGGCTTGTTTGGCTGCGCAGGCTCAGGGGCCTGTCCCAGCGGCAGCTGGCTGCCCGCCTTCAGCTTGAGGGCTATGACATGGACAAGAACGTGATAACCCGGATAGAGACCGGGAAGCGCTATGTGACGGATATCGAGCTGGTGGCTCTGTGTAAAGTGCTGGAGGTCTCCTGCGGCTATCTGCTGTACGGGGATGAGGAGATTTAGAAATATAATGGAAATATAAAACTAACGGCCGGCTGCGTTTGCAGTCGGCCTTTGGTTTCGGTATGGGTTTTTGTCAGTCGGAGCAGTGCTCGCAGCTGTGTACCTTGAACTTCTCCGGGTCATAGGCTATGCCGTTCTTGTCGTAGTAGTCCTTGACGGCGGCCTGCACGGCCTCCTCGGCCAGCACGGAGCAGTGTATCTTGTGGGCGGGCAGGCCGTCCAGGGCCTCCACCACCGCCTGGTTTGAAAGCTGCAGAGCCTCCTCCACGGGCTTGCCCTTGATGAGCTCGGTGGCCATGGAGCTGGTGGCTATGGCGCTGCCGCAGCCGAAGGTGTTGAACTTGCAGCCGGTGATGATGCCGTCCTTTACCTTTATATACATACGCATTATATCGCCGCACTTGGCGTTGCCCACTTCGCCTATACCGTCGGCGTCATCCATCTTGCCCACGTTCCGGGGATTCTGGAAATGGTCCATGACCTTGTCGCTGTAAAGTGCCATTGTATTTTCCTCCTGTATATCTGGTGTTGTTTATTGATTTATATGAGATGGGGCTTCTCGCCCTTCTCCAGCTCGTCCCAGACCGGGGACATGTTCCGCAGGTATTCCACCACCTGGGGCACCACCTTGCAGATATGGTCTATCTCCTCCATGGTGTTGTACTCTCCTATGGACAGGCGCAGGGAGCCGTGGGCCACCTCGTGGGGCAGGCCCAGGGCCAGCAGCACGTGGCTGGGGTCCAGAGAGCCGGAAGTGCAGGCGCTGCCGGAAGAGGCGCAGATGCCATTGGCATCCAGCATCAGCAGCAGGCTCTCCCCTTCTATGCCTTCAAAGCACATGTTCACGGTGCCGGGCACATGGTGCTCCAGGCTGCCGTTTATCTTGCTGTGGGGGATCTTGGACAGCTCCGCAAAGAGCTTGTCCCTCATGGCTATCATCTTTTTGCTGTCGGCCTCCATGTTGTCCACCGACTCCTTCAGAGCTGCGGCCATGGCCACTATGCCCGCCACGTTCTCGGTGCCGGCCCGCTTGCCCCGCTCCTGGGCGCCGCCCTCTATCAGGTTGAAGAGGGGGATGTTCTTGCGCACGTACAGGGCGCCCACGCCTTTGGGGGCATGGAACTTGTGGCCGGAGATGGACAGCATGTCTATATTCATCTTCTCCACGTCTATGGGCATGTGGCCCGCCGCCTGGACTGCGTCGCAGTGGAAGGGTATGCCTTTCTCCCGGCAGAGGGCGCCTATCTCCTCCACGGGCTGGACGGTGCCTATCTCGTTGTTGGCGAACATTATGGTCACCAGGCAGGTGTCCTCCCGGATGGCGGCCTTCAGATCCTCGATGCGCACCACTCCGTCCTCATGGACGTCCAGCAGCGTCACATCGAAGCCCTCCTTCTCCAGACGCTTTAAGGTGTGGAGCACGGCGTGGTGCTCGAACTTGGTGGATATCAGGTGCTTTTTGCCCTTGCGCGCCCCCACCCGGGCGGCGGACATGATGGCCTGGTTGTCCGCCTCGCTGCCGCCGGAGGTGAAGTATATCTCCTTGGGGCTGGCTGCGCCCAGGCACTCCGCCACGGTGATCCTGGCCTGGGTCAGGGCCTCGGTGGCCTTCTGGGCAAAGGCGTAGAGGCTGGAGGGGTTGCCGTAATTTTCGGTGAGGTAGGGCAGCATGGCGTTCAGCGCAGTCTTGCTGACGCTGGTGGTGGCTGCATTGTCGGCATATACAAACATATTTATATCTCCGTTTCCTTTATTATTTCCTATCATTCTACTGGGAATTATATCACAGTGCTATTATTTGTCAATGGGCTTTTTCCACTTTTCCCCGCTGAGCAGGTCCCTGAGGGTGACGGTATCCAGGTAGCCGTTGGTGATGTCGTCCAGCTCCTTCCACATGGGAGCGGTCATGCACACCCCCGCCAGCTCGCAGCAGACCCCGCCGGACTTGATGCAGGACACCGGGGCCAGATTGTCCTCGATGCAGCGGAGGATCTCCCCCACGGTGTAGTCCTCCGGGGGGCGGTTCAGCTTATAGCCTCCCTCTTTGCCTCGGGTGCTGCTGAGCAGCTCCGCTTTTTTCAGCTGCCCCACTATCATCTCCAAATATTTCATGGAGTAGCCCTGGCGGTCGGCCACGGTCTTCAGGGAGATGAAGCCCTCGTCCCTGTGCTGGGCCAGGTCCAGCATCACCTGCAAAGCGTAGCGCCCCTTGCTGGTTATATTCAAGCACTCGCCTCCTTTGTTTCTGTTCTTATTTCCTACTGATTTAATATACCATAAGCTTTATAGGAATTAAAGCCCCAATTTTGGAAATCCAAATGTATCTGCTGTGCAAAAATTGCACAGATAAAGCGAAAATCCCTCTTGCTTTATTTCGCTAATGTGTTATTATACTACCGTGATAAAAACCCTATGGAGGATTTGAAAAATGAAAAAGATAATTGCACTTCTGCTGGCCCTTTCCATGGTGTTTGCCCTCTGCGCCTGCGGCGGCTCCGAAGCCCCCGCCGCCGACACCGCTGACGATGCCGCTGCCGAGAGTGACCTGGCCTATGTCCAGGGCAAGGGCAGCCTCATCGTGGGCATCACCGACTTTGCCCCCATGGACTACAAGGACGACAACGGCGAATGGATAGGCTTTGACGCCGACATGGCCAAGGCCTTTGCCGAGAGCCTGGGTGTGTCCGTGGAGTTCATCGAGATCGACTGGGACAACAAGATCCTGGAGCTGGACTCCAAGAGCATTGACGCCGTGTGGAACGGCATGACCCTCACCGACGAGGTGCTCAACTCCATGGAGTGCTCCAATCCCTACTGCAACAATGCCCAGGTGGTCGTGGTGAAGTCCGAGGTGGCCGACCAGTACCAGGATGTGGAGAGTCTCAGCGGTCTGGCCTTTGCCGTGGAGGCCGGCTCCGCCGGTGAGTCCGCCGTGAAGGAGCTGGGCATCGAGGACTACACCGCCGTGCCCACCCAGGCCGACGCTCTGATGAACGTGGCCGCCGGCACTGCCGACGCCTGCGTCATCGACCTGCTCATGGCCGGCGCCATGATAGGCGAGGGCACCAGCTATGACCAGCTCAGCTACACCGTCTCCCTCACCGAGGAGAAGTACGGCGTGGGCTTCCGCAAGGGCAGCGACCTGGCCGCCGCCTTCAACGAGTTCTACGCCGCCGCCTTTGCCGAGGGCACCGTGGAGGAGATCGCCACCGTCTACGGCGTGCAGGAATCCATAGTTGCAGAATAAGCAAAGTTCCTGTATAATGAAATAGCTTGCTAAATCGTTAAGCAGAGGGAGACCCATTCTCCCTCTGCTTGCGGACTGTCTTGAAACTTTTTACCTTATACATATAAAGAGAGGTCAGCCATGTTCCAGACCGTTGTAATGAGCCTGAACGAGGGCTTCGTCAAATCCCTGGAGATCTTCGCACTCACCCTGTTGGGGGCCATACCCCTGGGGCTTATCATGTCCTTCGGCTCCATGAGCAGCTTCAAGCCCCTCAGCGGCTTTGTGCGCATGGTGGTGTGGATATTCCGGGGCTCCCCTTTGATGATACAGCTGCTGCTTATATACTACGCCCCGGGCATGCTGGGCTACAATATCTGGGGCACCGGCTCCTCCGGCCGTTTTGCCGCGGCCATGGCAGCCTTCATCCTCAACTACGCCTGCTACTTCTCGGAGATATTCCGGGGCGGCATTGAGAGCATACCCCGGGGCCAGAAGGAGGCGGGGCAGGTGCTGGGCATGACCGGCACCCAGATCTTCTTCAAGGTGACTCTGCTCCAGGTGATAAAGCGCATCGTGCCCCCCATGGGCAATGAGATAATCACTCTGGTGAAGGACACCTCTCTGGTTCGGGTCATCTCCGTGTATGAGGTGATGTGGAACGGCCAGGCCTTCATAAAGTCCTCCGGACTTATTTGGCCCCTGTTCTTCACCGCCGTCTACTATCTGGCTTTCAACGGCCTGCTGACCATATTCTTCGGCTGGCTGGAAAAGAAGCTGGACTATTTCAAGGTTTAAGGGGGCTGCGCCATGGCTTTGCTTGAAGTTACCGATCTCCACAAAAATTTTGACCAGCTCCAGGTCTTGAAGGGCATAAGCTTCTCTCTGGAGAAGGGCCAGACCCTCTCCATCATCGGCCCCTCCGGCGGCGGCAAGACCACGCTGCTGCGCTGTCTCAACTTCCTGGAGATGCCCAGCGAGGGCAGGATAGTCATAAACGACGGCAGTGGCAGCCATGTCCTCTTTGACGGCAGCGCCGGCAGGGAGCTGAAGGCCGCCCAGATACGGGAAAACCGGCTCCACTTCGGCCTGGTGTTCCAGAGCTTCAACCTCTTCCCCCAGTACACGGCCTTGCAGAACGTGTCTCTGGCCCCCCGGCTCAGAGCCAAGGCAAAGGGGGACAGGAAGGAGCAGCTCCGGGCCATTGAGGAAAAGAGCGGGGAGCTGCTGCGCCGGGTGGGGCTGGGGGATAAATTGAATTTTTATCCACATCAGCTGTCCGGCGGACAGCAGCAGAGGGTGGCCATAGCCAGGGCACTGGCCCTGACGCCGGACGTGCTGTTTTTCGACGAGCCCACCTCCGCCCTGGACCCGGAGCTCACCGGGGAGGTGCTGAGCGTCATCCGCCAGCTGGCCCGGGAGAACATGACCATGGTGGTGGTCACCCACGAGATGGGCTTTGCCCAGGCAGTGTCCGACCAGGTGCTGTTCATTGACGGCGGCGTCATCGTAGAGCAGGGTCCGCCGGAGCAGGTGCTGGGCGCCCCCGCCGAGGAGCGCACCCGCCAGTTCCTCCGGGGTTTCGGAAACAGCTAAAATAAGGCTCAAAAAAACGAGCCAAGAGATATAGCAGCTCCGGCAGAGGTTTCGGAAACAGCTAAAATAAGACTCAAAAACCTCCCGATGTTCAAACATCGGGAGGTTTTTGGTGTTTTATATATTCAGTTTCCGTTGCCCAGGCGGTTGGATATATACTCCTCCACTTCCGCCACTTCCATGCCCAGGGCGGTGGCCAGCTCCCCATGGAGCATGTCCCTGGCTCTTTTCATGATTATCTCGGCCCGGCTGCTCTTGGTCTTGCGCTGGGACATGCGGCTGTGCAGACCTTTGACAATGCTCACCAGGGCCTCGCAGGTGTGCTGCTTGAAGAGTTCTTTATAAAAGGCGTCCACATGGTTGAAGCGGTTGTCGGTGCAGACGGCGGGCTGGATCTCCGGGATACTGTCGATAAAAGCCTCCGCCGCCTCCCGGCTCATCACCGGGCGCATAAAGGCCTTGGTATCCACGGGGGTGAAGTAGGTGCCGCTGCCTATGAGGGGAGTGAGATAATAATACAGCTTGTCGCCGCCCGACTCCAGAGGCGCGATCTTTTCCACAGTGCACACTCCGTTTTCCCCGTATATTATCTTTTCTCCTATCTCATACATGTTAATATATCCCCCAGGTTAATACTCTTGTCTATATATTACAACAAATCGGGAGAAATTTCCAACATTATTTTCAATTTATTAAAGATTTTTTGCAGTAATCTGTTAACATTATGCTTTATACTTGGAAGCGAATCGTTGTGTCCGACAGGTTTTAATGTTATAATAATGATTATTAATTTTCTCAGGGGGCCATATGAAACTGTATTTTAAAGGGCACGATTATAAATACGCCGCAGAGCAGATGCTGCTGACCATGTTCCCCCAGGAGAGGCCGGAATACCCCCAAGAAAAGGCCCAGGCCGGGACGGAACGGACGCTGGCCGGGGCGGAAAAGGCCCAGGCCGGGGCGGAACGGGCGCTGGCCGGGGCGGAAAAGGCCCAGGCCGGGGCGGAAAAGGCCCAGGCCGGGGCGGAACGGGCCCTGGCCGGGGCGGAAAAGGCCCAGGCCGGGGCGGAAAAGGCGCTGGCCGGGACGGAGCGGGCGCTGGCCGGGGCAGAACGGACACAAGCCGGGACGGAACGGGCGCTGGCCGGGGCGGGAAAGGCCCAGGCCGGGACGGAAAAGGCCCAGGCCGGGGCGGAAAAGGCCCAGGCCGGGACGGAACAAGCTCAGGCCGGGACGGAAAAGGCCCAGGCCGGGGCGGAAAAGGCCCAGGCCGGGACGGAACAAGCTCAGGCCGGGACGGGCGCTCCGGAGGGGGACAGGATGGAGCTGAGCCTGAGCGCAGGGAATAAATATACAACAGCGGTGTGTATATTATACATAGAGGGAAGGCTGTTTCGTGGCCGCGCGGCGGCTGCAATATTGCCGGAACAGGCTGCGCTGGAGGCAGAAAGGATACGCCAGCGGCTCATTAAGAACGCCATGTACCGGGCGGCCCTGAAAAGCGGGGTGAAAAAGCCCGCCTGGGGCGCCCTCACGGGAGTGAGGCCGGGGAAGCTTTTGGAGGCAAAACTCTCCTCCGGCATGGATGAGGGGCAGGCCCTGAGACAGTTCATAAGGGAATACGATGTGAGTTCGGAGCGGGCGGCCCTGTGCCTGGACACGGGGCGGGAGACCCTGAAGGCCGCCGCCTCCCTGGGGGCAAGGGACCTGTGTCTCTATGTGGGCATACCCTTCTGCCCCACCCGCTGCGCCTATTGCAGCTTTGTCAGCCAGTCGGTGGAAAAGAGCATGAAGCTGATAGCTCCCTTCCACGCCGCACTGCACAAGGAGCTGAAGGCCACGGCGGCGCAGCTTCGGGAGCTGGGGCTCCGGGTGGTGTCCATATACATGGGAGGCGGCACCCCCACCACCCTCAGCGCCGAGCAGCTGGACGAGCTGTGCTCCTGGCTGGAGGAGGAATTTGACCTGTCCCATGTGAGGGAGTACACCGTGGAGGCGGGCAGGCCGGACACCATTACCCAGGACAAGCTCCGGGTTCTGCGCCGCCACGGGGTGGACCGGCTCAGCGTCAACCCCCAGACCATGGAGGACCCGGTGCTGGAGCTGATAGGCCGCAGGCACACGGCGGAGGACATCATAAAGGCCCTGGAGCTGGTGCGAAAAGTGGGGGGCTTTGCCGTGAACATGGACATGATAGCGGGACTGCCGGGGGACAGTGTCCCCGGTTTTCGTAGCAGCCTGGAGAAGGTGCTCTCCCTGGAGCCGGAGAACATCACGGTGCACACCCTGTCCCTGAAAAAGGGCTCCCGCATCAGCCTTGAGGGCAGCCCCATACCCCCGGCGGAGGAGGTCTCCGCCATGCTGGACTATGCCGGGGAGAGGCTGAGAGCCAGGGGCTACAGCCCCTATTACCTGTACCGGCAGAAGTTCATGTCCGGGGGCTTTGAGAATCTGGGCTGGGCCAGGCCGGGCTATGTGAACCTGTACAACATATGTATAATGGAGGAGCTGTGCAGCATCATAGCTCTGGGGGGCGGCGGCTCCACCAAGCTGATACGCCCGGACCAGGGGCGGAACATCCGCCTCATGGCCCCCAAGTACCCTCTGGAATACATAGAGAATATAGACAAGACCTGCGGCGATAAAATAAAGATAGGGGAATTTTACAGGGAATTTCTGCCTGAGGAGGGCTGACTATGATATACCAGCTGGAAGATATCAACTTTCGTACCGTGTCCGACCCGGCGGCCTTCATGGCCGAGAGCGACCAGGCCTACCGCCGGAAGGTGGAGCAGGCAGCGGACCTGATAACGCTCAACCGCAAGCGCAGCCCCATCGTGCTGCTGTCCGGGCCCTCCGGCTCCGGCAAGACCACCACCTCCATGAAGATAGCCGAGGAGCTGAAACGCCGGGGCATAAACACCTACTACGTGGCCATGGACGACTACTTCAAGACCATTGACGAGAACAGCCCCCGCACCGCCGACGGTCAGCTGGACCTGGAGTCCCCCCTGTGCGTGGACATGGAGCTGCTGAACCGGCATTTTGAGATGCTCAGCCGGGGGGAGCGGGTGTTCATCCCTAAGTACGAATTCTCCCGGCGGATGAGGGTCCAGGAGCCCTCCAAGTCCATCCGGCTGAAGGGGGACGAGGTGGTCATCTTCGAGGGCATCCACGCCCTCAACAGCATGATAACCGAGGTGCACCCGGAGGCCTTCAAGCTGTATATCTCCGCCCGCAGCGACGTGGAGTTTGAAGGGCGCATAGTGTTCAAGCGCACCTGGTTCCGTCTGGTGCGCCGCCTGGTGCGGGACTACAAGTTCCGGGGCTCCGATGCGGCGGATACCATGAGCATGTGGGCCAATGTGCGCTACGGAGAAAAGCTTTACATCTCCCCCTTCAAGGACAAGGCGGACTTCCAGTTCGACACCGCCGCCCCCTATGAGCCGGCAGTCTTCAACCACACGGCCACGGAACTGTTCAAGTCCGTGCCGGAGGGGATAGAACGCTTTGAGGAGCTGAGGGCCGTGCTGCCCGCTTTGCAGCTCTTCGGGGACATTGACGAGAGCCTGGTGGCCCCGGACGCCCTCATCCGGGAGTTCATCGGTGGGGGCATCTACGAATACTGAAAGGAAGAGGGGCATGAAGGATTTCCTCAAGACCCTGGCGATATGGATAGTGATAATGTTCTTGGGCCTGTTTTTCCTGGGGGATTTCCTCCTCTCCGGGCGGCATATCTACGGCGCCACCCTGGTCTTTTCCCTGGTCCCGGCCACCGTCACCCACCTTTTCTACCGCCAGTGGGAAGAGCTGGAGCAGCTGCGGGAGCGGGTGAAAAAGCTGGAGGACCGGCTCTCCCCCGCCCAGGAGTCCGAGGCTGAGTCCGGCAGCCATGTGGCGGAGCAGCCGGAGGCCGAAGCAGAAAAGCCCTGACTGAGTGGTAATATCTGGTTTGACAGTTTGGGGCTCTTCGTGGTATTTTGATTATAGGTAAGTGTTTGTTTCAGGGCCGGCAGGGCGGTTCCCGCTCAAGCCGTCAAGAGTCCGAGACAGAGAAGAATAGGAGCCCCGGAAAAGGAGAAGCAGCATGAAAAAGAAAGTTATAGCCATAGCCCTGTACATAGCCCTTCTGATGACTTCTCTCGTCCCCGTCACTGCTCTGGCGGTGGGAGATACGGAAGGCGGCATGGAGCCGGATGCCCCTCTCTGCACCTGCACGACGAAATGCGCTGAGGGCGCAGTAAATTCCGCCTGCCCGGTGTGCGGGGCGGAGGGAGCAGAATTTGCCCAGGTCTGCAAAGGCCAGGTGCCCCAGCCTGACGGAGACCAGGGCGGCAGCACCCCTGACGGCGAGAACGAGCCGGGAGATGACGAGGGCAAGCCGGGCCCCTCGACCCGCTCCGCCACAGTATTGGGAATTAAAAATGTGACTCTGGGCCCCAAGACCTATGACGGCACGACCGAGGGCACGGTGCAGGAATATTCAGTTATAACTATTGACTCTTCTAGCCCTATTGGTGATCCGTCCTTTATCTTCACGGTGAAGTATGACAGCGCCGATGCGGGAACCGACAAGACCGCCACCGTCACCGTGACGCTGACAGGCGACGATTATATTTTTGAAGGAGGTGAAAAGGTAACTACACATAAGCTGTACGATCAGACGATAAAAGAACGCCCCGTGGAGCTGAATTGGGAAAACACCAGCTTCACCTATGACGGCACGGAGAAGAGTGTCTCCGCCACCATCAGCAATGTGGTGGGGAACGACGATGTACAGCCGGTCTATGGCGGCACCACCAGCGCCATTGATGCGATTGAGGGCAGCTACACTGCTAAGGTCACCGAGCTGAGGGGCGAAGACGCCGGCAATTACACTCTGGAGGGCGGGACCAACACCAGCCAGGACTGGAGCATCAAAATTGATATCACATATGATACTACAGTCTATTACAATGGCGGACTTCGTTATTATAACGGCAAAGCACAAGAACCAGACTACTACATCTCTGCGTTCAATGATACCGGGAAAAAGCTGTTAAACGGAACAGACTACACGCTGAGTTACGAGAATAATATCGATGCAGGTAGGGCCACAATCATGGTCCACGGCAAGGGCAAGTACACCGGCACAGCCACCGGATACTTTACCATCAAACCCTGCCCCCTCACTATCAGCGGAGCCCACCCTGGCTGCCAAGACCTATGACGGCAGCATCGCCGGTACGGTGGAGAGCGTGGAATTTACCGGAGTGCCCGAAGGGCAGTCCCTCAAGCCGGGCACTGACTACAGCGCCACGGTGGAGTATAACGACCCCGATGCGGGCGATGACAGGACCGCCACCGTCACCGTGATGCTGACAAACAGCAACTACAGCTTTGGCGACGGCGGAACGGTAGCTATATATGAGCTGGAAAATCAGAAAATTGCCAAGGCGTACTATGAAGGAGAAACCACGGCCACGGGCTATGTCGTGAGTAACAGCAGCCTTCATTCCGTCAAGCTGCCGGAACTCCCCGAGGGGGCCAGCTACGGCGAGCTTGAATCATCCCTCCCTAGCAGTTTCGCACACGATTTTAAAATTGAGAACGGCATACTGCACTACCGCGGCGGCATTGTTACGGCAGGCAGTCAATACACCGTCACCGTGCCGGTGGATGGCGGCAGCAATTACAATAACTATAATATCACCGTCACCCTCACCGGCAGCGACAATGTGGTGCTCAGCGGAGAGCCCACTCTCAGCACCGACACCATCACCTACGGCGATAGGCTGAAGACCATTACCCTCTCCGGCTCCATGTATGCGGGAGCCACCCAGGTGAGCGGCGTCTTTACTTGGGAAGCCCCCGAAACCATGCCGAAAGCGGTAGCCTATGAGGCCCCGTGGACATTCACTTCCAATGAAGGCACTGCCACGGGCAGCACCCAAATCACCGTCAAGCAGCGGCCCGTGGTCCTGGATTGGGGGACCACCGTCTTCACCTATGACAGCCAGGAACATTCCGTCTCCGCCAGAATCACCAACATTGTGGAGGGCGATAGTGTACAGCCGGTCTATGGTGGGACTCGCAGCGCCACCGCCATAGGCGAATACACTGCCACCGTCACTAGTCTGTCCGGCAACAACTCCGGCAATTACACCCTTACCGGCGTGGCCAACGCCAGCCAGGAATGGAGCATCAAGCCCGCCGTCACCCTGGTCAGCAGCGTGACCATGAGCCGCAGCAGCCTGCGGATATATGAGGGCAGGAGCTACACTCTCAGCGCCACGGTAAAGCCCGACGACGCCACGGACAGGGGCATAGTCTGGTCCAGCAGCGACAACAGCATAGCCACCGTTGACCAGAACGGCACCGTCACCGGCAAGGCTCCCGGCGTCTGCACCGTCTACGCCCAGGCCAAGGACGGCAGCGGCGTCTCCGCCTCCTGCACCGTGCGGGTGCTGCGCTGGTATCCCGGCGCCACCCCCATCACCGGGGACAGCTCACACCTGGGGCTGTGGATAGGGGTGCTGGCGGTGAGCGCAGCGGCCATCGGCGCAGGCGCCTTCATCCTGATAAAGAAGCGGAAAAAGAAATAAAGAGTGAATATCAAAAAATTCCCCAGGCCTTGGGCCTGGGGAATTTTTTTTGCTTATTTGGCGTTTTACTTGAAGTTATGGGCTTCCTGAAGCACCATTTCCTTGACCTTCAACAGACGCACCTTGGTGGAGTTCTCGTTCTCCTCCAGCTTCATGGAGATATACTTGATATTCTCCTCCAGCTCGGGTATCATCACGTACTCCAGGGCATTGACACGGCGGCGGGTCTTCTCTATCTCCTCCGCCAGCAGCTGCATGGTCTTCTCCACCTGGGCCAGCTCCAGCATGTCCCGGAACACTCTGGCCAGCTTGTCCAGAGCGTCGTCCAGCTCGCCGGAGGTCTGGGCAAAACCGTAGGGGTAGATCTCGGACGGGTCGTTGTTCTTGGTCCGGAAACTGTAAAGCGGCACGTTGACGCTCATGATGTTCTTGTACTTCAGGCCCAGCTCAACGCTCTGCCTGGGATAGAGCAGAGCCTGCTCCAGCATCTCGGGGGACATGATGGCACTGGCCACCTGCAGGGACGCAAAGGCCCCGGTGAGCCCCTCCTCAACTCTGGTGCGCAGCTCTTTGTTGAGCCTCACCACATCCATGAACTGGCGCATCAGCTCGTCCCGCTTGTCCTTCAGGAGCTTGTGGCCCCGGCGGGCGGTCTTCAGTCTGCCTTTGAGCTGCTTGAGCACCATTCTGGTGGGGGTTATCGCTGTACCTGCCAAAAAGCATCACCTCCGTTTAGAATAATTAGAAGTCTTACTTCTTGGGCATGTACTTTTCTATCATCTCGGGCTTGACACGCTTCAGCTCACGGCGGGGCAGGATGCTCAGCAGCTCCCAGCCCAGGTCCAGGGTCTCCCGGATGCTGCGGTTGGTGTTGTTGCCCTGGGACACATAGCGCTTTTCAAACTCGTCGGCAAACTTTGCAAAGAGCTTGTCGTCCTCAGAGAGGGCGGCCTCGCCCAGGATGGTCATGAGCTCCTTGGCGTCCTTGCCTCTGGAGTAGCCGGCAAAGAGCTGGTTCATGGTGCCGGCATGGTCCTCACGGGTCTTGCCTTCGCCGATGCCCTTGTCCTTCAGACGGCTCAGAGAGGGCAGCACGTCCACAGGGGGAACTATGCCCTTGCGGTGCAGCTCACGGCTGAGGATTATCTGGCCCTCGGTGATGTAGCCGGTGAGGTCGGGGATGGGGTGAGTCTTGTCATCCTCGGGCATGGTGAGGATGGGGATCATGGTGATGGAGCCCTTCTTGCCCTGGCGGCGGCCGGCACGCTCATACAGAGTGGCAAGGTCGGTATACAGGTAGCCGGGGTAGCCGCGGCGGCCGGGAACTTCCTTCTTTGCAGCGGAGACCTCACGGAGGGCCTCGGCGTAGTTGGTGATGTCGGTGAGGATGACCAGCACCTGCATGTCCTTCTCAAAGGCCAGATACTCGGCGGCGGTGAGGGCCACTCGGGGAGTGGCTATACGCTCAACGGCGGGGTCGTTGGCCAGGTTGGAGAAGACCACGGTGCGGTCAATGGCGCCGGTACGGCGGAAGTCGTTGATGAAGTACTCGGACTCCTCAAAGGTGATGCCTATTGCGGCAAACACCACGGCAAAGGTCTCATTGTCACCCAGCACACGGGCCTGACGGGTTATCTGGGCGGCCAGAGCGGCGTGGGGCAGACCGGAGCCGGAGAAGATGGGCAGCTTCTGGCCACGGACCAGGGTGTTCAGCCCGTCTATGGTGGAGACACCGGTCTGGATGAACTCGGCAGGATAGGCACGGGCCGCCGGGTTCATGGGCAGGCCGTTGATGTCCATGTGGGCCTCGGCCAGAATGTCCGGGCCGCCGTCCATGGGCTGGCCCATGCCGTTGAACACTCGGCCCAGCATGTCCTCGGAGACGGCCAGCTGCTGGGGATGGCCCAGGAAGCGGGCCTTGGACTGGGCAAGATTGATGCCCTGGGCGGACTCAAAGAGCTGGACAACTGCTCTGTCCCCCTCAACTTCCAGCACCTTGCAGCGGCGGACATCGCCGTTGGGAAGCTCTACTTCGCCCAGCTCGTCGTAGGTGACGCCTTCAACGTGCTCAACCACCATAAGGGGGCTGGCTATCTCTTTTATGGTCTTATACTCTTTTATCATGCTTCCTCACCTCCGGCAATCACTTTTGCGATCTCGTCCTTCATCTGCGCTTCGATTGCGTCGTAGTCGGCAGCAAAGGTGTCGGCATCGGCCATCTTGGCACGGCCTATCTTCTCCCTGGCGTCTATGGCAAAGAGAGCGTCCATGTCGGCGCCCTTGTCCAGAGCCTCACGGCACAGCACGTCGTAGCGGAGAATAACGTCCAGCAGGCGGAACTGCTTTGCGTAGGAGGAATAGGCGTCCTCATCCACAAAGGCGTTCTGCTGCAGGAAGTCCTCACGGATCATCTTGGCAGTCTCCATGGTGAGACGGTCAGAGGCGGACAGAGCGTCCTGGCCAACCAGGCGGACTATCTCCTGCAGCTCGCTCTCCTCCTGGAGGATGTGCATGGCCTTGCTGCGGTTAGACATATAGGCCTCGCCAAACTGCTCGGTGTACCAGCCCTCCAGAGAGTCCAGGTACAGAGAGTAGGAGGTGAGCCAGTTGATGGCGGGGAAGTGGCGGGCGTAGGCCAGGCTGGAGTCCAGCGCCCAGAAGACCTTGACGATACGCATGGTGGCCTGGGACACGGGCTCGGAGATATCGCCGCCGGGAGGCGACACGGCGCCGATGGCGGTGACGGAGCCCTGACGCTCGTCGCTGCCCAGGCACTCCACAACGCCGGCACGCTCATAGAACTGGGCCAGACGGGAGGCCAGATAGGCGGGGTAGCCCTCTTCGCCGGGCATCTCTTCCAGACGGCCGGACATCTCACGGAGAGCCTCGGCCCAGCGGGAGGTGGAGTCGGCCAGGACGGCCACGTCGTAGCCCATGTCACGGAAGTACTCGGCTATGGTGATGCCGGTGTAGATGGAGGCCTCGCGGGCCGCCACCGGCATGTCGGAGGTGTTGGCGATAAGCACGGTGCGCTTCATCAGAGGCTCGCCGTTGCGGGGGTCCTTCAGCTCGGGGAACTCCATAAGCACGTCGGTCATCTCATTGCCGCGCTCGCCGCAGCCGATGTAGATGACTATGTCCACGTCGGACCACTTGGCCAGCTGGTGCTGCACCACGGTCTTGCCGGAGCCGAAGGGACCGGGGACTGCGGCGGTGCCGCCCTTTGCTATGGGGAACATGGTGTCGATTATGCGCTGCCCGGAGTTCATGGGGCGGCGGGGGACATACTTCTTCTGGTAAGGTCTTGCGATACGCACAGGCCAGCGCTGGATCATGGTCAGCTTGTGCTCCACGCCCTTGGCGTCACGCACAACGGCCACCACGTCTTCCACCACGTGCTCGCCGCTCTCCACGCTCACGACCTCGCCGCTGATGCCGTTGGGCACCATGATCTTGTGGAGGATGGCGCTGGTCTCCTGCACGGTGCCCAGCACGTCGCCGGGGCCCACCTTGTCCCCAGGAGCGGCCACGGGGACAAAGTCCCACTTCTTCTCCCGGTTCAGGGCCGGCACGTCGATGCCTCTGGCGATGCAGTCGCCGGACATGGCCCGCATCTCCGGCAGAGGACGCTGGATGCCGTCGTAGATATTGTCCAGCATGCCGGGGCCAAGCTCCACGGACATGGGCATGCCGGTGGTGACCACCTCGGCGCCGGGGCCAAGGCCGGAAGTCTCTTCATAGACCTGGATGGAGGCCTGGTCGCCGGTCATATTAAGGATCTCGCCTATCAGCCGCTGAGAGCCCACACGCACAACGTCGGAGACGTTGGCGTCCGCCAGGCCCTCGGCCACGACAAGCGGTCCCGATACTTTAGTAATAGTTCCGCTCATGTAACTACCTACCTTTTCAGAGTTTAATGGGCGGCGGGTCTCAGTCGCCCAGAATGTTGGTGCCCACGGCACGCTCGACAGCCGCCTTCAGGGCCGACTGTCCCAGACCTATGGAGCCCTCCCTGCCGGGGATGAGGATGATCGCCGGGGTGGGGCTGTCCTTGAATTTGTTGATCTCTGCGCTCAGCTGGGCCGCAAAGCCCTCCTCAATGTAGATGATGGCATACTCGTCGCTGCCTCTGGTGAGCTCCTTCAGCATGCGCCCGGCCTCCGCCGCATCCGCTGCGGGATAGGTCTCCAGGCCCAGAGCCTTGAAGCCCATGACCGTGTCCCTGCCGCCTATGACTGCAATTTTAAGCATACATATCACGCAGCCTTTCCCGGATGACCTGGGGGGCTATGCCCGCAAGCCTTCCCGTAAGAATCATTCTTATGGCGGTTATCTCGCCTTCAACGGCGGCCATATAGGCTATCACCGGCTCGCTGCCGTAGCTTATGAGCTTCGCCCCTCTAAGGTAGGCGTTCACGGCATTGTCACAGGCCAACTCAAAGGCGGTCATGCTGCCGCCGCCCAAGCACTCGGCCCCCAGGGCCCCGGCCTTCTCCAGCGGGGTATGGACATACAGGGCGGCAAGGCTGTCCTTGTCGCCGGCCGCCGCCAGCCGCTCCACGCCCACATTGCCGCCGGGCACCAGCACCTCGGTCAGGAAGTCCTGGCTCTTGCCCATGCGCAGGGTGCGCACCAGACTGCGCAGATTGCTGCTGTCTATGAGCAGACGGGCATAGCCCTTGACGAAGGAACTGTCCATGGCCTCCGCCAGAGCCTGCAGCTCGGCAAAATAGGCCTTGTCCAGCACGAAGTCCGCCAGCTGGGGATTGCCGGTACGGGCCAGCACGCCCTTGGCTTCCTCCATGGCCGCCGCCAGTTTCTCCGGCAGCAGGATGCCCTTGTCCTCATTGTATATCTCCAGCAGCTTTGCGCCGGGGATACGCCCGGAATCGCTGAGCAGGCGCTTGGGCTCCTGGCCCATGGCCTCGGCCTTCAATATGACCTTGGCATTGTGGTAGTCGTAGCGCAGCTTGAAGATATCCACCACCCGGCCGTCCGGGCAGAACCTGCCCAGCTCCTCGTATATGCGGGAGCGATGCAAAGCCAGGCTCTCCTCGATCTGCTTTGCATCCATCTGGGCCATATCCTCATAGCCGCAGTCGCTCAAAAGCTTGGCCGCATCCTCAAAGGTGGCGGCGTCCAGCATACGCTCGGCCTTTTCACGGCTGAGGAGCTTGGGCTCTCTGGAGCGAAGCATGGCTGATATGCAGAGAAATGCTTCTTTTTTATTAGCCAATTTTTTCCCTCCCTGCATGGGGATTATTCAAACAGAACCTTGGCAAGCTGTGCGGACATATCGCCCCGGCACAGCTCTACCAGCAGCTCTATGGTGCAGTTCGCTTCGATGCTGCCCCGCCTGAGAATCAGTCCGCCGGCAAAGTCGCCGGTGGCAGAGGAGAGGCTGAGCCTGCCGCCGGGGATGCGGGCATTTGCCCCGTCCACCACGGCCCGGCCTACCTTGTCCCGGTCCCCGGCGTTGAGGACTATCTCCTCATCGCCGGTGACGGAGGCCTGGACAGCCAGCTTTACCAGCAGCTCTATGTACTTGTCCCGGGGAAGCTGGGTCAGCATCTGGCAGGCCTTGTCAAAACTCTCCGACACCATGTCCTGCTTCAGGGCCAGCAGGGCCTTGCGGGCCTCCATCTGGTTGAGACGCTCCACGCTGTCTATGTTGTCCTGGCAGGTCTTTACGCCCTGGCGGATCTTCTCGGCGTAGCGCTCCTTGGCCTGCGCCTCGTAGCTCTTGCGGATCTCAGCGCACTGCAGCTCGGTCTGAGCAAGTATCGCATCGGCCTGAGCCTTGGCATCAGCCTGGATGTGTGCGATTATTTTTTCAGTGCCTTTCATTGACGATCTCCAATCTGATGTAAATTTTTTGTGGGGCAATCAGCTCTGTCTATCAGATGAAGAGCAGCATCATCATGGATGCCAGCAGAGAAAGGATGGCGTAGAACTCAACGGTGATGCAGAGGATCATGCCCTTTGCCCAGTGGTCCGGGTTCTTGGCCAGGAGGTTGACGGAGGCTGCGGCCACTTTGCCCTGGCCGATAGCGGACACCAGACCGCCGATGCCTATGGGCAGGCAGGCTGCGAAATAACGGCAGCCGTCCACAAAGCTGAGGTCAAGAGCGCTGCCGTCCAGCAGGCCCATGTTCATGATGGCCACGAAGAAAACCACCAGACCGTACAGGCCCTGAGTACCGGGGATGACCTGAAGGATCATGACTTTACCGAACTTGCTGGGGTCCTCGGAAACCAGACCTGCGCCGGCTTCACCGGCTATGCCGGTACCGACACCGGAGCCTGCGCCGGCAAGGCATGCTGCCAGACCTGCGCCCAGAAGGCCTATTGCCAGGCCAGAGTGTGCAAACAAAAATTCCATTTTAATTTTCCTCCTGTTTTTATTCTGCTACATTGTAGTATTTGGTTTTGACTTCCAGGGGCTCAAAGGGCCGCCCGCCGTCCTCATAGAACTTGCCGAAATATTCCAGACACTGCAGACGCAGGTCATGGACATAACAGCCCAGCAGGTTCAATGCGAAGTTAAGGCTGTGGCCTATTATAAATATTATCGCAAAGAAAACTATATTGTTGGCAATGGCACCTATGGTGTTGAACACCGTGGCAATAACGCTGCCCGCCAGCATCAGAGCCATGATACGGGAGTAGGACAGGATATCGCCGAACCAACCGGTGGCGGTGTTGTAGAATGTGGTGAAGATGCTCAGCAGCTTGCCGAAGCCCTTGGCGCTGCGGCTGCCGCCGTAGAACACCATCAGCAGGCCAATAACAAGTACCACCGGCACACCGGAGATGTTGCCTATCTTCAGGGCAAAGAGGATGATGCCGATGAGAGTCACCCACAGAGCGCCCTCTTCCCAGATGGCGTCGGCCAGCTGGCCACGTCTCGTCTTCTTCACAAAGTTTATCACCATGCCGGTGTTCAGGTGGATGAGACCCAAGACCATTGCTCCTATGAGCACCACCATGCTGTCAGTCATGGGGTTGAAGAGGGATGGCAGCACGCCCCAGCCCTCGCCCAGGTCCAGGATTATACCTATCTGCTCCAGAGCGTTGCCGAAAAAGCCGCCGGTAAGAGCGCCCATGACAAAAGTGGATATGCCGCCGTAGAGCAGCAGCTGGCAGAAAGACAGCGTGCCCTTTCTGGGCTTTATCTTCTTCATTGCCACCAGAGCCGCAATTATCATGATGAGGCCGTAACCCATGTCCGCCATCATCAGCCCGTAGAACAAAATGAAGAAGGGGGCCATAAGGGGATTGGGGTCCAGACTGCCGTAGGCGGGCAGACTGTACATGTCGGTCACCATGTTCAGAGCGTTGGTTATCTTGTTGTTCTTCAGCTTTACCGGAACTTCCGGATATTCGCTCTCCTCCGGCTCGGCCGTCTCCCAGGCGCAGCCGAATTCATCGAATACTTTTATGAGCTCCTCTTCTCTCTCCTCGGGGATCCAGCCCTCCATCACTATGGTGCTCTCAGTGCCGTAGAGCTTTTCATCCGCTTCGGCCAGGGCTATCCTGGTGCTGATGCGGTCGGCGGCCAGCTTCAGCTCGTCCAGCCGCACGGCCTCAGCCCTGATGTTCTCCACGCAGCTTTGTTTTTCGTCAGCCAGCTCCTTGAGCTGCTGCTTGGCCTGGAGGATACACTCCTTTGCCGTGCCGTTCATGCCCCCCAGATTGCCGGCGCTGAAGGCAAAGCCCCGCAGGCACTCCTGCATGGCGGGTATCTTTTCCTTCATGGCCACAAGAAGGACGTATCTCTCCCTCTTGTCCTCGTTGATCTGGAAGAGCTCGCTCTCCTCGTCCACGGCCTCTATGGCCGCCTGGACCTGGGCCAGGTCGATCTTGGCGGATATGGTGCCCATGAGCACCCCGCAGCGCTCCGTGCCCTCGATATTCAGGGACAGGTCCAGCCCCTGCCAGGGCTGCAGGCTCTCTATGAGGCTGCGCTGACGGCTCTCCTCGGCGCTGATGCGCTTGATGCGGGAGTCATAGCCCTCTATGGCTTCGGCGATGCGCAGGGCGCCGCTGAGCCCGGTGTCATCAAGAAAGACCACGTCCTCCAGCTCAGGCTTGGCAGAGAGCATCTTCTCCTTTTTGGGTGCATATGTATTCAGCAGGACGATGGCGTGGTTGAGACTGGTATACTGGGATTTGAGAGTTGCCACATCACTGCTCTCCCGGCTGACCAAATCTTCCAGCTGGGAGCCCTGGATCTCTCCCTCCAGCTCGGAAAACTCAACGCAGCCGTGGCGGATCAGCTCTCGCAGCAGCTCGTCCTTCCTGGAACGGACAGCCATGAGCCGGAGCTTTTTCATTTTTACAATGGCCATCAGCTATTCACTATCCTTTCCACTACGAGACTTGCTGCCTGTTCCAGTCTGGATTCAGCCCTGGAACGCAGGACAGCCTTTTGATTTTCCAGCTCCCCTGCCAGAGCCCTGGCACTGCCCTTGGCCTTTTCCTTGGCCTGGCGGTTGAGCTCCGCCAGCTCCTCATCGGCCTTGGAGAGAGCAGCTTCCACCGCAGCCTTGCCGGCAGCCTCCGCATCGGAGAGCTGCTGCTTGGACCGCCCTTCCGCCGCCGCAACGGCGGCCTTGGCTTCATGCTCCGCCTGGGCAATGCTTGCTATCGCTTCAAATGACATTGGCACACCCCCTCTTTGATTTGAATTGAGTATCAACAGAATCGAACGTCAGGTTAAGCTGTTAACACTTGTTAAGGATATATTAATGATACCTCATGAAGGCCATTGTTTCAAGGCAAATCTTCCCTTTTCCTTGACAAATTTATTACATCCCGTCAAGTTGACGATAAGGAAACAGCCGCTCCCGTGACGCCGGCGACGCCCCCGCCGGAGGGCCCTGAACCGCCCCGCCGGATGCATCCCATACCTGCTTATTATAGCGTTTTGTTAGTAATTTGTCAAACCTTAGCGCCAAATACAAAATAGATTTTTTATGTGTTTATTGCCGTATATTTCGTCAATATGTACATGAAAAGCGGGGGCAAGGTTAGGACCTTTTGCGTCCTGAGCTCTGCGCCCCCTTTTCCGTCCCTATATATCTATCCGGCACTGTTTCCCCGTCCGGGCATTTACATATATCTTCAGTGCCTCCCCCTGGCCGTTAAGGCAGCTGAACTCGTAGCAGGGCAGCTCCCGGCCGCCCTCGCTCTCTATGGTCACCCGGCGCACCCCCTCGCTGCTGACGTTCTCCGGCAGCTGCTCCGCCGCCGTCTCTTCGTCGGTATCCCAGCTCAGCTCCGCCGGCTCATAGCTGTAGTTTTCCCCGTCGTAGGCGTAGATGCTGCCGTCGTCCAGGGCCACGGAGACCTTCACCCCGCTGCCCAGGCGCAGGGCTCCGTCCTGGACCTGGGCAAAGTTGAAGGAAGCTATGGCGCCGCTGTCGCTGTAGCTTATGAGGGCCATGTCCTCCAGCTCCAGAGAGGCCAGGAACTCCTCTGCCTTCTGCCGGGCCTTCTCCGTGCTCAGTCTGCCGGAGCTCACCAGGCGGGAACTGCCCAGAGACTCCAGGCCCCGGCTGCTGACGCAGATTATCAGGTCCCCGGAGCTGTAGCAGCGGCGCCCGTCGGTACCGGAATAGCTGTACTCCTCCTTCAGCTCCATGGGCTCCACTCCCGCCACCTGGGCGGCCAGCTCCCTGGCCTCATCCTCACTGAGTTCCCCGGCCTGCTGCTCCTCCTTCAGGCTGTATTTGCCGTCATATTCAAAGGCGCTGCCGTCAAAGCCGCTCTCGTAGTCCAGCAGGGCGGCGCTTATCTTCTGCCCCTCCGGCTCGCCCACGTTCTGCAGCCGCTCTTCCCGGCTGTCCAGCAGCGCCAGGCCGTTGTTCAGGTCCGTCTGCAGCTGCCGCAGCAGAGCGGCAAAGTCCACCGCCTGGCCGGAAAAGCTCTCCAGCTGCTCCAGCTGCTCCTGGCTGAAGCCCTCCGACGCCGCCGTGGGGGCCAAACTGTAGGCATAGTCCCCCACCAGGTTCAGGAAGGAGGCCAGGTTCTCCAGCTCCTGGGTGGCAAAGGGCATGCTCAGCAGCGAGGCCTCCGCCGCCGAGGCGGAGGCATACACCTGGCCGCAGAGGCCGGAGCACAGGCCGCCGTCGGTGGCGTAGAGGCTCTTCTTCAAGGCCGCCCCCATGGAGTCCACCGACTTCACCGTGGTCTCGAAGGCGGCCCGGGAGCTGTAGGCCGCCGCCCGGCGGTAGTCCGTGAGGCGGCTGTAGCCTATGGCGCAGCAGACGCTGAGCACCACCAGGGCGGCAGTTATATAGGTTCCAAAAATGAATTTGGCTTTTCGGGACATAAAAAACACCTCTTCCGGTTTATCATTTCCAAAAGAGGTGTTTTTATGAATTCGGCTTTTCAGCTCAGCTTTTCAAGGCCGATCCTCAGGCGGCGGAGAGTCTCCTCCCGGCCCAGGATGCGGCAGATCTCCACGGCGCCTCCGGGAGTCACCGCCTTGCCGGCGGCGGCTATGCGCACGGGCCACATCACCACGGAGTTCTTCACCCCCAGCTCCTGGGCCAGAGCCAGCATGGCGTTCATTATGCTCTCGTCGTCCCAGCTCTCCAGAGCCTCGAAACGGGGGAGCATCAGCTCCAGGGCCTGCTTTGCGCTCTCCGGAGTGGACTTGGACTTCTTGTGGACGAAGAGCTCCTTATCATAGTCCGGCAGGCTGTCGAAAAAGTCCAGCTTCTCCGGTATATCGGTGAGCACTTCGGTGCGCTGCTGCAAAAGGGCGGCTATGGCGGCGGCGTCATAGGCAGGGTTTTTCACCGCGCTGCGGATATAGGGCTCGGCGATCTTGGCAAAGGCCTCCGGGCTCATGGCACGGATATACTCGCTGTTGAAGTACTTGAGCTTCTCAATGTCGAAGATGGCGGGGGACTTGGATATGCCGGCTATGTCGAAGCAGTCCACCAGCTCCGCCATGGAGAATATCTCCTGCTCCGCCTGCTCGCCTCTGGGGCTCCAGCCCAGGAGGGTGACATAGTTGATGACGGCGTCGGTGAGGAAGCCCTGGGCGATGAGGTCCTCGTAGGAGGGGTCCCCGTGGCGCTTGGACATCTTGTTGTG
>DBFSDV010000002.1:0-85566 GCA_048417135.1 Candidatus Limivicinus sp. | reverse complement strand
GCCGCTGTACAGCGGCCCGGGCAGTGCTGCATTTGCTTTTATTGTTTGGATTTCAGATAGTCCAGAATATCCGCCGCATTTGTGTCCGGCTTTACCTTGGGCATGACCTTTTCTATTATGCCCTGCTCGTCGATAATATATGTGCTGCGCACCACGCCCATGCTCACCTTGCCGTAGTTCTTTTTCTCCTGCCACACATCATAGGCCTTTATTGCCTCCAGCTCCGGGTCGGAGATGAGGGTGAAAGGCAGGGAATACTTCTCCGCAAACTTCACATGGGAGGCCACCGAGTCCTTGCTGACTCCGATGACCGCAACGTCCATGGCCTTGAATTCCTCATAGGCTCCCGCAAAAGCGCAGGCCTGGCGGCTGCATCCCGGAGTGTTGTCCTTGGGGTAGAAATACAAAACCACTTTCTTTCCCAGAAAGTCTGAGAGGGCGACAGTGTTTCCGTGCTGGTCACTTAGGGAAAACTCCGGCGCTTTCATTCCGGCTTCAAGCATAATCATAACCTCCTTATCTCTCAGTCCCTGCGGATCTCCGCCATGACCGCTTTGTATGCCTCGGTGAAAACGGTGAAGTCAATGCTGTGGGCCACGCCGTCAAAGCCCTGGTCCAGGTAGGCTCTGGCCTGACCGGCGGCGGTGGAGAATATCAGGGAGTATTTCCCGGCCTTTTTGCAGGCCTCCAGTATCCTGGCCACGGCGGCCTTGAACTCCGGATTCTCAAAATCTCCCGGCATGCCCAGGGATATGGACAGGTCGAAGGGGCCTATGAATATGCCGTCAATGCCCTCAAGGGCCAGCACCTCCTCTATCTGCTCATAACACTCCCTGGTCTCACACTGGGGCAGGACCAGGAGCCGGTCGTTGCTGGCGGACATATACTCCGCCACGCTGCCGCAGGCCCAGTCCTGATAGCCAAAGCCGCTGCCCCGGCCCTTGATGAAGCCCCGGTTGCCCACCGGAGGATACTTGGCCAGGTCAACCAGCTTTTTCATCTCCTCCATGCTGCGCAGGCAGGGGACTATCAGGCCCTGGACGCCCATGTCCACGGCCCGCTGTACCTCCTTGTGGCTCACATCCGCTATGCGCATAAAGGGGCTTATCCCCACGGACTCGGCTGCCCGCACCAGAGCCATGGCGTTCTCCGTATCAAAAGGGCCGTGCTCCGTGTCTATAATGGCAAAATCCATCCCCGTATAGCCCAGGCACTCCATGGCCGATGGGTTGCCCATGGAGAAAAAGGTGCCCAGTATCTTCTTACCGTCTTCCAACTTGGCCTTGGCAAGGTTTTCCATATCAGCGCCTCCTGTTATATTTCTTGAGCTCCCGGTACGGGTCCGCAGGCCGCAGGCCGGTAGCTCGCTTGTATATTTAAAATATACCAGATTACTGCCGCTTTCTCAACACCTTTTGCCGGACCTGGGGCAGGCATAGGGCGGCAGGTCCGGCCCGGGCGTTGACTTTTCCCGGGGCTGTGCTATATTAGAAGAAACCGGTATTCCCGTTTTGCGGGAAAAATCAAATTATGATAAGGTCGGTATGCGGTGTTAACTATAGATTTCAATGACTCCAAGGCTTTGTACGAGCAGCTGTACACTTATATAAGAGGGGAGATAGAGAGCGGGAACATAGCCCCCGGAGAAAAGCTCCCCTCCAAGCGGGCGCTGTCCGCCCATCTGAAGATAAGCGTTGTGACCGTGGAGACGGCCTATTCGCTTCTGGCGGCGGAGGGATATATCTATTCCGTACCCGGCAGCGGCTTCTATGCGGAAAACATCCCCGGCCGCTCCCGGCAGCGGGAGGCTCAGCCCGTAATATTGAAGCCCGCCCCGCCGGAAAAGGTCTACGATGTGGATTTCAGCACCAACAGGGCGGACACCGCCCTCTTTCCTTTTTCCGTTTGGGCCAAGCTCTCCCGGGAAATACTCAGCGCCGGCGGGGAGGAGCTGCTGAACTCCTGCAGCGGTAAAGGCGCCTGCGGCCTCAGGCAGGCCATAGCCGACTATCTCCACTCCTTCCGGGGTCTGACGGTGCATCCGGAGCAGATAGTCGTTGGCGCAGGCAGCGAATATCTCACCGGGCTGCTGATACAGCTCTTGGGCAGGGACAGGTGCTACGGCGTGGAGGACCCTGGCTATGTCAAGACCCACCGGGTGTTCTCCGCCAACTGCTCAAAGGTCCTGCCCATAGCCGTGGACGGCAGCGGAGCCAGGCTGGACTCCCTGACTGCCCAGGGCATTCAGGTGGCCCACATAACTCCCTCCCACCATTTTCCCCTGGGTACGGTCATGCCTGCCGCCAGACGCCACGAGATACTGGCCTGGGCCTGCGCCTCGCCGGACAGGTACATTATAGAGGACGACTATGACAGCGACTTTCGCCTGTACGGCAGGCCGGTCCCCACCCTGCAAAGCCTGGACCGCTCCAGCAGGGTGGTATATCTCAACACCTTTACAAAGAGCCTGGCCCCCTCCATGCGCATAGGATACATGGTCATCCCCCCGGAGCTTTTGGAGCGCTTCGACGAAAAGCTGGGCTTTTACGCCTGCACGGTGCCGGTCTTCGAGCAGCTCATACTGGCGGAATTTTTAAAACGGGGCTACTTTGAAAGGCACGTGAGCCGCCTGAGAAAGCTCTATCTTGGCCGCCGGGAGCATTTTATAAAGGCCCTGGAAAGCAGCCCCCTCTCCCGGGTCCTGGAGCTGAAAAGTTCCGGCGGCGGGACCCATCTGCTCCTCAGGTCCTCTGCCGGCCTGGGGGAAAGGGAGCTGGTGGAACGGGCAGCAGGGGAGGGTGTGAGAGTGTACGGGCTCTCGGAATACTATTCCTTTGGCCCCAGTCCCGCTGAGGGCATGGTGATTGCCGGCTACTCCGGCATGAGCACCCAGGAGATAAGCCGGGGCATAGCCGCCCTGGAGCGGGCATGGCTTTGATTGTTGTTGCTATAAGGGCAAAGATGTGATAAAATCCATGGAGGATGTGATCAAATGCGCGTATTGGGCATAGACCCCGGAATAGCCACCATAGGCTTCGGCGTGGTAGATTCCGAGAAAAACAGCCACAAACTTGTAAACTGCGGGGTGATAAGCACCCCCGCTCACACCAGCCTGTCCAGCAGGCTGGAGCAGATATATGACGACATGCTCCGGCTGATAGAGTTGTTCCGTCCGGACGCCGCATCCATTGAGGAGCTGTTCTTCAACACCAACCTCACTACCGGCATTGCCGTGGCCCACGGCCGGGGAGTGATACTCCTGGCCTGCCGGAAGGCCGGGCTGAAGGTATACGAGTATACGCCCCTTCAAGTCAAGCAGTCGGTGGTGGGTTACGGCCGGGCGGAAAAGTCCCAGGTCATGGACATGGTCAAGCGCATATGCGCCTTGCCAAATCCGCCCAAGCCCGACGACGCGGCGGACGCCGTGGCCCTGGCCCTGTGCCACGCCAGAAGCTCCACATCATTACTTTACAGAGGGGAGAACGAGGAATGTTCTACCATATAGAAGGCAGCGTCGCCGAGCTGGAGCCGGGCCTGGTGGTGCTGGACTGCGGCGGCGTGGGCTACGCCCTCAGCGTAACTTTGAACACCGTCTCCAATATCCACCTGGGGGACAGGGTCAAGCTCTATGTTGCCGAGTCCATAGGGGAAAACAATTTCGACCTCTTCGGTTTTTACACCAAGAGCGAGAAGCGCTGCTTCGACATGCTGGTCTCCGTCTCCGGCATCGGTCCCAAGGCCGCACTGTCCATCCTGTCCTACAGCACCCCGGAGACCCTGGCCCTGGCCGTGATGAACGACGATGTAAAAGCCCTCACCGTGGCCCCTGGGGTGGGGAAAAAAATAGCCCAGCGGGTCATTCTGGAGCTGAAGGACAAGATGAGCAAGGACAGCTCTCTCCAGGATATCCGGCTCCCCGTCTCCGTCCCCGCCGCCGGAAACGACAGCACCATGGCCGACGCCATGGCCGCCCTCAGCGTCCTGGGCTACAGCAGCGCAGAGATAGCCCCGGCCCTGAAGAAGATAGAGCCCGCCGGCATGAGCGCCGAGGAGATAATTAAGGCAGTACTCAAACAAATGGTAAAATAGGAGTGCTAAATGAGTATCAGCTTTTCTGACGAAGTTAACGAAGAAATAATAACCACCACCGCCAGCCTCCCCGAAGACGGTAACGAGGGCTCACTGCGGCCCAGGACCATCCGGGAATATATAGGCCAAGAGAAGGCCAAGGACAATCTGGAGGTGTTCATCAACGCCGCCAAGATGAGAGGGGAGCCCCTGGACCATGTGCTGCTCCACGGCCCCCCGGGGCTGGGGAAGACCACCCTTGCGGCGGTCATAGCCAATGAGATGGGCGTGAACATGCGCATCACCTCCGGCCCGGCCATAGAGAAGCCGGGGGACCTGGTGGCCATGCTCACCAACCTCAACGAGGGGGACATCCTCTTTGTGGACGAGATACACCGGCTGAACCGGGCCTATGAGGAGATACTCTATCCCGCCATGGAAGACTATGCCATAGACATCATTCTGGGCAAGGGCCCCTCGGCCAACTCCCTGCATCTGGACCTGCCCCGCTTTACCCTTATAGGGGCCACTACCCGTTCCGGCCAGCTGACCGCCCCCCTGCGGGACAGATTCGGAGTTTCTCTCCGGCTGGAGCTGTACACGCCTGAGGAGCTGCAGCGCATCGTCATGCGCTCGGCGGGAATACTGGGGGTCAAAATCCTGCCGGAGGGAGCCGCGGAAATAGCCGCCCGCTCCAGAGGCACGCCCAGGATCGCCAACCGCATGCTCCGCCGGGTGAGGGACTTTGCCCAGGTAAAAGCAAACGGTGTGATAGACCGGGCAATTGCAGACGAGGCCCTCTCCCGCCTGGAGGTGGACAAGCTGGGCCTGGACGCTCTGGACCGGCGCATGCTAAAAAGTATAATCGATTTTTACGGCGGCGGCCCCGTGGGTCTGGAGACCCTGGCGGCTACCATAAACGAGGAGGCCGTCACCTTGGAGGACGTCTATGAGCCCTACCTGCTTCAGCAGGGATTTTTGACCCGCACTCCCAGAGGACGCTGCGTAACAAGGCGGGCTTATGAGCACCTGGGCTTGGAATATATGGGCCAACAACAGCTGGATATGTAATATTTTATGGGACAAATGAATAAAAAGCTATTGACTTTATACAAAGCTGTTGTATAATGTAACATGTAAATTTGTTAAGAATTTAAGTTGTAGTTATGGAAGACTATACGAACTTCTCCGATATCGAACTTCAGCGAATGGCGTCTGCAGGAGACAGAGATGCCGAGGAAGCTTTGGCCGAAAGATATATGTATCTGGTGCGGGTCTGCGCACGGCCATCGTTTCTGTCCATTGCCGGAGGAGACAACGAAGATCTTATTCAGGAAGGCACCTTTGGCCTTGTCTCAGCCATCAGGCAGTTCTCCCCGGACTGTGATGCCTCCTTTAAGACCTTTGCAGAACTTTGTATCAGAAAGCGGATGTATTCCGCTGTTAAATCCGCATCCCGTTTAAAGCATTCCCCGCTCAATGGCGGAGTCCCCTTTGAGCAACTCTCGGAAGACCATTGCGTCCATATGTCGGCAGTTCCTGAAATTTTCCGGCTCAGCCCGGAAGAATTAGTTCTGGCCAGAGAGAGCAAGGAAGAACTTTATGCCGCTTTTTCCCAGTGCCTATCCAGCTTTGAAAAAAAAGTTCTGGACCTGTATCTGGACGGCCTGCGTTATCGCGATATAGCGCAGCGCCTGGGTAAGGAGCCAAAAGCAGTGGATAATGCGGTCCAGAGGATAAGGCGCAAGCTGGCGCGGAATCTAAACCAAGGCGATATCAGCAAAAGCTGAACGCAAATAAAAGCCGACAGGCACAATTATCAAAAGAGAGGATTCAAAATGTACGAAGACAAGACCTTAGTTTGCAAAGAGTGTGGTAAGGAGTTTGTGTTTACCGCCGGTGAGCAGGAGTTCTACGCAGAGCGCGGGTTCCAGAACGAGCCCCAGCGCTGCAAGGCATGCCGCGACGCCCGCAAGAACGCCGCCCGCGGTCCCCGGGAGTTCTTTACCGCTGTCTGCGCTGCCTGCGGCGGCGAGGCAAAGGTTCCTTTCGAGCCCAAGTCCGATCGCCCCGTCTACTGCAGCGAGTGCTTTGCAAAGATGAGAGAGCAGGCCTGAGCGCCTGAGCAGATTAAAGGGGCACTTTTGGTGTCCCTTTAATCTTTTATCCGCCTTCAGCTCCCCACAGGCCGCTTGTGGGCAGCACGGCAGAATCCAAAAGCGGCAGAATGGAGAACGCAATGGAAATCACCAGAGAGACCCTTATTGCCGAAATCGTTGAGAACTGCCCCCAGGCCATGCCCGCCTTCATGGAGATAGGCATGCACTGCATGGGCTGTGCCCTGGCCAGCGGTGAGACCCTGGAGCAGGCCTGTGCTGCCCACGGCGTGGATCCGGATGAATTTCTGGTCTATCTCAAGGCCTTTCTTGAAACAGCTTGACAGAACAGTTTAAAGCCGGACTTGCTCCGGCTTTAGTTTTTATGGAGACTTGCATGAACAAACGAATACAATCAATCGTAAAATATATGGAAGCAGGCAGGGGAGTGATAGACGTGGGCACGGACCACGGGCTTTTCCCTGTCTGGATGGCCTCCCACGGTTACAAGGGGAACATCATAGCCTCGGACATCAATGCCGCCCCGCTGCAAAAGGCGGTGGACGCCGCCCGGGTGGCCGGGGTGGAAAAGAAAATTCACTTCCAGCTGTGCGACGGGCTGGAAAAATGCCCCCCGGATTCCGTGGATACCATCGTAATTGCAGGCATGGGTGGGGAGATGATATGCCGTATCCTGGACAGGGCAGAGTGGTGCATGGACAAGCGCTATAAGCTCATCCTCCAGCCCATGACCAAAAGCGAGGTGCTCAGATACTGGCTTATCAACAACGAGTTTGAGATAAGCGCCGAGGAGCTTATCCTGGAAGGCGGCACCATATACCAGCTGCTGGTGGCCCGGTTCGGCGGTATCACAAGGCTTACGGACGCCGAGCTCTTTATAGGCAAGAAGGAACTGTCCATGGACCCCGAGCTGTATGCCATGCAGAGGAAGAATTACATCAATCGCTTTGAGGCTGCCGTTGCAGGCATGGAAGCCGGCTCTTCAGGCAGCAGCGCCCCAACTCTGGAGCTATACAGGGAAATACTTACCCAGTTGAAGGAGATAAATTGAAATGGCAAGAGTTAAAGACGTATTTGAAGAGCTGTGCCGCCTGGCCCCTCTGGAGCTGCAGATGGGTTTTGACAATTCCGGCTTCCTGTTCGGAAGAGAGCAGAACGAGGTGAAAAAGGTGCTGCTGTCTCTGGACGTCACCCCCCAGGTGGTGGAGGAGGCCGTTGAGCTGGGGGCGGAGCTGATAGTCTCCCACCACCCCCTTATATTCAGCCCCCTGAAAGCCGTCACCGACGAGAAACTGCTGAAGCTGGCGGCCAACGACATCTCCGTTATCTCCATGCACACCAATCTGGACATTGCTCCGAGCGGAGTGAACGACGTGCTGATGGAGGCCCTTGGCGCCTCAGTGGAAGCGCCCCTGGACGAGCAGGACTGCGGCCGGGTGGGCGCCCTGCCACAGCCTATGGGTATGGGAGAATTTCTCTCCCTGTGCAAAGCGGTGCTCAAAACCACGGGACTGCGCTATTACGACAGCGGCAGGCCGGTGGAGCGGCTGGCCGTCATGGGCGGCTCCGGGGGAGACAGTCTGGAGGCCGCCTTCCAGCTGGGCTGCGACACTTATCTCACAGCCGATATCAAATACCATCAGTTCCTTCAGGCTGCCGAGCTGGGCATGAACCTGGTGGACGGGGACCATTTCTGTACCGAGAACCTGGTCATCCCCGTACTGGCCAAGAAGCTGGAGGAGCGCTTTAAAGACCTGAGCTTCACCGTTTCCAAGCTGCACCGGCAGATAGTTTCCTTCGCCTGAGGTGCTTGTCATAAACCCCCTCCGCTGCTCATAAACTCGTACAAACGAGAACATGAGAGCGGAGGTTTTTTATGACTGATACAAATATTTATCACGATATCGCTGCAAGGACTGACGGGGCTTTCATGCTCGGCGTTGTGGGCCCGGTCAGGACGGGGAAATCAACCTTTATAAAAAGGTTTATGGAGAAGCTTGTCATCCCTCAGATAGACAACACCTATATGAAGGAGCGGGCCAGAGACGAACTGCCTCAAAGCGGCTCCGGCAAGACCATAATGACTGCCGAGCCCAAGTTCGTGCCGGAAAACCCGGTCACCGTGTCCCTGGCGGAGGACACCCAGCTGTCCGTGCGGCTGGTGGACTGCGTGGGCTACATGGTGGAGGGGGCCGCCGGACAGTTTGAGGACGGGGAAGAGCGCATGGTCACCACCCCCTGGTTCGACCACGAGATAAGCATGACGGAGGCGGCGGAGAAGGGCACCTACAAGGTGATAAGCGAGCACTCCACCATAGGCATTGTAATAACCACCGACGGCAGCATCTGCGATATACCCAGGGAGAAATACATCGTCCCGGAGCAGCGGGTCATAAACGAGCTGAAAGAGATAGGCAAACCCTTTGTGGTCCTCCTGAACAGCGCGGAGCCGGACTCGGAATACGCCCGGGAGACCGCAAGGGAGATAAGTGAAAACTACGGCGTGCGCTGCCTGAGGGTGAACTGCCTGCAGCTGGACGAGGATGGGATATCCGATATAATACGCTCCGTCCTGGAGGAGTTCCCCCTGAAGTCCGTGGGCATATACCTGCCGGAGTGGCTGGAGGCCCTTCCCCAGGACAACAGCCTGCGCAGTGAGATCTTCTCCGGTATAATGGAGAGCTATTCGGGAGTAAGCAAAATAAAGGACTGCTATGCCTCGGTGGATAAGCTGGCGGAATATGAGAACATCAGCGAGGCAAAAGTCAGCAAAAGCGATCTGGGCTGCGGAGCCATGGAAGTAAACGTTCGTTTACCAAGACTGCTGTATTACAAGACCATAAGCGAGCAGACCGGGATAGAAGTCAAAAACGACGGTGACCTGATAACTACGCTGTCGGAGATGAGCGCCGTGAAGCTGGACTACGACAAGCTGCGCTCCGCCCTGGAGGACGTGCGCACAAAGGGCTACGGCGTAGTCATGCCGGACTCCTCCCAGATGCAGCTGGAGGAGCCCCAGATAGTCCGCCAGGGCGGCAAGTACAGCGTAAAGCTGAAGGCCAGCGCCCCGGCCATACACATGATGATGACCAATATAGAGACGGAGGTCACCCCGGCACTGGGTGGGGAGACCGCCTCGGAGGATATCATAAACTTTCTGCTCCAGGGTTTTGACGGGGATGTGAACAGGATTTGGCAGTCCAATATTTTCGGCAAATCCCTCTATGACATAGCGGAAGAGGGGCTGACTTCCAAGATAGAGGCCCTGCCCCAGAGCGCAAAGGATAAGCTTCAGGAGACCTTACAGAGGATAATCAATGAGGGAAGCGGCGGACTTATCTGTATCCTGCTTTGAGCTGCCCGGTTGACTTGGCAGTTTGGAGCATATATAATGAGTTCTGGCCTCAAATATTATTTATGAGGGGTCTGCATGTACTGCACATTCAAAATCAAAGGCGGCAACAAGGCCGCGCTGATAGCTGCCGCTCTGCTTTTGGCGGCAGCCATCCTGGTCAGCCTTCTGGTGCCGGAGCAGGAGTCCGTCTCCGAAACCGCCGCCGGCGCCGGGGACTATACTCTTATCATCGACCCGGGCCACGGCGGCATAGACGGGGGCGCGCTGGCAGCGGACGGCACCAAGGAGAGCGACATCAACCTGGCCATAGGCCTGAAGCTTCGGGCTTTGGCGGAATTCTACGGGCAGGACAACGCTATGACCCGCCAGGATGACAGCACAAAATCCGGCACCGAGAGCTACAGCGAGCACGACGACCTGGTGAACAGGGCCCAGATGGTGAACTCCGCTACAAATCCGGTGCTCATCAGCATACATCAGAACTGCTATCCCACCGGCCAGCCCAGCGGTCCTCAGGTCATCTATTCCAGCTCCGGCAGCAGCGAAAGTCTGGGAGTCCTGACCCACCAGAACCTGATATCCCAGCTGTACCCTGACAACCGCCGGGTGGCGGAGCCCGCTTCCAGCAAGCTTTATGTGCTGAACCACGTGTCCTGTCCGGCCATATTGGTGGAATGCGGCTTCATGTCAAATTTCTCGGATATGGGCAAACTGTCGGACAGCAGCTATCAGACCGCTTTGTCCACCGTGCTGATGGCTTCTTTTCTGCAATACAAGGCCGGGATGGCCAATACCTGACATACGGAGATAAGCATGGCTAAACAAAAGACTATATATTGCTGCACGGAATGCGGCAATGAAACTGCCAACTGGGCGGGCAAGTGCCCGTCCTGCGGCGCATGGAATACTTTGACGGAGCTGAAGCTGGGAGCCGACCGGCGCTCCAGGAGCGCCTCCTACTCAAAAGGAGAGTCCGGCGCTTTCAAGCTCAAGCGCATTTCCGAGCTGGATACGGAGTCGGAGATTCGTTTTATGACCGGCATTTCCGAGTTCGACCGAGTGCTGGGCGGCGGAGCCGTGGCCGGCTCCCTCATCCTGGTGGGCGGCGCCCCGGGCATAGGCAAGTCCACGCTGCTGCTGCAGATGTGCGGCAGCCTGGAAAAGTCCAGGCAGATACTGTATGTCACCGGTGAGGAGAGCGAGCGGCAGCTGAAGCTCCGGGCCATGCGCCTGGGGGTGGACGGTGGGGAGACCTACGTCCTGGCGGAGACGGATATGGACAATATCATCGCGGCCATAAACCGCGCCGAGCCGGACATTGTCATCATCGACTCCATTCAGACCGTCTCCGACAGCGAAGTTCCCTCCGCCCCCGGCAGCCTCACTCAAATAAAGGAGTGCACCATGCGCATCATGCGCACCGCCAAGGACAAGGGCCTGACGGTTTTCGTGGTGGGCCACATCAACAAGGAGGGCAGCATTGCCGGCCCCAAGGTGCTGGAGCACATGGTGGACTGCGTGCTGTATTTTGAGGGAGAGCGGAGCACCAGCTTCCGCATCCTCAGAGCCGCCAAGAACCGCTTCGGTTCCACCAATGAGATAGGGGTTTTTGAAATGGCGGACAAGGGCCTGCGCTGTGTGGAGAACCCCTCCGAGGTCTTTCTCAGCGGGCGGCCGGAGAACAGCCCCGGCACCTGCGTATCCTGCATAGTGGAGGGCAGCCGCCCTATTCTGGCAGAGGTCCAGGCCCTGGTCACCCCCGCAAATTACAACGCCGCCCGGCGCTGCAACGGCATAGACTACAACAGGGCGGCCATGCTCCTGGCGGTGCTGGAAAAGCGGGGAGGCCTGCCGGTGGGCAACTGCGACGCCTATATAAACGTGATCGGCGGATTGAGCCTGGACGAACCGGCGGCAGACCTGGCCACAGTTCTTGCCGTGGCCTCCAGCTTTTTGGACCGTCCTCTGGGCACGGACCTGGCGGCCTTCGGCGAGGTGGGGCTCTCCGGGGAAATTCGCAGCGTCAGCGCTTTGAACCAGCGCCTGGGCGAGATTTCCCGGCTGGGCTTCAAGCGCTGCGTCATACCCGCCCATGTGCGGGACGAGGTAAAGCAGTATGAGGGCCTGGAGCTGATACCGGTGAAATCAGTGGGCGAGGCCATGGCCGCAGTATTGGGTAAAAAACGTGAACGCAGTTGAGTGGGCAAACCTGCCCCGGCAGGTCGGGTCCCTGATCATTGGGGAGAAATATTCAAGAATCCTCACTCCGTCCCTGGAAAAGCTGGGAATTAATGTTGTTTTAGTATCGAATAATCCGAATGTGGATATCAGGCTCTCAGGTCATGCCGACCTGTCGGTATTCCACGGAGGAGGGGAGAAGCTATGGCTGGCCCCGTATCTGAAAGGCAGCGGCTTCTCCAAAGCCCTGGAGGGGATGGGCTTTCGGCTCTTCTATCCCGATATTGTGCAGCGGCCTGCTTATCCCGGAGACGCCCAGTTGAATATGTGCATATGCGGGGACAAGCTGATATATAACCCCCGCACCGGAGCCCGGGATATTGCCGAATATTTAACAAATCCCCGGGGATTGGAGCCAGTAGCGTGCCGGCAGGGCTACAGCAAATGCGCCGTCTGCGTGGTTGACAGGGGAGCAATAATAACCGCCGACAGGGGAATAGCCGCTGCAGCGAAAAGGGCCGGGCTGGAGGTGCTGCTGATTTCTCCGGAAGGCGTTTTCCTGGAGGGCTTTGACTGGGGCTTCATCGGCGGCGCCGCCTTTAAAATCAGCAGTGATACTCTGGCTTTTACCGGCCGCCTGGATGAACACCCGGACAGGGGAGAGATACTCTCTTTCCTGGACAGGCGCAGAGTTGAGCCCCTGTATCTCACTGATGCCCCGGTATTTGACATTGGCTCCGGCCTGCCCATTACCGAAAAAACCGTTTCGCTTTAACAGGGCGAAACGGTTTTTCCATTGATTTATAGATGTTGTTTTTGCCTGCGTCACATGGTTTTCTGGAGACGCCAGAGCTTTATAATAAAAGCCAGCTGGCCCACCGCAAAGGCGCCAATAATCGTAAAGCAGGGTACTGCCGACATATAGCCGGTAAAAATCAGGGCAAAGAGGGAGACGGAAATAGACACGTTCAGCACCTTAAAGCCGCTGGCCATAGCCGCATTACTGAGAGCTATGTTCCTCTCGTCCTTTTCCTCGATTTCCATTTCTCTGGTCTTTTTTACGAACAAATCGCAGGCACCTGAGACAATGAAGATAATCCCTATCAGCGTAGTTCCGGACACTATCAGGTCGGGACGAGGCACAGGAATTATATTATTTATCCCCAGGCCGTAACTGAGCAAGCCACCCATAAGAATTATAAGGCCTGCAGCTATGCTAAGATTTGCAAGTGTTTTTTTCATAATTAACCCCCTATAATATCAGGTCCTGGCAGAGTCACAGCCTTTTCTCCAACCAATGGAATACTGCAATACCCAACAGGTATTGGCCAACGGAAAGCAGAAAAACCATTGCTATCACCCAGGCCGGAGCCTTGAACAGAGCCAAGGCAAAGGCGAGCACAAACAGGACAAGGCACATTAGTTGATAGCTGATATGCCCCGATTTCATTCTCAGATACTGCTTTCTCTCGTCCACGGAGTTGATGTGGGCCTCCCGCTTTCTAAGCTCATATTCTTCCCGGTGCTTTGGGCTTTCCCAATATGACATCCGCAGTATACTGACAAGAGAAGCTGCCACCAAGCCCACGCCTCCGGCCAGGAGCATGGCTGAATAATACTCGTCTTTCAGAAAGAAGCTGGAAGCAAAAAAGACGATTCCAAGGAAAATATCTATCAAAAATGGCTTTTTACTTTTCATTATGCTTTCTCCTCATATATAAATATCTCTTCTATGCTCATGTCAAAATATCGGGCGATCTTGAAGGCCAGGAGTATGGAGGGATTATAGCGGCCGTTTTCCAGAGAACCTATAGTCTGACGGGACACCTCCAGGGCGGCGGCCAGCTCCTCCTGCTTTATTCCCCGCTGCTTGCGCAGCTCTTCCAAACGGTTTTTCATTTGAATCCCCCAGATGGAAAGTTTGCTTTACATGGTTTTATTATAGCATATGATTCCAATATGTCAAGTACACTTTCCATTTTTCCATAAAAAATTTCCGGGACGGAGCTTCAGTTCAAAAATCTCCGGTCCCGGACAATTTATTTGGGCAAAAATAACAAACACTACAGCAAATATATTGTATATATCAGCTGTCCTCCTCAATGTCGGCCTTTGTCTTGCGTCCGATGGGGTTGGCCATGGCAGCCTCGTGGAGGGCGGCATTGTCCAGATGGGTGTATATCTGGGTGGTGTTCAGATTGCTGTGGCCCAGAACTTCCTGTAAAGCTCTGGTATCCACGCCGTTTTTAAGCATCAAAGTGGCTGCGGTATGGCGTAGCTTATGGGGCGAATAGCGGCTTGTATCCAGCCCGGCCTGGAGGAGCTTCTTATCCAGCATCTTCTGCACGCCCCGGACGCTTATGCGCCGGTGGTCCCGGCTGATAAAAAGGGCGTTTCTGTCCTGGGGGATGATGTTCTCCGGGTCCCGGACGGCCAGGTAATCGTCGATTGCCTCCCGGCAGCCCTGGGCAAAAAATATAATGCGCTCTTTATTGCCTTTGCCCACGACTCTCAGATGGTCGTCGTAGATGTCCGAGACGTTCAGGGATACCAGCTCCGAGACCCGCATGCCGCAGGACATGAAGAGCATGAGAATACAGTAGTCCCGCAGGGCAAAGGGCCCGTCGCACACCGAGAGCAGCCGCTCGCACTCCGACTCTTCCAAATACCTGGGCAGCAGATTGGGCCGCTTGGGCATGTCAAGTTCTTGACAAATGTTAAAGTCCAGCAGGTGGCGCTTCACAGTGAGATAATTGTAAAAGGACTTGACGGAGGAAGTACGGCGGCAGCGGCTGGCTGCCGAAAGGGAACGATTGGAATTGCTCATCTCCGGCGAGAAGGATTGATACCTGTAGAGCTCCTCAATGCGGATGGACTTGATAAAGTCGATGTCCACGTCGCTTATGTCTATTTCATTGAAAGGAGTTTCCGCCGGCACCAGATGTCTGCGCCGCTTGATAAAACGGAACAGGATCTTTAGGTCCAAATAATATCCGGCCACAGTTTTATCCGAATGTCCCCGGACAGTGGAGTGGTACTCCAAAAACTCCATAAGTATATCCGGTGCGTCGTTTATCTGGTCAAGATTCATTATGTAAACCGCTCCTCATTATTTTATGGTTCTAAGTTCGTTTAATTTATATTATGCGAACTTCGCTGGGGAGATATATAAGGGGGATTTCCTTGCCCCCTGCTGAGGTAATTATAAGTTAAGCGGCTTGCCTTGTCAAGTTTTAATTTACATAATTTTTTTAAGAACACACAGCCGCCGGCAATAGCTTACATAATTTCATCCATGAGAAATTGTTTTTCAGCAGCTTTCATGAACATCGGGACACGACGCCGGCTGCCCGGGCCGTGTGCTCATAATCTGTGTAAGCCGCTCTATGCAACGGGGGCGGGCAATGCGGGCAGTTCAGGTCACCATGCAGAGTCTTAATTTTCTTCCCGGCACGCATGAGGGCCGCTTATGCCCAGCCTCCCCTCCCCTTGCGTCTTAAGATTTAAGGCAGCAGGCAGGAAAAAGCTCCAGCAGCCACGGCATACAGCCGGACTGTTGGAGCTTTAACTCTTTTGGGAACTCATCGGCCCATCTTATAGCGCAGGGTGCTTATCAGGGATTCGTTGGTCACCCGAATGGTATTCAGGATAGTCGCAACGGCGGCCACCATATCTATAAATATGGCAAACCACAGGTTGCAGTAGCCCACGATGCTGAGGAACACCAGCAGTGCCTTGACCACGAAGGCGAACAGGGCGTTCTCCACCGCTATATCCTTCACTCTGACGGCCACCTGTCTTGCAAAGGGCAGGTTGTTTATATAGGCCGGGTCGACTATAGCGTCGGCATATTTGCCCTTGCTGCCCACTCTGATATCCACGGCGGCCTCGGAATGGGCCTCAATACCGCTGGAATACACGAAGATGACTGCGCCCTTTTCCCTCTTGGCGATCTCGCTAATTATGCTGAGCTTCTTCTCCGTGTCGCACTGGGCATACATCTCATTGAAGTTCATGAGCTCGGCAAACTGCTGGCCCACTTCCTTACTGTCCTCCGTGAGGAGGATGCAGCGGTTTATGCCCACCGCCTTCATCTCGGGGATGAGGTTTTCGGTCTCCTCATTCACGTCGGAGGACACCACAACCTTGCCCACATACTTGTTGGCCACCACCATATAATAGGCCTGGCCTATGGCGGCATTGTCGTCGGGCAGCTCCACTTCCCTGCTGGAATACAGCTCCCGGGTGCCGAAGGAGACCGGTATGCCGTCGATATTCAGCTCCATGCCGTAGCCGGGGATATCCCGGAAGTCGGAGATGACATCCAGCTTATAGTCCTGGTCAAAGGCGGCAGACACAGCCTTTGCAATGGGCTGGTCGGAATAATACACCGCATGAGCCACAAAATTCATAAAGGTGGCGGAGTCCAGGATATCGGAATACATGGCAATTATTCTGGGGCACTCGTCGGCAAAGATGCCGCCCTTGTCGAAGATGGCCACGGTGGAATCGGCCATGGCTTCCAGGCTGGAGGCCTTCTCTATCACCACGCCCTGCTGGGCGCTGTAGCACATGCCCACGGTGGCGGCCAGAGGTATGGACACGGCCACGGACATGGGTGTGGCTATGAGGATGATGGTGAGGGCCCGGTGGATGGAGACGATATAGGTATAGTTTGTGAAGAGGGGCAGAGCTATTGCATAGATGACCGAGAGGATCATGGCCAGCTTCAGCACCGAGCCGGAGCTGCTCTTCATCACGGATTCTATGGACATAGCCGTGGCTGCCTTGTCATTCACCAGCTCGGCCATATGGTTTTTCAAGCCTTCGTCCTGATAGTTCAGCAGCTCCAGCGCCGCCTTTTTGGTGTGGTCCGCGGCGTAGTTTATAAGCATGAGCCCTATCTGGTAAAGGAGTATCAGAGCGGCGCCCTCAATGGCAAAGCCGATGAAGTAGGACAACAGGGCAATGAACACTACCACCACGGGGACCGAAAAGTAGTCCCCTTCTTCTATGGAGCTCATGGCCTGCAGGACTATGTCATAGCCTGCGGCGGCCGCGGCAAGTACCAGGAGGATGATGCTGAGGAACTCCGGCATATTTACGATAAGTGAGACAGCAAAAATAACCGATGCGATCACCAGCCGGATGACGATCATTGTATTGCTGTTGGGAAGCATGCTTACCGGGTTCTCCGGTTTCTTTTTTACAGCCTCATGCCTGCTTTTTTCCGGCCTTGGACTCATTTTGCCACCTCCTGTTTTTGCTTAGAGAAAGATGCTCAGGCCTTTCCGTCGCAGCCGAGAACGTCCACGATCTTGTGCTTAACCATTTCCTTGATGGCGGTGCGGGCCGGAGCAAGGTACTGGCGGGGGTCAAAGTGATCGGGATGCTCGTTGAAGTACTTCCTGATGCTGGCGGTCATGGCAAGACGCAGGTCGGAGTCGATATTGATCTTGCAGACGGCCATCTGGGCGGCCAGGCGCAGCTGCTCCTCGGGGATGCCGATGGCGCCGGGCATGTTGCCGCCGTTCTCGTTGATTATCTTCACAAACTCCTGGGGAACGGAAGAAGAGCCGTGGAGAACTATGGGGAAGCCGGGCAGGCGCTTCTGGACCTCTTCCAGAATATCCAGACGCAGCTTGGGGTCGGTGCCGGGCTTGAATTTATATGCACCGTGGGAGGTGCCGATAGCTATAGCCAGAGAGTCGCAGCCGGTGCGCTCCACGAACTCCTGAACATCCTCGGGGCGGGTGTAGGAGCTGTCCTCGGCGGAGACGTTCACTTCGTCCTCTATGCCGGCCAGGGTGCCAAGCTCGGCCTCCACGACCACGCCGTGGTCGTGGGCATATTCCACCACCTGGCGGGTAAGGGCTATATTCTCCTCAAAGGGCTTGGAGGAGGCGTCTATCATGACGGAGGTGAAGCCGCCGTCAATGCAGGATTTGCAGAGTTCAAAGCTGTTGCCGTGGTCCAGGTGGAGGGCGATGGGCAGACCGGTCTCGATCACTGCGGCCTCGACCAGCTTTATCAGGTAAGTATGATTTGCATAGGCCCGGGCGCCCTTGGACACCTGAAGGATAAGGGGGGCATTGAGCTCGGCAGCCGCTTCGGTTATGCCCTGAACTATCTCCATGTTGTTGACGTTGAAAGCGCCCACGGCATAACCGCCGTTATAGGCTTTCGCAAACATTTCTTTTGTTGTTACCAGGGGCATTTTTCTTTTCTCCTTTAACAAAGTATTTAAAATTTGTACAAATAGTACATTTACAAATCTTCGAGATTATTATATCCTCAAAGCAGTTTATAATCAATACGCAGTTTTGACAAAACGCATAAAAATCAAAAAATTCTTGGAGGAAGAAACATGTCTGAAAAACTGATTGGTTCCTGCATTTTCGGCCAGTCCGGAGGTCCTACCGCTGTGATAAACGCCAGCGCTTACGGCGTTATCCGCGCCGCCCTTGATGCAGAGGAGATCACCACTGTCTACGGCGCCGCCCACGGTATCCGGGGCGTCCTGGACGACAAACTCTACATTATGGATGAGGAGGACCCCGCAGAGCTGAAGCTGCTGCTGAACACCCCTTCTTCCGAGCTGGGCTCCTGCCGCTACAAGATAGCCGACCCCGAAAAGGACGACACCGACTATAAGCGTATACTGGAAATATTCAAAAAATATAACGTCCGCTACTTCTTCTATAACGGCGGCAACGACTCCATGGACACCTGCAACAAGATAAGCCGCTACATGGAGTCCGTGGGCTACGAGTGCCGGGTCATGGGCGTGCCCAAGACCATTGACAACGACCTCTTCGGCACCGACCACTGCCCCGGCTTCGCCAGCGCCGCCAAGTACATTGCCACCTCCTGCATGGAGATAAACAAGGACGCCAGAGTCTACGACAGCGGCATGATAACCGTGGTGGAGATCATGGGCCGCCACGCCGGCTGGCTGGCCGCCAGCGCCGCCCTTGCCACCGAGTTCGGCTCCGGCCCCGACCTCATCTACCTGCCCGAGCTGGACTTCGACATGGACAAGTTCCTGGCCGACGTGGATCGCATCTACAAGGCCAACGGCAAGGTCCTGGTGGCCGTGTCCGAGGGCATCCACTATGCCGACGGCAGCTTCGTCTCCGAGGCCAAGGCCTCCGCCACCGACGGCTTCGGCCACGCACAGCTGGGCGGCCTGGCTTCCATGCTGGCAGAGACAGTCAAGAACCACACCGGCGCCAAGGTCCGCGGCATCGAGCTGAGCCTCCTGCAGCGCTGCGGCGCTCACCTGGCCTCCAAGACCGATATCGACGAGGCCTTCGGCGCAGGCCAGGAAGCGGTCAGGCAGGCCGTCTCCGGCACCACCGGCAAGATGGTGGCCTTTGAGCGGGAGTACATCGACGGCAAGTACCACTGCAAGATGGTCCTTCTCCCCCTCTCCTCCGTGGCAAACTACGAGAAGAAGGTGCCTCTGGAATGGATAAATGAGGAGGGCAACGGCCTCAAGCACGAGTTCATCGACTACGTGCTGCCCCTTATCCAGGGCGAGCCTGAGCTGCCTCTGGAGTGCTCCCTGCCCAGATACGCAAGGCTGAAAAAGGTCCTTGCCAAGTAAGACGGTTTAAAAAGAAAAAAGTGCCAAAAAATTGTCGGGACATTTTGTCCCGACAATTTTTTACATCAATTTTATCTGGTTTTGTATGAGCATACCCACAGTATCCGCAAACTTGTCCAGAGACTGTATGCGGGCAAAATCCCGGCCGTAGACCAGCTTGGCCCCCGGCAGGTCCTCGTCGTTGCCTGTAAAGACGCAGACCACCGATATCCCGTCCGCCTTGGCCCGGCGCACCTCAAGGGCCGTATCCGTCAGCCCCGTCTCATATTCATAGGCGGACAGTTCCCCGCCGGACCTGTCCCGTATCTTGATGACGTCGTTGGGCTTCACGTCGGAGAGGACGATTAGCACCTTGTGCTCATAGGGGCTCTCGTTTATCAGGTAATGGGCGGCGCGGATGGCCAGGCCGTCCCGATTGCAGCCGTTGGACACGTACTGGAATATCCTGTCGTTCCTGTTCCACTGGTTATAGTCCCGGAAGATGCGCATTATGGTGAAGCCGGTCATGGAGCAAAAGGACATGACCCGGCAGGGTATGCCGCAGCGGCTCAGGCTCTCGGCTATAATATAGCCCTGGCCGGACACCAGCTCCTGACGCCGCTTCTGGGAGGTGGAGGCATCCAGCAAAATGTCTATGCTGAGATTCCCCTTGTCCCCCTGCTCGGTCTTGGTGAAGACCTTGTCGTCCTCAAGCATCGCCGCCCGCCACACCAGTTCGCCGCTGAGCCTGCCGGAGTTGGCTTTCACATCCGTGGGCTCCAGGTGCAGCAGTACGGAGTTTTGTATCTTCTCGCTGAGCTTTGAGATGACCGTCATGTTCCGGGGCAGCTGGCTGTAAAAGCTCTTGCGGTTTTTCTCAATCTGCGCCGCCTCTTTTTCCTTCTGCAGGGCTTCAAAGGCGTTTTGTATCTTGCCCTTTATCACCTCGCCCCGGGTGAAGAGCAGGTGGCAGTCCCTGTGGTTGCCGGTACAGAGGCTGCGCTCTATCTCCATCATCCTGGACGGGCGGTATATTGGCTCGCCGAATTTGGACTCCATAAATTCCCTGAGCTCTCCGGCGCTGAGCTTGGTGCGCAGTTCCTGCTCTTCCCTCTTGCCGCCGGTATTCTCCCCGCCGTAGGCATCGTCCGGGTGCTCGGCAAAGCCCGCCCCAAAGCGGCGGAAGCGCCGGCTCCCCCTCTGCTTTCCCATTTTACGGCCAAGCAGCGAGGGCTGAAGACGCCGCTCCTTTTTCCTCAGCTGGGCGCTTATCTGAAACCAGCGGCCAAAGAGCTCCTTTGCCCGCTCCACTATCTGGTCGGTGGAGAGCTCCGGGCCAAACTCCAGCTCATCCAGAAGGGAGGCGTCATATCTGCCCAGCCTGGGCTCTTCCCCCAGAGCCCTGGTAAAGTGGGCCAGGGCCATAAAGTCATAGAAACGGTCGTCCTCGGTGCCGGCCAGCTGCTTTGTGAGGCTGCGGGCATAGTTCTCCCTCAGCTCCTCCAGGGCCGGGCGGCGGGGCAGCTCCTTTAAATACAAGGCGTTTTCCAGGCCCAGCCAGAGAAGGCCCTCATAGCTGTCCCCTTCCTCGTACTGGTCCAGGGCTTTGAAGAGCTCCTCCAGCTTGGGGTATTCATAATGCCTCCGGGCTGCGCCTATTATACAGTTCCAGTACAGCTCCGCCTGGCCTTCCTTGTCAAAGGCCTTGAAGTCCGGGCGGAAACCGTAGTCCCCTGCGCTGTTCCATATTATATTTTCGGCCCGTCTCTGCTGGAGCTTCGATACCTGGTCCATCAGCTTTCAAAGATGTCGGCAGCAGTCAGCCTGGAGCTTACCTTGGTGTTAATTATATCCGCCACCAGCTGGCGCTCAAAGTCGTCGAAGGATTTATTGATGATGCCCAGCTCCAAGGCCTGGCCCATGCTCAGGCCGTTGGCCACCAGGGACACCGAAGACATGAGGCCCCGGAGGTCCAGAGGCTTGGTGGAAATTTCCGAGCTGTCGCACTTCTTGCGGATGTCCTCAAAGAGCTCCGCCAGGAGATCTGCATAGTCATCCTTCAGGTTTTCAAACTGGGATTTCAGCAGCTTTGCCAGGTTCTCCCGGCTGATTATGGGCATGTTGATGACCATGAAGCGGGAGGCCAGGGCCTCGTTCAGCTCCCGGGTACCGGCATAGCCGTAGTTCATGGTGGCTATGAATCTGGTGCAGGGCGAGAGCTCTATGCGGTCATAGCCTGGCACGTCGATTATGCGGCGGAAGTCCAGAGTGGCGTGGAGCACGGCCAGAGACTCATTCTTGGCCATGTTTATCTCGTCCAGTATGCCAAAACCGCCCCTGACGGCGCACTTGTATATGGGGCCCTGGCGGAACACCACGGCTCCGTCCTTGAAGGTGTCGGTGCCGATTAGGGAGGAGGCATCGGTGTTCAAGTAGAAGGAGACGTTCCACTCCGGGCGGCGGAACACTGCGGACAGATTCTCCGCCAGCACGTTCTTGCCAGTTGCCTTCGGGCCAACCAGCAATATATTCTCCCCTGCCAGCAGCGCCGTCAGCGCCTTGTTCCAGATATCCGTGCCGTAATAGCGGTATTTGGGCTGAGATACCCGGTATTCATCCTCCGGCGGCACGGGGTAGCTGCGGCGGAAATCCTCTATCCGGTCAATTATATTTTCGTTTATTCCCTCTTGTCTCAAAAAATCCAGCATGGGGCACCTCCAAATATGGGCTCTCTAGTCCCTGATTATAGCATAAGCCTTTCCTCTTTGCCACTGCTTTTCCCTGATATTTCATTGAAAGCGGGGCGCAATTGGGGTATAATCACAGCGGTGATAATATGCTGGAATTAAAAGGCGAATATATAAAAATCAATTACGGCGCTCTCAGCACTTACGGAGGGAATCAGCGCCTCAGCTCTGACCGTGTCATTCAAAAATGCGGCTGCGGCATCGTAGCGGCCCTGGACTGCCTGCTCTATCTCAGGAGCCGCTGCCGCTGGACGAATGTTCCGGAACTGGGCTCCTTTGACGCGGAAGATGCAATGAGCGGCGGGAACTATGAAAGCTGCCTTGCGGCCATGAAAAGGAAGTATTTCCCCGTCCTCTACCCTCTGGGCACCAACGGAGTTGCCCTGGCCCTGGGCATGTGCCGCTTCTTCAAAACACACTGTCTCCCTTTTCGGGCTTCATGGCTCCCGGCAACAACCGGGATATGGGGACGCATGGAGAAAATGCTCAAGGCCGACATCCCCATTGTCTGCGCCGTGGGGACAAACTTCCCGAAATTCTGGGAGAAAAAAGGCCTGGCCCTTCAGACTCCAGGCCTTTCCGGCAGGCTTCAGCCCTCTGCCGACGCCCGGGCCCATTTCGTCACCGTCACCGGGCTGGACGAGGATTTGATGCAGCTCTCCTCCTGGGGCAAAAAATACTACGTCAGCCGCCGGGACTATATGAGCTATGCCAGGAGCAGCAGCAATCCCCTCCTCTGCGGCATTCTGTACATTGAGAGCAAGTGATTATAACTTTTTAAATAGGCAGTGGTCAGCTGCCTATTTTTTATGTAACATTTTATCTCCTTACACCGTGTTATATACAGAAAGGCAAAAAGGATGTGATACGAATGACCGAAGACTTTCTGACACAGGCCATGGCCCTGTACGGAGACACTATATATCGTTTGGCTCTTTGCCGTCTGCAAAATACCGCAGATGCAGAAGACGTATATCAGGATACATTTCTCCGCCTCTGTCAGCAGAAGCGGGCAGAACTTTGGGACGATGACCGGTTGAAAGCCTGGCTCATAAGAGTGGCAATAAATTGCTGCAACGATATTGGCCGGCAACGCCGGAGGAAAAGCTTGCTAAAGTTGGAGGACTTACCAGAGCTAACTTGCTCAGGTCTGGACAGCGGACTTGAAATTTGGGATGCAGCAAACCGTCTGCCCGGAAAGCAGCGGACGATATTTCACCTGTATTACGGTGAAAATTATACCTCCCGGGAAATAGCCGGAATGCTCAGAATGACTGAAACTGCAGTACGGGTAAACCTGAACCGGGCCAGAGCTACGTTAAGGAAGGAGTTGAACAGTTATGGCTAATTTTAAAGAGTACACCAGGCTGTGCCGGGAAATACGCCCTCCTGAAGCCCTTAAAGTCAAAGTAATGGAGAGCTTTCGTAGCAGCACCAGCAGTTACCCTTACAGTGCGCATAATTTGGGCCGCAGGCAGCTAAGACCAAAGCTTATTCTGGTAGCCGTACTGGTTCTGGCTTTTTTGATAACGGCCTGCACCATTGCCGTATCCGGCGGACTTATCGAGTGGCTGACCGGATTGGGCCTGGCCGATGCGGAAACCTTGGACAGATTGAGCACAAAAGCCGACGAGAGTTTCGGAAGTGATTTGACCGAAGGCGAGAACTGTCTTGCCCTTGCAGGAGATGACTGGGCAGAATACAAAGTGCTTGAGGCAATATGCGACAACAGCAGTATTTACATCCATTTTCATATCCAGCCTGTGGACGACGGTATAATGCTGATAGACCAGACTCTGGTTCCCGACAGCCCTGCCTCACAACTTGGCATAAGTGGAATAACTGAGGGTACTGTTGCAGAATTTGCAGATAAATGCGGGAAAGAGCTCAGGTACGCTTCTATCTATATCTGTTATGACGGGGAGCCAATCTCCGATTTTGGCCAAGCTTATGAAGTCTCTCCAGACGGCAGTCTGCATATATACGGCAGCAGTCAGAATCCCAGTGAGGACAAGGAGTTTGTCTTGACCTGCACCGCCTTTACCTATCCTGTTGAGCAGCAGTCAATTGTACCGGTGGAAGAGCGGACTGAATTTAGTGTAAGTCTTCAAAACAAGAGCAGTCGCCTGAGCTCTATGGTTTTCACTAGTTTTGACCCGGAGATTGAGGAAAAATACCAAATCAGCATCGAAAGTCTAGTCATTGAGGAAACCGAGCTGGGTTACTACTGCACTTTCACATACAGAGGCAAAGAGGTTCTATTTTCCATGTTGGATGAAAACGGGGAGTATTTTACTTCCGGAGGCCCTAGGGGGAGCAGCAGCAACACTCTGAATAGTGACGGAAGCTACAGCATAACTGAAGGAGTTCCTAAAGTAGAACATCCCGAAAGGCTTATGTTTATGCTTGTAGACGGGAATTTCGATAAGCACGGCCCTTACAGTTTTGCACCCTGAGCTTTTTATAGAATGTAATAGCCCCATGTCTGCTGCCGGGTGCAGACATGGGGCTATGTTTTTTGCCTGGGGTCACTGGTAATAGCGCAAGGTCTCCCGATAGTAACGGGCGATGTCCTGCAGGATGTCCAGCTGGGCAAAGTCCTTGTGGTAGGCAAGGTTTATTTCCCGTATCATGCTCAGGTTCTCCACCGGCAGCACGGCTATCTTCTTCTTTTTCAGCTCGTCCAGGCACACGCTCCTGGGCAGGATGGACACGCCGAAGTCCCGGCGGATCAGGTCCTTTATGGTGGCTATATTGTCCAGCTCCAGGATAACGTTGAACTCGCTGAGGCTCATGTTGTTGCTCTCCAGATGGGCGGTAAACAGATTGCGGGTCCCGGAGTTTGGCAGCCGGAGTATCATCCGCTCCTTCTTCAGCTCGTTCAGATTTATCATCTGCCGCTTGGCAAAGGGGTGGTTCACCGATACGGCCAGCACAAGATAGTCGGTATCTATAAGCAGGTGGTGTATGCTGGGGTCGGTTATCCTCCCCTCCACTACGGCCAGGTCTATCTCGTATTCCTTCAGCTTATTATAAAGATTATTTATAGTGCCAGTAATCATTTTAATAATGACATTATCGTTTTCGGCGCAGTATCTGGCCAGGGCTTCGGCTATGGGGTTGCTCTCGGCCGTGTGGGTGACGCCCACAGTCAGATGGGTTATCAGCTTCTTGCTGTCCCCCAGGTTCTGGAGCAGATTCTGATATAGGCCCTGCATCTTCCTGGCGCACTTGACTACCTCCTCACCTTCCCTGGTCAGGACCACTTTTCCGTTGCGCCTTTCAAATATTGTCACCTTCAGCTCCTCCTCCAGAGCCTTTATATGGTGGCTCACGGCGGGCTGGGTTATGGACAGTTTTTTGGATGCGGCTATAAAGCTTCCGCTCTCACAGACCTGCAGGAGTGAATATATTTTTGGGTCCAGCATAGTGCCCTCCTATTACGTTTGATTATATACTATCTCACTAATTCTAATTTTACATTATAGTTTTTATTGACTATAATACACTATACAGAAAATGGCAGGAAAAATCAATAGGAGGTAGGTAAATGGAACGGGATCATGAAAACAAGAGCATCTATCAGAGTCTGCCCATGCAGGCGGCGCTGAGGCTTTATGTGCCTCACAGTGACAGCTCGGAAGAGACATACATTCCTGAGACCTTATCCGTTGATGTCCCAATGGAGCCACTGCGCCACAGACTGGGCAGGTTGAAGCGGTTTTTTACTAAAAACAAGGGGAAAATGAAATGACACTTACAGCTTATCTCACCAGCCAGTTCTCTTTTATGCAGGAACTGGATTTCTTTTGCAGGATACTTTTAGCCTGCGTCTGCGGAGCCTGCATAGGCATGGAGCGCAGCAAACGCCTTAAAGAGGCCGGGGTGCGCACCCACGTCATAGTCTGCTGTGCGGCGGCTCTGATGATAATAGTCTCCAAATATGGCTTTGCGGATCTCACCAGTGAGACCGGAGAGGTATTCAACGGCACCAGGGGCGCAGACCCCGCTCGTATCGCAGCCCAAGTGGTCAGCGGCATAAGCTTTCTTGGCGCCGGTGTTATCTTCAAACATGGCAGCAGCGTCAAGGGATTGACCACCGCCGCCGGTATCTGGGCCACCGCCGGTATCGGCCTTGCCATCGGCTCCGGCATGTTTATTGTGGGCATCTTCTCCACGGTGGTCATTGCCGTTATCCAGATACTTATGCACCGCTTTACCGTGGGTATGGACGCCACCTTCACCAGCCGCTTGCAATTCACCCTGGCCAGCCACTGTGAGCTGCCGCCCCAGTTTTTGTCCTACATATCCGAGCACAAGATACAGGTGGTGGAGAGCTCCGTGACCAAGGACGAGAACGGATGTTCCATGTACGACTTTCTTCTCAGGTCCCCCAAGGACATCACCCTGGACGACATGATGTGCCTCTTCAATTCCAGCGATGTTCTGTCCTCCAGCTGCCTGCTGGTACACTGAGGCCCCTTTCTTCCTACATACATATAGAGTCCCGCCTGAGCCAGGCGGGACTCTTTTCAGTCTTATTCTTCTCTATCTGTCAAAGGCCGGGTTGGTGGCGTAGAAATTCTTCTCGTCCAGCTTTTCCAGGGCCCGGCGCAGTCCCTCGCCGAAGCGCTGGTAGTGGACTATCTCCCGTTCCCGGAGATAGCGTATCACATTGTTCACGTCCGGGTCGTCGGACAGGCGCAGGATATTGTCATAGGTAACCCTGGCCTTCTGCTCGGCGGCCATGTCCTCGTTCAGGTCGGCTATCACGTCGCCCTTTACCTCCATGCCGGCGGCGGACCAGGGGGAGCCGGAGGCGGCGGTGGGATACACGCCGGCGGTATGGTCCACGAAATAGTCCTGGAAGCCCGCCTTCTTTATCTCCTCCACCGTCATGTCCCTGGTGAGCTGGTGGACTATGGTGCCTATCATCTCCAGGTGGCCCAGCTCCTCTGTGCCTATATCCGTCAGCAGGCCCTTCAGCTCCGGGTAGGGCATGGAGTATCTCTGGCTCAGATAGCGCAGGGAGGCCCCCAGCTCGCCGTCCGGCCCGCCGTACTGACTTATGATGAACTTTGCCAGGGCGGGGTTGGTGTTCTTTATCCTCACAGGGTATTGCAGCTTCTTCTCATATACAAACATCTCTTACACCTCCGTCTTGCTCCTGTAGTCCCAGGGCCAGGGCTCTTTCAGCCAGTCATAGCACTTGGCCCCCAGCATATCCTCCTGGGATATGGGGCCGTACTGCTTGACATAGCGGCTGCGGGCCTCCTTTTTCAGGGCCAGAAATGTCTGATACATGGCGAAAGCTTCGCTGTCCTCGCTGTGGGTATCCAGATAGAGCTCCAGCTCGTCGGCGGCAAAGTCGATGGCCATCAGCTCCGTCATGGGGCAGGCCTGAAGCTCGTCGTTTACAATATTCATCAGCGGCAGGTCCAGTCCGGGGAACAGGGTGCCCCGGGACAGGGCCTCCATGCTCTCGTAACTGGGTGCGGCGCTGTTTTGCAGCGGCACATAGGCCATTGCCAGAGGCGCATCCTTGGGCAAGGAGCCGCACCTATAGTTCATTTCATTTTCTGTTTTGCTCAATTTGATTTCCTCCAGTTGTTCTAAAGGGAGACCTCAAGGCATACTATGCCGCAGCCGGAGGCAATGTTAAAGGCGCGGGAAATTTCCCCGCGCCTTTAGACTCATGCAATATTTGCCCGCTGCCGTCTTTCAGGACGGCGGGAGCTTTATTTAATCATCTCTTCAAATTCTTCTTCGCCAATTATCTTTATCCCCAGGCTCTCTGCCTTGCTGAGCTTGCTGCCGGCGTTCTCCCCCGCCAGGACATAGCTGGTCTTCTTTGACACAGAAGAGGAGCTCTTGCCGCCGAAGCTCTCGATGATTGCGCCGGCCTCGTCCCGGGTGAAGCGGCTGAGTGTGCCGGTGAGGACAAAGACCAGGCCCGCAAAACGGTCGTCCTTCTTCTCCTCTTTGCTGAGGAAGCTGACCCCGGCCCGGCGCAGCTTTTCAATAAGGTCCCTGGACTGGGGATTGGAGAACCAGTTTATGATGAAGCCTGCGGTTATCCCCCCGATATCCGGGATGGCGGTGAGCTCTTCCTCCCCTGCTGCCATCAGGCCGTCCAGGTCGCTGAAGTGGGAGGCCAGAACCTTGGCGGCTTTCTGTCCCACCTGCCTTATGCCGAAGGCACACAGCAGCCGGGCGAGCCCCGCCTCCTTGCTGTTCTCTATTGCCCGCATGAGATTTGCGGCGGACTTGTCCCCCATGCGCTCCAGAGCGGCTACAGCCTGGGCGTCCAGATAGTACAGGTCGGAGGCATCCTTCACCAGACCGTTGTTTATGAGGCTCTCGCACACGGAGATGCCCAGGCCCTCGATATCCATGGCCTCCCGGGAGGCAAAGTGGGCGATGTTACGCAGCCGCTGGGCGGGGCACTCGGGACTGGTGCAGCGCAGGGCCGCCCCGTCCTCATCCCGCACCACCGGGGAGCCGCACTCCGGGCAGACAGAAGGCATGAGGTAGGGCTCCGTCCCCTCCGGGCGCTTGGAGAGATTTACCGACAGCACCTCCGGGATTATCTCCCCGGCCTTTTGCAGCAGCACCGTATCCCCGATGCGCAAATCCAGGCGGTCTATATTGTCCTGATTGTGGAGGGTAGCAGCGGACACGGTGGTGCCCGCCAGGCGCACCGGCTCCACTATGGCCTTGGGGGTGAGCACCCCAGTTCGGCCCACCTGCACCACAACATCCAGCACCCGGCTCTCCTTCTTCTCGGGGGGATATTTGAAGGCCACGGCCCAGCGGGGGGCCTTGGCGGTGCTGCCCAGAGCGCTGCGCTGGCTGAAGGAGTCCAGCTTGATGACGGCTCCGTCCATATCGTAGGGCAGGCCCTCCCGGTTCTCGCCCAGCCACTGAATGCGCTCCACGCAGTCCTTTATATTGTCATAGCACTTATAGGGCACCACGGGGAAACCCATCTCCCGCATGGCGTCCAGGCTCTGGGCATGGCTCATATACTTGCCGTCGGAGCTGTACTGGAGGTTGAAGCAGATGATGTCCAGCTTCCGGGAGGCGGCCACCTTGGGGTCCAGCTGGCGCATGGAGCCGGCGGCGGCGTTCCTGGGGTTTGCCAGCAGGGGCTCGCCCTTCAGCTCCCGCTGGGCGTTCAGCTCTTCAAAGACCTCCTTGGACATGTAGACCTCTCCCCGGACGATGAAGCGCTCCGGGGCGTTTTCTATATGCAGGGGCAGGGAGCGGACGGTGCGCAGGTTCTCCGTCACATTCTCTCCGGTGATGCCGTCGCCCCGGGTGGCGCCCCGGACAAAAACTCCGTTCTCGTACTCCAGGGACATGGACAGGCCGTCTATCTTGGGCTCAACGGAATAACGCTGATGCCCGCCGAAGGCCGCGTCCATGCGCTCCCCGAAGGCAAAGAGTTCGTCATAGGAGAAGACGTCCGTCAGGCTCTCCAGAGGCACCTGGTGCTGCACAGGCTCAAATTTGGACAGGGCCGCGCCCCCCACCTTCTGGGTGGGGGAATCGGGAGTGACGAGCTCCGGGTGCTCCGCCTCCAGGGCCTTGAGCTTCTGCATGAGCATGTCGTACTCGTAGTCGGATATCACCGGGGCGTCTTCCACGTAATAGAGCCTGTTGTGTTTTTCCAGTTCCCGCCGGAGGGCGATTATTTCCTTTTGTATATCCATTTCAATCCTGCCTTTACTGCTGAAGGTTCAAGTAAGTGTCCGGCACATGGCCGACGACTATGGTGTCCGCTATCAGGACTTCCGTCACCACCTGGGCGGATTCGGTGCCCCAGGGAACCAGGATGTCTATATCCACTATGACTTCCAGGTTTATCTGGTGCTTGGTCTGGTTTATCCCGGCGCTGACTATGCTGTTGTTGAACTCCACCCGGGAGGAGGTGAGGACCACTATCTGCACCGGGATGTCCGGCCCCCTGCCCATGAGCAGGCTCACCCCGGTGAGGTTGCCGGCGGGGATGCCGATCTCTATGGTCCTGTTTTCCGTCTCGCCCACCACCCTGTGGAGTATCTTGGCGGAGAGGGCGTTTATCCGGGCCATGTTGCTGCTCACCGCCGTTATCTCCCCGCTGTCCGACTTCTCCATGTCCACGAAGTAGTCCCCGCTGTAGTCGTCCTCTGACATTATATCCAGTATTGCGTTGTTTATCTGCACGGTGACTATATCGCTGGCATCGGAGACGGCTATCTGGGAGGACAAGTCCTTCAGGAAAATGGCCGCTGCCGCCAGGAAGAGGCAGAGCATCGCCAGAGCCAGGAGCAGCACCAGGGACACGGGCCCTCGCCTTTTGACCTCGGAGGCCAGGCCGGTGGAGTACACATATCTTGAAGTCCGTTTAAAGGGTCTTCGATAACGCATGGAGACACCTCCCCATGCATTATATGCTCAGCTATTCTCCAACATGGCGCTGACCGCCATCATTATTCCCAGCTTGCCGGACTCGTAGGTGAGGCCGCCCTGCATATACACGGTGTAGGGCTCCCGTATCGGGCCGTCGGCGGAGAGCTCTATAGAAGAGCCCTGGATGAAGTTGCCCGCCGCCATGATCACCGGGCAGTCATAGCCCGGCATGGGCCAGGGCTCCGGCGTCACATAGGATTCCACCGGGGCTCCCGCCTGGATGCCCAGGCAATAGCGCTTCATATTCTCCGGGGAGCCCAGCTTCACCATCTGGATTATATCCCCCCGCTTATCCTCCACACCTGGGGTGCTCTCCAGACCCAGCTCCTCCATCATTGCGGCGCAGAACACCGCGGTCTTCAGAGCCTGGGCCACCACGTGGGGGGCCATGAAGAGGCCCTGGAACAGCAGCCGGTTATTGCCCAGGGTGGAGCCGCACTCCCCGCCTATGCCGGGGGTGGTCAGGCGCATGGCCGCCCGGTCCACCAGCTCCCTGGTGCCGGCGATATAGCCGCCGGTGGGAGCCAGGCCGCCGCCGGGGTTCTTGATGAGGGAGCCGGCTATGATGTCCGCCCCCACATGACTGGGCTCCAGGGTGTCGGTGAACTCGCCGTAGCAGTTGTCCACCATGATCTTCGCCCTGGGGTTTGACTCTTTTACACAGCGGCAGATACGGCCTATCTCCTCTACGGCCAGGGACTTCCTGTCATCATAGCCCCGGGAGCGCTGGACCATCACGGCGCTGACCCTGGGGTCGGCGGCGGCCCTGGCTATGGCCTCATAGTCCGGCTCCCCTTCCGCCGTCATGTCCACCTGGGCATAGTCTATGCCGTAGAACTTCAGGGAGCCGTGCTCGGCCCCGTTTATGCCTATGGCGGTACGGAGGGTGTCATAGGGCATGCCGGTGGCGGCCAGGATGGTGTCCCCCGGCTTCACCAGAGCAAACATGGCCGCCGTCAGGGCGTGGGTGCCGTTTACAAAGCCGATGCGCACCAGGGCGGCCTCGGTGCCAAAAACCTGGGCGTAGATCTTATCCAGGGTCTCCCGCCCCAGATCGTCGTAGCCGTAGCCGGTGGTGCCCGCAAAGCAGGCCTCGGCCACCTTGTTGTCCTGGAAGGCCTCCATCACCCGGCGGGTATTGGACTCCGCCACGGCGTCAATGGCGTCAAAGCGGTGCTTGATGCGCTCCTGGGCCCGGCAGGCCATGTCATACACCTCGGGACGTATATCGGATATCTTCATATCACTTTAGCTCCATTACTATCTCTTTAAAGTATTTGCCCCGCTCCATGAAGTTCTTGAAGCGGTCAAAGGCGGCGCAGGCGGGAGAGAGCAGCACGATGTCCCCCTCCTGAGCAGAGGCGGCCGCGGCCAGCACGGTCTCCTTGAAGTCATCTATTACCTCCACCTGAAGGCCGGAGCTCTCGTAGTACCGGGAGCTTAGGATGGCCGCCTTTATCTTTTCGGCGGTGGCTCCGGTGAGGAAGACCCGCTTGGAGAGCAGGCACAGCTCATCCCCCAGGCCCTCAAAGCCCAGGTGCTTGTCGTAGCCCCCGGCAATGACTATGGGCTTGGTCTTCAAAGCGTGCAGTCCCGCTGAGGTCCTGGTGGGGCTGGTGCCGATGGAGTCGTTTATGTAGGTGACGCCCCGAAGGACTCTCACCTGCTCCATGCGGTGCTCCACCCCGGCAAAGATCTTTGCCACCTTGGCGCAGACCTCGTCGCTCACCCGGCCCTCCACGGCGGCAAAGGCCGCCAGGTAGTTGAGGAGATTGTGCTCCCCGGGCAGCTTTATCTCCGAGGCCTTCATCACCGGGCGGCGCTGCCCGCCGGAGACTCTGTATATCACGCCGCCGCTGCAGAAAGCTCCGTTTTCTACTTCCCCCCTGTCGGTAAAGTAGCTGAGGGAGGATTTGGCGTGAGAGGCATAATACTCGGCATGGGCATCGTCCATATTCAGCACCAGGCGCTGGCCCGCTCCCTGTTTTTCAAATATATTGAGCTTTGCGTCCATGTAGTCCTGAAAATCCTTGTGCTTATCCAGGTGGTTGGGGCTCAGGTTGGTTATCACCGCCACGTCCGGGCAGCAGTTCATGCTGTGCAGCTGGAAGGAGCTGAGCTCCAAAACCGCAATATCCTCCGGCCCGATCTCCCCTGTCTCGCACAGCAGCGGGTGGCCGATGTTGCCCCCCAGGTGGACATTATATCCGGAAGCTTTCAGCAGCTCGGAGATTATGGTGCTGGTGGTGGTCTTGCCGTCGCTGCCGGTGACGGCTATCATCGGGCAGGGACACAGGGCCATGAACACCTCCATCTCGGAAGTGATGAGGCTGCCCCGGGCCTTTGCAGCCTCCAGGTGGGGCTCAAAGGGCATGAGCCCGGGGGTGCGGAAGATTATGTCCTGGTCCAGGCCCTCCAGGTAATCCTCCCCCAGCTTCAGCTCGGCCCCCATGTCCAGGAGCTTCCGGCCCTCTTCCCCCATCTCCTCAAGACTTCGCTTATCGCAGGCTGTGACGTGGCAGCCGCTTTTCAAAAGCAGCTCGATCAAGGGCTCGTTGCTGACGCCTATGCCTATGACGGCTATGCGCTTATCCTTTATGCCGCTTATATATTCCCTCAGTGTCATTTAAACACCTCACATTTTTTATCCAATCCATAGCATTATATAGCTTTTCTTCCGGCTTTACAAGAAAATTTATTGACTTGCCGGGGCAAAATGGTTACAATAGGCCAATGAGCAGGCCGAACGACCGCGGGCATAAGGCGAAAGCCTGTGCATGAGGAAAGTCCGGGCTCCACAGGGCAAGGATAACGGGTAACGCCCGCCAGGGGTGACCCTCGGACAAGTGCAACAGAAATATACCGCCGCCGGACCCTTTCCGACGGTAAGGGTGGAAAAGTGAGGTAAGAGCTCACTCGTCCCATGGAGACATGGAGATGCTGTAAACTCTATCCGGAGCAACACCGTGGGAGGACATGTGGCCGGCCCGGCCGTCCTCAGGAGGTGGCTTGAGCCTGTCGGCAACGGCAGGCCTAGATAGATGGTCGTTTTCAACAGAACCCGGCTTACAGGCCTGCTCAACCCAAATCAAACGCCGCTCCCGCCGGAGCAGTAAAAGACAGCAGAGTTTTGCCTCTGCTGTCTTTTTTACCCTGCATCATTCCACTATGGCTATCTGGTTCTTCCTCTGACTTCTTAGGACCAGCTCGGGGATGATATTGTTTTCCGACTCGTACATATAGTTTGACAGGTACTTGAAGCCGTCCTCCGTATCCATCACCGTCAGCTCATGGGTGAAGGCGCAGTCGGTGCCGTAGGCGGGGTACACCGCGTCCACCTTCATGGTGAGGCTGCCGTCGGAATTATACCAGTAGTCGGTTATCTCGGGGGTGGGGACCTTTGGGGTGATGTTATTGTAGTACTCCTGAGCGGTGCCCAGGACATAGTATCCGCCCAGGGAGGCATTGTCGTCGGAGAGCCACTGCAAAGTGTCCACATCCACGTCGATGTAGCTGCATATCACCTGCTGGAACTGCTCATAGGGCGCGATGTACAGGTCGGTGTCCGGCACCTTTTCAAAGCCGGCGATATAGCCCATGTTGCTGCCGGTCAGGGGCACGGTGCCGTAATAGCGGCTGTAGAGCAGGGGGAAAAGGGAGTTGAAGTCCAGCTGCCCGAAGTCCGAGGTACTCCAGGTGCAGGTGAAGAGATTGTTCTCCGAATAGGCCTGGTCCCCCATATATTTATCCGCCAGCTGGCGCTTGGTATCGTCATAGGCGCTCAGGCGCAGGAAGGTATAGGCATTGCCGTTCACCGCCCAGCTGGAGCCTCCGGAGTCGGAATCCCTGGTGCATATGAGCCAGCCCTTGTCGGTTAGCTCCAGGCGGCTCAGAGCGTACTGGCCGGTGGAGTAGACGCTGGGTTCATTATTTTCATCCCACTCCACGGAGACGGTGACCACCGAGGCCACGCCCTCCTTATAGGAAAGGTTGTTGGCGTGCAGGGTGCTGTCGGAATGGAGGACATAGTAGCAGGCCTCCCCTTCCGTCCCGGTCTTCACTCCGTTGCCGAACTCTATAAGGGGCTGGGCGTTCTGTACGTTCAGATTCCCGTAGAAGTCCACGGCGGTGTAGCCGCTCTGTCCCAGGGTGACCACCATCTCGGCCACGGTGGCATCGGAGAGGACCACGTTGGAGGCCGTGCCCTTGTCTGCGGCCAGGTAGAGCTCCCGCAGGACCTCCATGGCGGCAAGGGCATTTTCCTTATATTCCTTCATCTTTGCGTTGGACACCGGCTCCAGAGCTATGGCCGTGGGCTCCGCGGATTCCTCCTCCAGGGGGGCTGCGGTCTCCGAGGCCGCGGTGGGCTCCGGGGTGGCGGCGCTCTGAACCGTTTTTTTGTCGTCCAGGCTCACAAGCCAGGTGACCAGGCCCACGCTCAATGCCAGGCAAAGCAAAAACACAACTAATCTCTTGTTCATTATTTCCTCCAGGGGAAAGCAAAGGCTGCCGGTTTTCTCTCACGGACAGCCTTACCCTAGCATAGTTTTGCCGGAATGTCAAATAAGGGAAAGTAAACAAACTTGCCCCGCCTCCCTTGAGAGGCGGGGCAGCGTTGATTTTCCCGGTTTTATTCGGCGTCTTCCCAGTTGTGCCAGACGTTCTGGACATCGTCGTTGTCCTCAAACATATCCAGCATCTTCTGCATGTTCTTTATATCGTCCTCGTTGGTGAGCTTGATATAGCCGTTCTGGGGCAGCATTTCCACCTGGGCGGAGAGCAGCTTGTAGCCGGCGGCGGTGAGGGCGTCGGAGACGGCGGCCACATCATCCACTCCGGTGTACACGGTCATAACATCACCCTCTGCCTCGAAGTCGGCGGCGCCGGCCTCCAGAGCGTCCATCATGACGGTGTCCTCATCCAGCTCCTCGTCCTCATTGTCTATGACGATGACGCCCTTCTTGTCGAAGGACCAGGACACGCAGTTTGCGGCGCCCATATTCCCGCCGTACTTGTCGAAATAATGGCGCATCTCGCCGGCGGTGCGGTTGCGGTTGTCGGTCATGGTCTCCACTATGACGGCCACGCCGCAGGGGCCGTAGCCCTCGTAGACTATCTTTTCATAGTTCTCGGTGTTGCCGGCGCCCATGGCCTTGTCGATGGTGCGCTTGATATTGTCGTTGGGCATGTTGGCGGCCTTGGCCTTGGCGATGACGGCAGCCAGCTTGGAGTTGCTCTTGGGGTCCCCGCCGCCGCCCTCCTTCACCGCAACGATCATCTCTCGGGCGATCTTGGTAAAAGCCTGGGCGCGCTTTGCGTCCGCTGCGCCCTTGGTCTTCTGTATGTTGTGCCATTTGGAATGTCCTGACATTATTAACAGCTCCTCTTATGTGCATTGCTTGATATAATGTAAAATTATCGTCTGATATTTTACCACAGAGACATTTATATGGCAAGGGAAATTTTCCTCACAGGGCTTTGGGTATGAGCAGCAGTTTGCCCGAGATGTCCTCCTCCAGCTCATTCATGGCCCTTATCTCCTCCACGCTGGAGTGATAGGTCTTTGCCAGCTCCCAGAGGCTCTCCTTTTCCACCCTCACCAGGGTCACCGTGGGGTACTTGTCGGTGTCAAAGGCGGCCTCCTCGTCCAGCTCCACCGAGCTTAGCTTTTTAAACTCCACGCTTTCGCTGAGCATGCACTCGAACTCCGCGGAGATATGCCCGTCTATGAACTGGCCGTCGGGGCGCAGGTACAGGTCCCCCAGGCGGGCGGAGCACACTTTCATGTTCTCCCTGCCCCCTTCTCCCTCCATGGTCAGGCTCCTGTGCACCGAGGAGAGCATGGAGTTTGCATCCCGGTACACTATATCTATGTCCGCCTCGGCTTTCAGCCTGCCCTGCTCCAGGGAATAGCCCCCCACCTTCACAAAGGCGCTGAGCACATCGGAGCAGTCCTCGCTGACGTTTATCCTCTCGTCGCAGCTGAGCTTCAGCTTCTGCAGCCCGGAGACCATGTTGAACTGGCAGCTTTGGAGTCCGGCGCTCACCGGCATGCGGTTGCTGTACACGTCCGCCACATAGCTTATGCTCCTGCGCCTGCGGGTGACCAGCTGGATGACGGCGTGTATCTCGCAGTCCAGGGCCTTGTCGCTGCTGATGGTGTTGACTATCTCGAAATAGGCGGAGGTCAGGGAGATGTTCATGGAGCAGTTGTCCATGCCCTCCTCCCCTATGTCTATTATCTGGGAGAAGGGGGTGCTGAACTCCGTCCTCACCGGGTAGTTCACGTCCTCGGACAGGTAGCAGACGGATACTGCGGCGCTGCCCTTCACTATCAGCTTGGTGCCTATCAGCTGCCTGTCGGAGACTATAAAGTCCACATCCTGGGACACCAGGCGGCTGGGGCAGGGCTTGCCGCTGGGGAAACCGAACTGTTCGTTGATGCTCAGGGTCTTCTCGCAGGCCGCATTGGCCAGCATCAGCTCGCAGCTCTCATACCTGGCGTGGAGGCCCTCGCCGCCCTCCTGGGGCAGGCAGGTGTCCGTCACCAGGCTCTCCTGCCTGTAGCAGCTCAGCTCCCCCGCCAGCTCAAAGGTCACGGAGACCTTCCGGGGGTTCACCACCCGGGCCTCGCAGTTGACTATGCTCAGCTCCACCTGGGCCACGGTGTCCGGCTCCATGTCCCCTATCTCATAGTCCAGGCTGAAGCCCTTGGACAGGCGTACAAAGGACACCCTGCTCTGGTCCTCGGTGATGTACAGCAGGGAGGCCGAGGCTTCCCCGGACACCGTCACGCCCCGGGAAGTCAGGTCCTTGCTCTTGAGCATCACCGCCGTCTGCACCGAGGCCAGCTTGCCTATATCCTCGTCGGTGTCCGGCACCACGCTCTCGGCGCTCTCCTGTATCCTCTTGGTCTGATGGTGCACTTCCCTGTAGATATTGATCGTTTTATTCTCAAAGCTTATTTCCATACCTTACGCTCCTTGCCGCACAGTTTGTACAGCTTATGCCCTGCGGCCGGGTATTATTACCTGAGGCCGAATTTTGCAAGTATCCTGGATAGAAACCTGGGCAGCCTGAAAATATATACCTTCATACCTTTACCTCCCTGTCAGCTGCAGCGGATGAACCATATGCCCGCCCCTATGAGCACCGCCGCGAGAATGAACCACCAGAAATCCGTGGGCAGGACAAGAGCCAGGAATATCACTATGCCCGCAATTATCGCCCCGCAGCCTAAATAATTCTTGCGCCCCTTACGCATAAAGCTCTCCCCCCGCCGATGTATTCTCTACATCATACGCAGGGGGAGAGCTTTTTAGACTTTATTTTGCCGTACCCGGCTCACGCCGGTTTTATCCCGGTCAGCATCAGTTCTGCTCCTTCAGCTCCCAGGACTTGTGCTGGGCGCTGAGCTCGTAGAGCCGCACATAGGAGCGATAGCGGCTGGGCATAAGCGCTCCCCGGTCCAGGGCCTCCCTCACGGCGCAGCCCGGCTCCTTCAGATGGGCGCAGTCGGTAAAGCGGCAGCAGCCTATGTAGGGTTCAAAGTCGATGAAATCGTATTGCAGCCGCTCCTTGGGTATGGGGTTCATCATCTCCACGTCAAAGGAGGCAAAGCCCGGGGTGTCCGCTATATAGGTGCCGTCCCCCAGGGAGTACAGCTCCACATGGCGGGTGGTGTGCTTGCCCCGGCCCAGCTTCTCGCTGACCTCTCCCGTGGGGATATTGGCCCCGGGCAGGAGCTTGTTGAGTATGCTGGATTTGCCCACGCCGGAGTTGCCGGTAAAGGCGCAGATGCTGCCCTTCACCGCCTCTCTCAGTTCCTCCAGGCCCTCCCCGGTCTCGGCGCTGGTGCGTATCACGGTAAAGCCGGAAGAGGAATAGATATCATATAGCTCCTGGGCCTGGTCGATATCGCTTTTATTGACGCAGATTATCAGCCGGCAGCCGGCCTCCGCCGCTATCACCGACACCCGGTCCACCAAAAAGGGGTCGGTCACCGGGTTGGTGTTGGCGGCAATGAAGACCATGGCGTCGATATTGGCCACCGCCGGGCGGACGAACCAATTGCGCCGGGGCAGCAGGCCGTCGATACGGCCCCGGCCCTGGGCGTCGGTGCTGCAGAGCACCCTGTCCCCCACCAGGGGGGAGGTGCCGTCCAGCCGGAAGCGGCCCCTGGCCTTACACTCCAGGAGTCCCTGCTCCGTGCTCACATAGTAAAAGCCGCTGAGGGCCTTGGAAATGACTCCCTCCGTCATAGGCGCTCAGCCCTCCGGCCCGGAGGACACGCGGAGGTATATCTTGGAGTGCTCCTCAATATCCGTAAAGGCCTCCACGCTCTGGCCGATGACGGTGCCCGCATCCAGGTCGCTGCGCTCAAACTGGGAGCTGCCGAAGCTCAGTCCGCAGCTCTCCAGCTTGGAGATGGCCGCATCTTCCGAAAGGCCAATAAGATTTGGCATTTCCACATAGGTTATATTGGGTCCGGCGCTGACGGTTATATACACCGTGGAGCCGGAACTCAGCTGCTCGTTTGCCGCCGGGCTGGTGCTGATGACATAGTCCTTGGTGACACTGTCGGAGGTGACGTTTTCCACGTCCACAAGGAAGCCCGCCTGCTGCAGGCGGTTGGTGGCCTCCCTGTAGTCCATGTTCACCACGTCCGGCACGGGACTGAAGACCATGCCGGTGCTGACGCTCAGCTCCACCTCTATCCCCTCCGGGGTAACCATCATGCTGCGCCCCGGGTCGGGATTCTGGGAGAGGATGAGCCCGCTCTCGTTTTCGGTATCTATAACGTAGACCACATTGAAGCGGTACAGGGCGGCAAGCTCCGCATTGTTCACCACCGCCTCATAGTTGCTGCCCACGAAGTTTGGCAGGTCCACCCGCTCCGCCGGGGAGAAGATATCCTTCAGCCAGAAGTTCCACAGGAACACGAAAAGGGCTATGCTCAAAACCAGAGCGCCCAGGGCCCCGGTGGCAAAGGTGACCCGCTGAGCCCGCCGGCGCCGGAAATAGTACTTATCCCGGGACAGCTCGCTCACCGAGCGCACGGGGACTACGGCGGGGCTGGGCTTCTGCTCCTTCGCCTCCTTCGCCCCTTCTTCCGCCTTTATTTGGGTCTGGGTAAAGGCATCCAGGTCGCCCAGCAGCTCCGAAGCGGACTGATAGCGTTCGGACAGGTCGGCGCACATGGCTTTTAAGGTAATGCGCTCCAGCTCCTCCGGTATCTCCGGCACTATCTCCCTGGGCATCACCGGCTTTGCGTTCATGTGCTTCACCGCTATCTCGCCGATGCTGTTGCCCTCATAGGGCTTTTTGCCGGTGAGCATCTCGTACATCACCACGCCAAGGGAATATATATCGCTCCTGGCGTCGGGGCAATCCCCCCGGGCCTGCTCCGGGGCGATATAGTGGATAGAGCCTATGGCCTGCCCGTTCTCCTCGTGCATCTCGTTTTCCAGGGCGGCGATGCCGAAGTCCCCTATCTTTATGGTGCCGTCCTTTAAAAGCATGATGTTCTGGGGCTTGATGTCCCGGTGGATTATCCCCCGCTCATGGGCGTGGGACAGGGCCTTTGCCATCTGCTTTGTAAAGTGGAGAGCCTCCTTCCAGGGCACCGCTCCCCTCTTGTCCATATACTGTCTTAAAGTAATACCATCCACCAGCTCCATGACTATGTACTCCATAGCGTCGCTGTGGCTCACATCGTATACCGCCACGATGTTTGGGTGAGAGAGCATGGCAACGGCGTGGGACTCGGCGCAGAAGCGCTGGCGGAACTCGTCGTCCGCCGCCATATCGTCCCGCATTATCTTTACCGCCACATAGCGGTTCAGCCGGTGGCAGAGGGCCTTGTACACAACGGCCATGCCACCCTCCCCGATGACCTCCAGTATCTCATAGCGGTCGTCCAGGAGCTTGCCAATGTATTTGTCGGTGTTAGGCATAGTATTCTCCAATCTGGGCATTTACTTCATAACGGCAAGGACGGTGACATTGTCCCGGGCTCCCCTCTTCAGGGCCTTGCTCATCAGCGAGCGGCAGACCAGCTCCGGGTCCTGGTACTCGTTGGCATAATCCAGCATCTCCAGGTCGGTGACCATGTTGGACAATCCGTCGGAGCACAGCAGCAGGATGTCCCCGCTCTGGAGGCAGAACTCGAAATAGTCCGACTCCACCCGTTCCTCCGAGCCCAGGGCTCGGGTTATCACATTGCGCTGGGGGTGGCTTCTGGCCTGCTCCTTGGTGATGGCCCCGAACTCCACCAGCTCCTCCACCAGGGAGTGGTCCTTGGTTATCTGATAGATGCTGTTGGAGCTGTGGGAGATATGGTAGGCCCGGCTGTCCCCCACATTGATAATATAACCATTACCGTTGCCGTTTATCACACCGCCCACAATGGTGGTGCCCATGCCCTTGTAGGCCTCGTCAAACTGGGAGTATTCATAGGAGACGGAGTTGGCCTCGTCGCAGGCCGCCTGGAGCATGGTCTTATAGTCTATGGGACGCTTGGTACGGGAGGTGAGCTTTGCATAGATGTAAGACACAAAAGCCCGGTTTGAAAGGCGGCTGGCCAGACCTCCGGCCTTGGCTCCCCCCATGCCGTCGCAGAGCGCCACGATGAGGCTGTCTCTGGCGGTGCAGCTCTCGATTATAAAGCTGTCCTGATTGTCCTGCCTGACCCGTCCCTTGTCAGTTAGTCCAAAACTTTTCATCTCTTCCTCGTTTCCGCCCGCCTTGCCGGGCAATCCTCAGCTTTTCTGCATCTTGCGGCGCAGCTGGCCGCAGGAGGCGTCCACGTCTCCTCCCAGCTTTCTGCGCACGGTCACGTTCACGCCCGCGTCCTCCAGTATCTTTATGAAGGCCTTCATGTGCTCCGGGGTGGAGGGCCGGAACTGCCGCTCCTCTACGTGGTTCAGGGGTATAAGATTCACATGGGCGCTCACGTATCTGGCGTGCTTTGCCAGGAGCCTTGCGTGATACTCCGTGTCGTTTACCCCGTCTATCATGGCATATTCAAAGGAGATGCGCCGCCCGGTCTTTTCGTAGTATTTCCGGCAGCACTCTATAAGCTGCTCCACTCCCCGGCCGCGGTTTGCCGGCATTATCTTTGAGCGGGTCTCATCATCCGGGGCGTGGAGGGACACGGACAGGGTCAACTGCAGATCCCTCTCTGCCAGTTCATCAAAGCGCTCCGTCAGGCCGCAGGTGGACAGGGAGATATGGCGCATGCCTATATTCATCCCCTTGGGGTGGTTCACCAGCTGCAAAAAGCGCATAACATTGTCAAAATTATCCAGGGGCTCCCCTATGCCCATAAGGACTATATTGGATATCTCCTTGCCGGAATCCAGCTGGGAGTACAGCACCTCGTCCAGCATCTCCCCCGGCTCCAGGCAGCGAACCAGCCCGCCTATGGTGGAGGCGCAGAAAGCGCAGCCCTGGCGGCAGCCCACCTGGGTGGAGATGCACACGGTATTGCCGTGCTTGTAGCTCATGACCACGGTCTCCACCGCGTTGCCGTCTTTCAGCTCCCAGAGATATTTTATTGTGCCGTCCAGCTTGGAGACCTGCTTGCTCAGCACCTTGGGCCGATAGAGCTCATAGTTCTCCTTCAGCTTTTCCCGCAGGGGCTTTGAGAGATTTGTCATCTCCTCAAAGTCTCTCACGCCCCGGCTCAGCCACTGGAAGACCTGTCCGGCTCTGAATTTCTGCTCCCCCATGGCGGTGAAGTCCGCCTCCAGCTCCTGAGGCAGCATGGATAAAATATCTTTTCCCATCAGCTTTTCCTTATCAGTTTTGCGGCAAAGAAGCCGTCGGTCCCGTCCACATTGGGCCAGAAGGTGTACATGCCCTCACATTCCCTGCCGTTTACGGAGAAGGGCTCAAGCCGGAAGTCCTCGCGGCTTTTCAAAAACTCCTCCACCACCTGCTCGTTCTCCTCCCGGAAGACGGTGCAGGTGGAATAGAGCAGGATGCCGCCGGGCTTTACAAAGTTTGCCAGATTATGGATGATGTCCCTCTGTATCCCGGGCAGGCCGTTCAGGCTCGCCCTGTCTTTATAGCGTATCTCCGGCTTTTTGCCTATGACTCCGAAGCCGGAGCAGGGCACGTCGGCTATGACCAGATCGAAGCTGTCCCGGAGTTTTTCCTCCGGCTCCCGGGCGTCGCCGCAGGCGGTGCTTATGATATCTATTCCCAGGCGCCGGGCGCCCTGCACCACAAGATTCAGCTTTTTATCATGGATGTCCCTGGCCAGGATGCTGCCCCGGTTCTCCATGGCTATTGCCGCGGCAAAGGACTTGCCTCCCGGGCAGGCGCAGGCGTCCAGCACGGCCATTCCGGGCTTTGGCCCGGCTATCTCCACCGCCAGCCTTGCGGCCCGGTCCTGCACGTAGAACAGCCCCTCTTCAAAGCCGGGCAGCTCCGTGGCGATGCCCCCGGAGAGCTCTATGCAGCCGGGCAGCTCCGGAAATTCCCGGTGGGCTATCTCCGCCCTGTCCAGGGCCCGGACATAGTCTGCGGCGCTGATGCGCAGGCGGTTCACCTGGATGCTCAGCTTACCGGGCCGGTTATTTGCCGCCATGAAGGCCTCGGCAAAGTCATAGCCCTTTTTGTCCACCAGATGCTCCGCCAGCCACAGGGGGTGGCTGTATTTGATGCTGAGATACTCCGGACTGCCCTTGCCGGGTATCTCCGGCAGCTTGGTCTTGTTTTCTGCAATGCGTCTCAAAACCGCGTTTACCAGGCCCGAGGCCCGGGCATAACCCACGGCTTTGCAGAGAGCCACGCTCTCGCTCACCGCCGCCCGGTCCGGTATCTTGTCCATAAAAAGCAGCTGGTAGGTTCCCAGGCGGAGAATGTCCCTCAGCTTGGGCTCCAATCTTGTGCTGCTGTAGCAGTCGATATAATAGTCGCAGAGGCTGCTGTTTTGCAGTACGCCCAGGCAGAGCCTGGCCGTCAGCGCCGCATCCCGCCTGTCCAGGCGGTATTTCTTTATTATGCTGTCTATCCCGGCGCCCGACCAGGTCCCCTCCCGCCTGGAGCGCTCCAGGCAGACAAGGGCGGCATACCTGGCCCCGCAATTTTCAGTCTCTCTCATGTTCCTCTCAGGTCGCGGGCTTTATTGGGTGGCCCCTTAAGAAGTCCGCAGCCTTCATCCTCTTTTTTCCCGGCGCCTGCAGCTGGGTTATCATCAAAGTCTCCCCGGCGGCGCAGGCCACCTCTATTCCCTTCTCCCCGGCGGAGACTATCTGCCCCGGGGCCTTGTCCGTTTTATTGCAGGTATACTCTGCGGCAAAGACCCTATAGGTCTTCCCCTCTATATCCATGGTGGCCACCGGCCAGGGCTGGAGCCCGTATATCCATTTGACCACGGAGCGGGGGCTTTTGTTCCAGTCTATTGGGCAGAAGCTCTTGTCCAGCTGGGAGACATAGCTGGCCTGGGAGTGGTCCTGGGGGGTCCTGGGGGCCGTACCCTTCTCTATATCCCTCAGGGTTTTTACCAGCAGCTCCGCCCCCATGAGCATGAGCCGGTCGAAGAGCTCCCCGGAGGTCTCAAACTCGCCTATCTCCGTCTCGGCGGTATATATCACGTCTCCGGTGTCCATCTCGCTGGCCAGGTACATGGTGCTTACGCCGGTGACCTTGTCCCCGTTGAGGACGGCCCACTGTATGGGGGCGGCCCCCCGGTACTTGGGCAGCAGGGAGCCGTGGACGTTTATGGCCCCGTATCTGGGCAGGGCCAGTATCTCATCCGGCAGGATGCGACCGTAGGCCACCACCACCAAGATGTCCGGCGCCAGGGCCTTTATCTGCTCCAGGGCCCTGCCGTCCCGCATTTTTTCGGGCTGGAACACCGGCAGGCCGTGGGCCAGGGCCAGCTCCTTCACCGGGGAGAAGCTCAGCTCCATGCCCCGGCCCTTGGGCTTGTCCGGCTGGGTGAAGACACCCACCACATCGAATTTTTCCTCTATCAGCTTTTTCAGCGAGGCCTCCGCAAAATCGGGAGTGCCCATAAAAACTATGCGCATATCAATCCTCTTGCTGGAACTCTCCGCTCTCCAGCTCCTCCTCGGTGAGCATCCTGTCGCAGATATCGGTGAAGAGTATGCCCTCCAGATGGTCCAGCTCATGGCAGAAGCAGCGGCCGGTGAGGCCGGTGCCCTCCACCTCGAACCACTCCCCGTTCCGGTCCTGGGCTCTCACCTTCACCCGGAAGGGGCGCTTCACCAGGCCGAACTCCCCGGGGATGCTGAGGCAGCCCTCCGGCCCGTACTGCTCGCCGGAGGTCTCCACTATCTCGGGGTTTATGAGCTCGATGATATATTCCTCTTCACCCTCCGGCACATTGGTCTCCAGCACGATGACAGCCCGGCGCAGCACGCCCACCTGGGGCGCCGCCAGGCCCACGCCGTTTTCACTTGCCAGAGTCTCGGCCATGTCGTCCAGCAGGGTGTGGAGCCTCTCATTGAACTCCGTTACCGGGCGGCAGTGCTTTGCCAGCGCCGCTTCGCCCTTTACAAGAATATTTCTCCTAGCCATTTTTCCCTCTCCGTTCCACCGGCACTGCCGGATAATATACTAATCCAGGGGGTCATTGTCCGCAAACACGGACACGTCCGAAAAGCGCTTGTCGGTGCTGCACTCCACTATCACCTGGGACAGCAGCCCCCGAATCCCCGCCCCGTAAGGGGCGGCCACCGTCACCCTGTAGCGGTAGCGGTTATTCACCTTTACCACCGGCAGAGGGCTGGGGCCCAGTATCCTGGCCTTGCCGCTGTTGCCCAGGCTGTCCTCCAGCCGGGCCTTCATATAGCGGCAGGCGGCCGCCACGTGCTCCTCCACCTGGCCGGAGGCGCTCAGGGCGAACAGCTCGCTGAAGGGGGGCAGCTGCTGAATACGGCGCAGCTGTATCTCCGAATGGTAAAAGTCCATATAGTTCTGGCGGGCAGCCTGTTTAATGGTCTCGTTTTCCGGGGTATAGGTCTGTATCACGGCCCGGCCGGGCTTGGAGCCTCTGCCGCTTCTGCCCACCACCTGGGTGATGAGGGAGAAGGTCCGTTCGCCGGCCTTGTAATTGCCGGCATACAGGCTTTGGTCGGCGGACAGTACGCCCACCAGGGTCACGTTTTCAAAGTTCAGGCCCTTGGTCACCATCTGGGTGCCCACCATGATGGGGATACGCTCCTTCCGAAAGCGCTCGAAGAGTTCCTCATGGGAGCCCACCGGGGTCACCGCATCCGTATCCATACGCATGACCTCCACCCCGGGAAAGAGCTGTTTCAGCTCCTCCTCCACCAGCTGGGTGCCGGCCCCTATATAGTTCAGCGTCCCGCCGCATTCCGGGCAGGCCTGGTCCACCCAGCGGGAGTAGCCGCAGTAGTGGCACATAAGACGCCGGTTATTGCTGTGATAAGTGAGAGAGACGCTGCATCTGGGACATTTATAGGTATAACCGCACTCGCCGCAGCTTATAAGCTTATTGGCTCCCCGGCGGTTTATAAACAGTATGCTCTGTTCGCCCCGGGCTATATTCTCTTCCAGTTCTTCTCTCAGGCGGCTGCTGATGTTGCCGCCGTTTCCCCGGCGCAGCTCCCGCTTCATGTCCACTATCTCCACTTCCGGGAGCGTCATGTCGTTATATCTGTTCTTCAGCTCAAAGTAGGAATAAATGCCCTTTTGGGCCCTGTACATGCTAACTATATCCGGAGTGGCCGAGCCCAGCAGCAGCAGGGCCCCGGCTCCGGCACAGCGGAACTTGGCCACGTCCAGGGCATTGTAGCGGGGGGTATTTTCCGACTTGTAGGTCTCCTCCTGCTCCTCGTCTATAATGACGATGCCCAGGTCCTCCGCCGGGGCGAAGACGGCGCTTCTGGTGCCTATGGTGAGTCTGGCCTTCCCGGCTTTTATGCGCTTCCACTCGTCATAGCGCTCTCCCAGGGAGAGGCTGCTGTGGAGCACCGCCACTTCGTCCCCGAAGTGGGAGGAAAAGGTCTGTATCATCTGGGGGGTCAGGGCTATCTCAGGCACCAGAAGCAGGGCGCTCTTCCCCCGCTTCAGCTGCTCCATGATCAGGTGGATATACACGCTGGTCTTGCCGCTTCCGGTAATACCGAAAAGCAGGGCGGCCCCGCTCTTCCCGGAACCGGCCAGAGCCCGGATACCCTCAAACACCTCCTGCTGCTCAGCATTCAGCACAGGCAGGGGCTCCGGCTCTCCCAGGTGTATTTCCGGTCTGCGGTAGGCCTCCCTGGAGTACAGCTCTATAAGTCCGGCCTTTTGAAGGGCCTTCAGGCTCTGGCGGGATGCTCCGGTAAACTGCAGCAGCTCCCGGCTGGGAAGGGATTCAAAGCTGCACAGCAGCTCCAGCAGATTGGCCTGCTGAGGCGAGCGGACCCGTTTGTTGTTGGCTATGGCGGAGGCGTCCTCGGGGCTAAGAGTGAGCCTGGCCATTTCCAGGGTCTTGTCCCCTACCCGGCGGCGCCCCTCGCTGTTGAACCAGAGCCCTGCCGGGAGCATGGCCTTGGCTGCATCGAACACGGTGCAGAAAAAGCGCTCCCTCATGAAGAGGGCCAGCTTTATCTGCTCCGGCGTCAGCACCGGCTTCTCGTCCAGCACGGCGGTTATGGCTTTCAGCTTGTCATAGGCGCTGCTGTCCGCCACGGCAAGGATGAGCCCCTCGCTGCGGCGGTTGCCCCGGGCAAAGGGCACATATACTCTTGCTCCCGGCAGAGCCTTTTCCTCCAGCTCCTCCGGGATGAGATAGTCATAGGGCCTGTCCAGCCAATATCTGGCGGCGGCCACCGCAACCTTTGCTACACGTCCCGGCATATATGCTCCTCCCTGCCCGAAGGGACTGCGCTGCTACTCAATGCTCATCTATGCTCAGCTTGCCGGTGTATACCTCGTCGATGGCGATGGAAACGGCCTTCTTGTCCAGAGGTATCTGCTTCTCCTCCGCCTCGGCGGAGATGGTGCGGGCCCTTCTGGCCACCAGGTTCACAAGCTGATAACGGCTGCCGATCTTGTCTACCAGATCTGCTACGGGGGGATAAAGCATCATAATAATTCTCCTATCTGCCGCTTATGGCTGCGGCCTGCCAGATACACAGATTTATTTAAGATAATCCATCTTGTCCGCGGCCCGGCAGTGCTCAGCCGTCATTATGGCTGCCAGCTCCTTTGCCGCACGTTCCGCGTCGTCGTTGATTATGATATAGTCGTAGAAGTTTGCCTCTTTATATTCCTGCCGAGCCCGGATGAGCCTGGCCTCTATGGCTCTGGGGGTATCGGTGCCCCGGCCCTTGAGGCGGCGTTCCAGCTCCTCGAGAGAGGGCGGGATGATGAAAATCTTGATGGAGTCAGGCTTCTTCTCGTTCACCTGCCGGGCTCCCTGGACCTCGATATCCAGGATGACGTTCATGCCCTCGGCAAGCTTTTCCTCCACATAGGCCCTGGGGGTCCCGTAGGAATTGGCCACGTACTCGGCGTGCTCCAGCAGTTCGTCATTCTCCACCATTTCACTGAACCTGTCAAGGTCGACGAAGAAGTACTCCCTGCCGTCCATTTCCCCGGGTCTGGGCTTCCTGGTGGTCACGGAGGTGGAGAAGCACACGTCGTCCCTGTCCTCCATGGCTTTGAACACAACAGTACTCTTTCCTGCCCCGGAAGGCCCGGAAATAACAAAAAGCTTACCCTTCTCTTTCATTGTTTTCCCCCTCTGTTATTTCTTTGCACCTGTCTGCTATTACCTCCGGCGTCAGCGCCGAGAGCACCACGTTCCCGCTGTCCATTATAATGACGGCCTTGGTGCTCCTGCCGAAAGAGGCGTCTATCAATAGTCCCTTTTCCCTGGTCTCCTGGATCATGCGCTTGATAGGGGCGGATTCGGGACTGACTATGGAGACTATCTTCCCGGCGGAGACCAGGTTGCCGAAGCCTATGCTCACAAGTTTCATCCGGCACCGCCTATTCTATGTTCTGTATCTGTTCTCTTATCTTTTCTATCTCGGACTTCAGGTCCACCACAACATGGGCGATGTGGGAGTTCTGGCACTTGGAGCCGATGGTGTTGGCCTCCCGGTTGAACTCCTGGATGAGAAAGTCTATCTTACGGCCGGTGGGCGAGCTGCCGGAGACCATGGTCCTCAGCTGGGACATGTGGCTGCGCAGCCGCACGGTCTCCTCGTCCACGGCGATGCGGTCGGCAAAGATCGCGGCCTCCGCCAGAATGCGGTTCTCGTCGATGCCGGCGCTGCCCAGCACCTCGGCCATCTTGCTCTCCAGCCTAGCCCTGTAATCCGCCAGGGTCTTGGGGCTCTCCTGCTCAACTATGCTCACCAGGGAGTCTATGGTCTCCAGCTTTGAGAGCACGTCGTCCCTGAGCTTTTCCCCTTCCCGCAGGCGCATGGAGTCAAAGTCCTCCAGGGCCTGCTCGGTGACGGCTATGATGCCGGCGGTGATGGCCTCGGCGTCCATCTCCTTTTTCTCAACAGACAGCACATCCGGGAAGCGGCAGACGTTCATGGCGCTCAGGTCGTTTGTGAGGCCGTAGTCCCTGGCGATGCTGCTGACGGCCTCTATATAGCCCTTCAGCAGCGGCTGGTTTATCTTCACGGTCATGTCCCCGGCGGCGGAGGAATCCACGCTCACGAACACGTCTACCTTGCCCCGGCTTATATGCCGCTGCACCGCGGCCTTGACTCCGTCTTCCGCAAACAGGAAGCTGCGGGGCAGGCGCACCGAGGTATCCAGATACCTGTTGTTGACGCTCTTGAGCTCGACGCTTATCTCCAGCCCCTCTACGGAGCCCTTGGCCCCGCCGTAACCGGTCATGCTTTTTATCATTGCTTGTCCTCCGTTCCAACCAGCCGGACGATATCGAAGCTGATCTCTTTATCCTTGTCCTTTTTCATGCGCTGGCTCAGCACCACCAGGGCCGCGCCCAGCGCAAGCCCCGCAAAGGCCGCCCCTACGCAGCCGCCTTCCGGGGCCCCCGCCAGGTAGGCCAGAAGATAGCCCAAAAGGGTGAGGAGCAGGGGGAACACATACACCAGCAGCGCCGCCTTGTATATGGCGGAGGACTTGCTCTGGATAATCACCCGCTGGCCGGGCTTTGCTCCCACCAGATTCCTGGCCGGTGTTTTCAGCTGGCTCTGGAATATGCAGCTTTCACAGCTGCCGCAGTTCCCGCCGCAGGCGGTGGTCCTGGCCACTGCCACCTCCGCCATGTTGTCCGGCAGGAGCTTTGTAACTACTGCATCCTGTGTCATCCGCTCACCTTTCTTATCTCAATGGACACGCTGTATTCTCCCAGAGCTCCCACATCCGTAAAGCCGTCGATGTAGATCTTCACCGGGGCCAAATAGGTGCCCGTGGATTCGTCAAAGTCCGCCAGGTCCGCCACTGCCCGGATGTTCTCTGCCTTCACCTGAGACAGCAGCTCCTCGCTGCCCCTGAGCTTCACGTTCAGGCTCTCCGACAGGACGGTGGCCTCATAGCCCTGGGTATTGTTGATATAGGAGATATTGCTCACCTTGAAGTCCTTGGTGCTCAGGCCGCTTATCTCTATGGTGACCTTTGCCTCGGTGGTCCCGGTGATATTCCTCAGCCCGTTATCCAGGGGGATGGTATACACGTCACTGAAGGTGCTGGTGAAGTCGGTGAGGTCTATGGTATCCAGGACTATGCGGTTCATGCCCTCAAGGATGGCGGAGTCCCCTGCCAGCGTCAGGGTGGAGGGCTCCACGGTCACCTTGGTATTTGCGGCGGTGGCCCCGGCGCCTTCGATAAGGTTCACGTCCAGCTTCACTTCCTTCAGCACCAGCACCGGAAGTGTGGCGGTGACAACGTCGGTAGAGAAGGTGATGCCCGTATTGGACAGGGGCGTGCCGCCCTCGTCCATGAGGGTGAAGCCGGTCTCCACCGAATAGGTGCTGTCCACCACGCCTTCGCCGAAGGTCACCCAGGCGTAGGACACGTCCTTTATATAGGTCTCGGCCCCGGTGACGACTATGGTGGAGGGCTCAAACACCGGCATCTCCGCCGTGTAGCCCTCTGCCAGTTCCCCGTCAAAGCTGCCTCTCACCTGGATGGTCTTTGAGACCTGGGAGGAGACCATGAAGTTGATGGTCTCCGGAGATCGGCTGGATTCGGTGATGCTGCTGGTATCCGTCCCGTCCGGGTATCTTATGGTGTATTGCTTGGAGGTGTATGCCGAGCGGGTTATGGAGCTCACGTCGATGACCGCGGTGATGGAGTCGGCATCCCAGGAGCCGATTATTCGCCGGGGCCCCTTCAGCTCCACGGTGACCGTGCTGGTGTCCAGATCCGTTATAACCAGGTTGCGGCTGTCCCTCAGTATATCTTCGCCTTCCAGCTCCACCTTTACGCCCCGGAAGACGCGGGTTATCTCCTCCTTGTCCACGCTGGAAACATATATCCACAGCGTCATGGAGGCAAGGAGAGAGACTATCATCCAGAAGGCTCTGCTGTCATAGAGTTTTTTCATCGTTTTTCGTCTCCACCGTTTACAGTTCAAAACAGCTTTTTGAGCAGGTTCTTGATGCTCTTCTTGTCCTGCTCGTTATCTTCCCGGATAAGCTCGCTGTGAAGCAGCCTGTCCAGCATGGGCTCGGTCAGGTGCCGCTTGAGCATGCCGTCCATGGCCACGGATATGGCCCCGGTCTCCTCTGAGACTATGATGACCACCGCATCGGACTGCTCGCTGAGGCCTATGCCCGCCCGGTGGCGCATACCCAGCTCCTTGCTGAGATTGGTGTTCTGGGTCAGGGGCAGGACGCAGCCTGCCGCCGCTATCCTGCAATCCCGAATTATCATGGCTCCGTCATGCAGGGGGGCCTTGTTATAGAAGATGTTCTTTATAAGCTCCGCCGTGGTGTCGGCGTTGATTACGGTGCCGGTGCTCATTATATTGCTCAGCTTCACGCTGCGCTCAAATATGATAAGAGCACCGGTCCTGGAAACGGACATGTCCCTGCAGGCCAGCACGGTCTGGTTTATGGCGGTGTCCATGGCCGTGGTGGAAGCCGCCTTGCCGGAGTGGAAGCTGCTGCCCATGCGCTCCAGCATGCGCCGCAGCTCCGGCTGGAACAAGATAAGCAGCGCTATGAGTCCCAGCTCCACGGCCTTGCGCAGCAGGTTGTTTATCATGGTCAGCTTGAACACATCCGACAGCCAAAGCACCACCAGAAGTATCAGCAGGCCCTGGGCCAGGTTGTAGGAATTGGTCTTGCGCAGAAACCAGATGGCCTTATATATCAGGTAGGCAACGATTATTATATCTATAAAATCCGACACGCCGATGGCAAGCAGGTAGTTTATGTCTCCGCTTATTGCGTTGCTCAGTGCATCCATAAGACTTTCTCCGTAATCAGTAATGGGTGTGGTTGTTGTTGCAGTTTAGTCTATACCTATTAGAGCATTATATAACAAATAAAGGAAAAAGGCAACATTATTAGCTGCATCCCTATAGTAAATCTTTTATGAATTGGCAGCAAGAGTCCACCTCCCCTTCGGTGTTGAAGGGGGAGAAGCTAAAGCGCACGGTGCCGCTGTCCAGGGTGCCGGCGCTGCGGTGGGCATAGGGGGCGCAGTGCAGCCCGGTCCGGACGCACACTCCCCTTTCGCTCAGCGCCGAGGCCAGGTCCTCGCAGTTCATTTTATCGCTTCTCAAAGACAGCACCCCGCTCTGGTCCTGCCCGCCGTCGGTAAACAGCTCCAGCCCCTCAAGCGCGCCCAGCCCTTCCGCCATGTGCCGGAGCAGGGCCCTCTCATGGGCGAATATCTCCCCCACGCCCTTTTGCCGCACATAGCGTATGCCCTCCAGCAGCCCCGCTATGCCGCACACGTTGTGGGTCCCGGCCTCCAGCCGGTCCGGCAGATATTCCGGCATATGCTGGACCATGCTGTCCGTGCCGGAGCCCCCGCTGATAAGGGGCCTGCTCTCTCCGGAGCATACGAGTATCCCTGTGCCCTGGGGGCCGAAGAGCCCCTTATGCCCGGGCATTGCGATAAACGCCGCCCCCAGTCTGCCATAGTCCACGTCCAGCGCCCCGGCGGACTGGGAGGCGTCCACTATCAGTGGCACGCCCCGGCTGCGGCACAGCCCGGCGATCTCGTATATGGGCAGTATGAAGCCGAATACATTGGACACATGTGTGCAGACCACCAGCTCCGCCCAGGGCAGTTTCCTTTCAAAGGCCGCCAGTATGCCGCTGCTGTCAAAGGGCGCTGCGGAGGCCACCTGTATCTCCGCCCCCAGCTCCGCCAGGGGCCGGGTGACGGAGTTGTGCTCATAGCCGGAGACCAGGACCTTCGTGCCCCGGTGCGCCAGGCTGTTTATGGCTATATTCAGGCCGTGGGTGGCGTTCATGGTAAAGACTATCTGCTCCGGCTCGGGAACATTGAAAAGCTCCGCCGCCTCCATGCGGCAGTCGAAAACGGTTTTGGCCGCCCTCATGGCTGGTTCGTGGGCTCCCCGGCCGGGGCTGGCCATGGTCTGCAGGGCATTGAGCATGGCCCGGCCTACAGCCAGAGGCTTTATCATGGTGGTGGCCGCATTGTCCAGATATATCATAAAAGCTCTCCCTTCCGCCGCTGACGAGAGGATACGGGCTCCGTCCCATCCAGCGGCAGACAGAGAGAGCTCCGCTCACAGTCTGAGCTCAATTTATCTCCCGGTAGTCTCCGTTTTCATCACGGAGAAAAGTCTTGCCGTTTAAAAGTCCGTTCTTTTTCAGCAAATCCCTTGCCTCATCAAAGCGCCGGTACAGTGACACCCCGTAGCCGCAGCCACCGCTGCTCAGCCCCTGGGGAGCTTTCACCACTCTTGCGGATATGCCCGCCCGCTCCAGCATGGCGGCGCTGCGCTGGGCATAGGTCATGGACCGGCACATTATCAGATACTGCATCATATCGCTCCAGATTCTCCGCCCTTGCGGCACGATGAGATAATATTCCGTCCGTGCAAAGATCCCGCGCAGCATGCAGCCGTGCGGGATCTTGTATCGGGGATCATTTCGCACAGACATAGTTCATCTTATGCGAAGGCTCCGTCTTTGCTATTTACTTTTCTCAATTAGGGCCACTGCATGGGCGGCTATGCCCAGGCCCTCGCCGGTGAAGCCCAGGCCCTCCTCAGTGGTGGCCTTCACGCTCACCCGGTCGATATCCAGGCCCATTGCCTCTGCCAGCCGCTCCCTCATAAGGGGGATGTGGGGGGCAAGCTTTGGCCGTTGGGCCAGCACGGTGCAGTCCACATTACATATGCCGTAGCCCCGGCTCCTCAGGACCTGGCAAACCTGTTTCAAAAGCTCTATACTGTCCGCCCCGGAGTATTTTGGGTCGTTGTCAGGAAAGAGCTTGCCAATATCCCCCAAAGCGGCGGCCCCCAGCAGGGCGTCCATAAGGGCGTGGGTCAGCACGTCCGCATCGGAGTGGCCCAGCAGGCCCTTCTCCCAGGGGATGTCCACCCCGCCCAGGATGAGCTTCCTGTCCGGCACCAGCCGGTGCACGTCATAGCCGTGGCCTATACGCAAGTCATTCACCTCTGCTTTTCAGTATCGCCTCCGCCAGGACCATGTCCTCCGGCAGAGTGAGCTTTATATTCCCTGCGTCGCCCTCCACCGTATAGGTGGAAAAGCCCATCATATCCACGGCGGAGCAGTCGTCGGTAATGGGCAGGTGCTTTTCCACGGCCTTGGTCAGAGCGCCCTTGATTATGTCGGCGTCAAAGACCTGGGGGGTCTGCACCCTCACCACGGAGGCCCTGTCCACGCTGCCGGTGATGACGCCCTTTTCGTCTATGCTCTTCAGGGTGTCGGTGCTGGGTATTACGGGCACGGCAGAGATGTGTTCGTTGGCCTCGCGCACCACCCGCTCTATGAGCTCCGCCGTGACCAGGGGCCGGGCCCCGTCATGTATGGCAATGAGCTTTGCGCCCCGGCGCACGGCGGAGACTCCCGCCAGAGAGGACTCCATGCGGGTGGCGCCTCCGGAGATGACCTGGCTCACCTTGCCGATATCGTAGAGCTTTATCATGTCCGCCAGGGCCATTATCTTCTCCCGCTTGGTGACCACCACGATGTCGTCCACCAGGGGGCATTTCTGAAAAGCCATGAGGGTCCTGATTATAACGGGCTTTGCCCCCAGGGTCATGAGCATCTTGTCGCTGCCCATGCGCTCCGAGCTCCCGGCGGCCACCACCACCACCGAGCAGTGGGGCTCCTTCTGCTTCCGCCTGAAGAGTTTTTTCAGCTTCAGATTCATCTCCGGCTCTCCCTTCCCTTTTGAAATTTATCAGCCTTTCAGCTGGCGCTTTCTGTAGAAGTTCATCATTCCGTCCTGGAGGTCCTCCAGGTGCATGAGCATTTTGCCGGCGCCGTAGGCGGCGCAGGATACGGCGTCATCCACCACCACGGTGCGGATGCCGGTGCTGCGCTCTATGAGCCTGTCTATGCCGTAGATGAGGCTGCCGCCGCCGGACATGATGATTCCGTTTTTATCCAGGTCGCCCACCAGCTGGGGAGGAGTGCGCTCCAGCACGGTGTGTATGGCTTCCAGGATATGGTTCATGGGTTCGACAAAGGCCTCGATAAGCTCCGTGGAGCTGACCTGCACGGTCTTGGGCAGGCCGTTGGCCAGGTCACGGCCCTTTATCTCCTCATAGCCCACGTCCGGCCGCTGTATAACGCAGCCTATGCTGCGCTTGAGCTCCTCGGCGGTGCTCAGGCCTATGAGCATGTCGTACTTTTGCTTTATGAATCTCACTATGGACTCGTCAAAGCTGGCTCCGGCTATCTTGATGGACTCGCATTCCACCACGCCGCCGGCGGAGACTATGGCTATCTCCGTGGTGCCGCCGCCGATGTCTATTATCATGTGGCCGTCGGCCTTGGAAATGTCCACGCCGGCGCCCATGGCGGTGGCCACGGCGGTCTCCAGCAGGTAGACCTTTCTGGCTCCCGCCTCGATGGCGGCGTCGATGACGGCCCGCTCCTCCACGCCGGTGATGCTGCTGGGCACGCAGGCCAGGATGCAGGGCTTGAAGAGGCTGAAAGAGGTTATGCGGCTCACCAGCTCCCTGAGCATCTGGGCGGTTATCTCATAGTCGGAGATGACGCCGGCGTTTATGGGGTGGATGGCTACGATGTTGGCGGGGGTGCGGCCCAGCATCCGCTGGGCGTCCTGGCCTATTTTCAATATCCTGCCGCTGAACTTGTCAACGGCCACTACAGTCGGCTCCCTGGCCACAACGCCCTTGCCCTGCTCAAAAAGCAGGGTAGAAGATGTCCCCATATCCACGGCAATATCTCTCTCGAAAAGATTCATATGTGTCTCCTCTGTACTTTTGATTTTATTTCCCGCTTCTGGCCACGGCGGCGCAATAGACCGCTGCGGCACCGGATTTTTTAAGCACCCCCGCCGCCTCGGATAAAGTTGCGCCGGTGGTGACTATATCGTCTACAAGCAGTACGGTCTTTCCCTTTACCAGTTCCGGCTTTGTACAGGCATATATGCCTTTCACGTTGGCCCTTCGTTTTTCCGGGCTGCCGGTGCCGGACTGGGGCGGATTGTCTCTGAGCTTTTTAAGAAGCCGGGCACAGCTAAAACCCTGTCTTTTGCCTATCAGCCGGGCCAGCAGCTCCGCCTGGTCGTAGCCCCGCTTCCTCAGCCTGCGGCGGCTCAAAGGTATCCAAGTGATAATATCGCAGGAAATGCCGTTTTCGTCAATACATTTTCCCATAAATTCGCTGTAAATATCCGCGTAGGCGGTGAGGGAGGAAAATTTATAGCGGTGCAGGGATTCCCGCACGGAGCCTTCATAATACAAAGGCGCCAGACACTTGTCAACATTTTTGAAGCGCTGCACCTGCCCCTCCGGGGGAACGAAGGGCAGCTTGCTCTCGCAAAAGCGGCACACTCCCCTCACCCCGTCGGGCAAAAGCCGACGGCAGAAGGCACAGCGGGGCGGATACACCAGATCCAGCAGCCAGTCCAGCAGCTTCATTCCACACCGCACAGCTTTCTCAGGCGCACCCGCAGGGCGGTATACCTTTTGGACTGGCGGAAATTATCTATCATCTGGTAGGCGGTCTGGTCGTCCCCCACCATTATCATCAGCTCCTTTGCCCGGGTCACCGCAGTATACAGCACGCCCCGGGTCATGAGCATCTGGGAGCCGGAGCTGAGGGCCAGGATCACCGCCCTGTACTCGCTGCCCTGGGCTTTATGGACGGTTATGGCCCAGGCGTGTTCCAGCTCGATGAGAGACTCAAAGCCGAAGCTGGCTATGCGCCCGTCAAAGTCCACGGTAATGGTCTCCGCCTCAGCATCTATGCTCTCCACGGTGCCGATATCCCCGTTGTATATCCCGGCTCCGCTCTCTTTGCCGGACTTATCCTTCCACATTATATCATAGTTATTGCGTATCTGCATCACCCTGTCTCCCTCCCGGAAGACAGCGTCGCCGAAGAGCTTTTCCTTCTTGTCCTTTCCGGCGGGGTTCAGTACCTCCTGGAGGCGGCGGTTCAGGTTCACCGTGCCCAGCTCCCCTTTCCTTGTGGGAGAGAGGACCTGGATATCCTCCGGGGGTATCTTCATTTTCCCCGGCAGGCGCACGGAGCACAGCTCGGTGATGGTCTCAACTGAGCTTGCCGCCTGGAGGCGCTTTAGCCGGAAGAAATCCCCGGAGTTTTCCGCCAGGTTCGGGTGCTCCCCCCGGTTTATCATGTGGGCGTTGCGGATTATCCGGCTGCCCTGGTTCTGCCTGAATATCTCCGTAAGGCGCACCACCGGCACCACCTGGCTGCGCAGCAGGGCGGAGAACACGTTCCCCGGGCCCACCGGCGGCAGCTGGTCGGCGTCCCCCACCATCACCAGCCTTGCGTCCGGGGGCATGGCCCGGAGCAGGGCGTCCATGAGGCAGGTATCCACCATGGAGCTTTCGTCCAGGATGACGGCGTCGCAGTCAAGCTGGTCCTCCTCGTCCCGGGTAAATATCACCCGGTCCCCTTCCTCGTCAAACCTGGCGCCCAGGAGCCGATGGACGGTGCTGGCCTCCATGCCGCTGAGCTCGCTCATACGATTTGCCGCCCGGCCTGTGGGGGCGGTGAGCAGGGCCTTCAGGCCCAACTGCTCATACAGGGCAAGTATGGCCCGGATGGAGGTGGTCTTGCCGGTACCGGGGCCGCCGGTTATAACCAGCAGCTGGTTCTTCAAGGCCAGCTCCAGGGTCTTGCGCTGCATGGGAGCGTACTTTATCCCCTGGCTCTTTTCCAGTTTTTCCAACAGCTTGTCCGTATCCGCCCGGTCATTGAAGCGGCGCTTGCTCATGGCGGCAAAGCGCTCTGCGGCATTGGTCTCCGCCTCATACAGCTCCGGCAGATAGCAGGCCCGGCAGCCCGCCACCTCCTCATAGCGCAGCTGCCCGTCCTCAATAAGCTCCTGTATACACTCGTCGACGGGTTCGGTATCCAGGCCGATGAGCTCCGCCGTCACCGCCGAGAGCTTTTCCCGGGGAATGAAGCAGTGGCCGTTTCCGGTATTGTGGGCCAGTTCAAAGAGCACGGCGGCGTTTATGCGGTTCTTGCTGTGCTCCTCTATGCCCAGCTCCAGGGCCATGGCGTCCGCCTCGGCAAAGCTGCCGCCTATCATGCTGCCGGTGAGTATGTAGGGGTTGGCCCGCAGGGAATCCAGGGCCTCGTCCCCGTAGTACTTGTACATGCGCATGGCCAGGATGGGCCGCAGGCCGAAGGAGCACACGAACTCCATCAGCATGCGCACCCCCGCCTGGCGGCGGAAACTGTCGGATATCTGCTTTGCCTTGGCCTGGCTGATGCCCCGTATCTCCGCAAGCTGCTGCCAGGAGTTGAGCATCACGTCCAGGGTCTTGTCCCCGAAGCGGTTGACGATGAGGGAGGCGGTGGCCGGGCCCACGCCCTTCACCGTGCCCCCCGCCAAAAACTGGTAGATGGCGTTGGCGCTGGTGGGCAGCAGCCGCTGGGCAAACTCCGCCTTGAACTGGCGGCCGTGGACACTGTGGTTGGTCCAGCCGCCGCTGATAATCATGGACTCCCCGGCGGCGGCGTAGGGGAAACAGCCCACCACCGTGAGCGTTTCCCCGCTGTCGTTCTTCAGGCGCAGGACGGTATAGCCGTTCTCCTCGTTCTTATATATGATGTTTTCTACTGTGCCGGATATTTCCAGCAGCTCGTTTTCCTGGTCCATGGGGATTCTCCGTCCTCAATAAATGTAACGCAGCCGTGTCTCTCCGCCAGCGCCCGGGCCGCCGCCCGGGTATCCTCATCCAGCAGGCTGCCCCGGATAAGGATATCTCCGTAAAGCCTGCTGCCGTTCATGACCAGCAGCAGCTCTTCCACGCTCCGCTCCAGCCGGGGCTCCCGGCCCCTCACCTCCAGCAGCAGGTGCAGGCGGCTGTTCCTGCCCAGCCCCGCCCTGCCGGGAAAGGCTCTCGCCGTTAAATATATCAGCAGCAGGAAGAGCAAAAGCGCGGCCATTATCACTGTAATTTTGTACACCCGGGACACCTCCCCACAGCATACTATGGGTGGAGCCCGTCCCCGGTCACTTGAGCAGGGGCTTCAAAAACTGGCCGGTAAAGCTCTCCGGGCACCTGGCGCAGTCCTCGGGGGTGCCGGCAAAGACCAGCTCTCCGCCTCCGTCGCCCCCCTCGGGGCCCAGGTCGATTATGTGGTCGGCCACCTTGATGACGTCCAGATTGTGCTCTATGACTACCACCGTGTTCCCGGCGTCCACGAACTTGTCCAGGATGTTTATAAGCCGGTGGACGTCCGCCACATGCAGGCCCGTGGTGGGCTCGTCCAGCACGTAGACGGTGGAGCCGGTGCTCTTCTTTGAAAGCTCCGTTGCCAGCTTCACCCGCTGGGCCTCGCCGCCGGAGAGAGTGGTGCTGGACTGTCCCAGCCGCACATAGCCCAGGCCCACTTCGTAGAGGGTTTTTATCTTGCTGTAGATCTTGGGCTGGTTTTCAAAGAAGGCGCAGGCCTCCTCCACGGTCATGTCCAGCACGTCGGCAATGCTCTTGCCTTTATACTTCACTTCCAGGGTCTCCCGGTTGTAGCGCTTGCCGCCGCAGACCTCGCAGGGTACGTACACGTCCGGCAAAAAGTGCATCTCCACCTTCAAAAGTCCGTCGCCGCAGCAGGCCTCGCAGCGCCCTCCCTTCACATTGAAGGAGAAGCGGCCCTGGTTATAGCCCCTCAGTCGTGCGTCCTGGGTGGAGGCAAAGAGGTTCCTGATATCGTTGAACACCCCGGTATAGGTGGCGGGGTTTGAGCGGGGGGTGCGGCCTATGGGGCTCTGGTCCAGGGCTATGACCTTGTCCACATACTCCAGGCCCTTCAGCCCGTCGCTCTTGCCGGGCCGGACCTTCACCCGGTTCTTCTCCGCCGCCAGGGTCTTGTAGAATATCTCGTTTATGAGGGAAGATTTGCCGCTGCCGGAGACGCCGGTGACGCAGATGAGCTTGCCAAGAGGTATATCCACGTCGATATTTTTCAGGTTGTTCTCCCTGGCGCCGCATATCTTGATGAACTTCCCGTTTCCGGGGCGGCGCTTTTCCGGCACGGGTATCTTCATCCGGCCGCTGAGATACTGGCCGGTGATGGAGCCGGGACAGGCGCAGATGTCCTCCACGCTGCCGGCGCAGACCACCTCTCCCCCGTTGACTCCGGCCCCGGGGCCGATATCCACCACGTAGTCGGCGGAGCGTATGGTGTCCTCGTCGTGCTCCACCACGATGAGGGTATTGCCCAGGTCCCGCAGCTGCTTGAGGGTGTTCAGCAGCTTTTCGTTGTCCCGCTGGTGCAGGCCTATGCTGGGCTCGTCCAGGATGTACAGCACGCCCATGAGGCTGGAGCCTATCTGGGTGGCCAGGCGTATGCGCTGGCTCTCGCCGCCGGAGAGGGTGGCGGCGGAGCGGGCCAGGGACAGGTAGCCCAGGCCAACGCTGATGAGAAAGCCCAGGCGGGCCTTTATCTCCTTCACAATGCGCTCGGCTATAATCTGCTCCTTTTCCGTGAGCTCCAGGGAGTCAATAAACTCCAGGGCCTTGAACACCGACAGAGAGCAGAAGTCGGCAATGTTCATGCCGCCCACGGTCACCGCCAGGGCGGTCTTTTTAAGGCGCATGCCCCCGCAGTCCGGGCAGGGCGTCTCGGACATACACTCCTCTATGTCCGCCCGCATGGCCGGGCTCTGGGTCTCCCTGTAGCGTCGCTCCAGATTGTTGACTATGCCTTCAAACTCCCGGCGGATGATGCCGTAGCCCTCGTTGCGCTCGTACCTCAGCTGCAGGGGCTCGCCCTTGGTGCCGTAGAGTATGGCGTCCATGGCCTCTTTGGAGAGCCGGCTCACCGGCTCGTTCAGCTTGAAATGGTAGCGCTTTGCCAGGGCGTCAAAATACATGCGGGAGATGGAGTCCCCCTTGATGTTGTTCCAGCCGGAGGCCACTATGGCCCCCTCGGCTATGCTCAGCTCCGGGTTCGGCATGATGAGCTCCGGGTCCACCAGCAGCTGCACTCCCAGGCCCGTACAGGTGGGACAGGCGCCGTGGGGATTGTTGAAGGAGAAGAGCCGGGGCTCCAGCTCCTCCAGGGATATGCCGCAGTCGTCGCAGGCGTAGTTCTGGGAGAAGCTGAGCTGCTCCCCGCTGGACACCAGGTCGATATACAGCAACCCTCCAGAGAGGGCCATGGCCGTCTCCGCAGAGTCGGTGAGGCGGCGGGTCAGGTCCGGTTTAATCACCAGCCGGTCCACCACTATCTCTATATTGTGCTTCTTGTTCTTCTCCAGCTTTATCTCTTCCGAGAGCTCATAGGCTATCCCGTCCACCCGGACGCGCACATAGCCCGCCTTCTTGGCGTCCTCAAAGACCTTTGCGTGCTCGCCTTTCCGGGAGCGCACCACCGGGGAGAGCACCTGTATTCTGGTGCCCTGGGGCAGCTCCATTATCCGGTCCACTATCTGGTCTATGGTCTGGCGGCGTATCTCCTTGCCGCACTTGGGACAATGGGGCACGCCCACCCTGGCCCAGAGCAGGCGGAGATAGTCGTATATCTCGGTGACGGTGCCCACGGTGGAGCGGGGGTTTTTGGAGGTGGTCTTCTGGTCTATGGATATGGCCGGGGAGAGGCCGTCGATATAGTCCACGTCCGGCTTGTCCATCTGGCCCAGGAACATCCGGGCGTAGGAGCTGAGGCTCTCCACATAGCGGCGCTGGCCCTCGGCATATATGGTGTCAAAGGCAAGAGAGGACTTGCCGCTGCCGGAGAGGCCGGTGATGACCACCAGCTTGTCCCTGGGTATCTCCAGGTCGATGTTTTTCAGGTTGTTCTCCCTGGCGCCTTTAATATATATCTTATCCTGCATACTCAATCCTCGGTAACTACATCCTCAAATTTTCCCCCGGTGAGCTTTATCAGCTCCTGGGGGTCCAGCTCCACCTGAAAGCCTATCTTCCCGGCGCTGACCACTATAGTGTCCAGCCCGACGGCGCTGCGGTGGATGACTGTGGGGTACTGCTTTTTCATGCCCAGCGGGGAGCAGCCGCCCCGGACATAGCCCGTCAGGCCCAGCAGCTCGCTCACATGTATCATGGCGACGGATTTCTCCCCCACGGCCCGGGCCGCTTTTTTCAGCTCCAGCTCCTTGGCCACGGGGATGACAAAGACATAGATGCCCTTGCCGGCCCCTCTGGTGACCAGGGTCTTGAAGACCTTTTCCGCCGGCACGCCGATGAGCGCCGCCGCGGTCACTCCGTCGACGGCCCCGTCCCCGTGGGAATACTCATGAGGCGTATATTTTATCTTCTTCTGCGCCAGAAAGCGCATGACATTGGTTTTCTGTTCTGCCATTTTAGCTCCTCCCTCAGAGAGTTCCAACACTTTATTATAACCTGCTTTTACTCAGCTTTCAACAGCTAAAATATATCCTGGTATCAAATGCAGAAACCGGGCGGAAGCGGAGCTTACAGCGCTCCTTCTTCCGCCCGGCTTCGTTCCGGACAGCTTATGTTCAGTTCACGGGGTTCTGGAAGCGGGAGAGCATATTCTCCACGCTGCCCCCCAGCATCTTTATGAGCCGCTCCTGGGTGATGACCTTGGGGGTCTGCATGTTCATATCCATCCACTGGGAGATAAGGCCGATGATGCCGTTGGAGTAGAACTCTATAACGAAATCATAGTCCTGCTTGTCTATATTCATGCCCTCGGAGACGATATCCGCAAAGCTCCTGATGCAGCTCTCCAGGCGGGTCTTCAAAAAGCGCAGCATATACAGCCGGCTGCCGGAATTATAGATATTCAGGGCAAAGCTGGAGTTATCGTAAAGGTACTGGAAGAATACCATAACGTCCTCCTGCCAGCGCTCGTAGATAACTTCCTTGGGCAGGACGCGGTTGGCGTCCTCCTCGAACACCCACTCCAGAAGGTCATATACATCGTCAAAGTGATAATAGAAGGTCTGTCTGTTCACCTTGCAGATCTCCACCAGGTCCTTCACTGTAATTTTTGCTATGGGCTTGACTTCCATCATTTGTTTCAGCGCGTCAGCAAGGGCCCGCTTTGTAGATGACGCCATTTTTCCTCACCCCTCCTGCTATGTATCGCAGACATTATATCACATATCCCGTTTAATAGTAAAGTCTTTTGGCAGTAAATGTATAAACAATGCCTAAACTTTTTCCTCAGAATCTATGTCTTTGCCGAAGCCAGGCCGCCGGTGGCAGGTCTGAAGCGTTTATAGACGTAAAGTGAAAGCAGGACTGTGAGGCTGTCCGCAGCGGCCTGAGACCAGACCAGGCCGAACATGCCGAAGATGCTGTTGAGCAGGAAGAGCATGGGAATGTTGAACACCACCCAGCGGGTGACGCCCAGGAACAAAGCGATGCTCCCCTTGCCGAAGGCCTGGAACAGATAGACGGTGAAAAAGCTCATGAACATCAGCGGGGTCGCCAGCACCCGCACCCGCAAAAACTGCGCGGCCAAGGCCACCGTCTCGGCGTCGGAGATGAAGAGCCTGGAAAATGCCGGAGCAAAGAGCTCATAGAGCAGGATGCTCACCAGCGCCACGGTGAGGCCAAGCCTGCGGGCCAGGCGCACCGTGTCGTTCATGCGCTTCTCGTTGCCGGCAGAATAGCTGTAGGCCACCAGTGGCATCATGCCCTGGCATATGCCCACGCCCACGTTCAGGGGGAAGCGCTCCACCTTCAGCACTATTCCAACGGCGGCCAGAGCCAGCTCGCTGTAGGAGACCATGAGCCTGTCAATGACCACATAGTCCAAATCAAAGAGCAGGGTGGTGATGGCGGAGGGTATGCCCACGCCGAACACCGCAAGGACGCTGGAGCGCCGGGGCAGGCCCAGGGCCGGGGAGAAGCTTATCACCGAGTCTTTGCCCATGCGCAGGAGCACCACTATAAAGAACAGCAGGGCCACGCAGTTGGATAGGCAGGTGGCTATGCCGGCGCCCAGCACCTCGCTGCCTTTGGGCATGAGCACGAACATGAACAGAGGGTCCAGGGCGATGTTCAAAAGCCCGCCCAGGATGATGCCTGTGCTGGCCTCTTTGGAGCGGCCTATGCTGCGGATGAGGTTTGATAGCACGTTGGACAATACCGTGGGTATGCCGCCGATGACTATAACGCAGGTGGCGTACTGCCTGGCGTAGTCATGGGTATTCTCCCCCGCCCCCAGGATATTCAGCAGGGGCTCCATAAAAAGGAACATGCCCAGGGAGAAAAGGGCGGCAATGAAAATCGCCAGGTACATGGAGAAGGCGCTGACCTTTTTTGCCTCGTCCTCCCTCTCCTGGCCCAGGAGCCGGGATATCATGGAGCCTCCGCCTATGCCCGCCAGGCCCGCCAGGCAGAGACTGATATTGAACACCGGCAGGATGAGGGAGGTTCCGGCCACCATATAGGGATTGTTGGTCTGGCCCACAAAAAAGGTGTCCGCCATATTATAGATGAGGACTATAAGCTGGCTGGCCACCGAGGGAAGTATCATCTTGAAAAGGGCCTTGGACACCGGGAGGTTCCGAAACACGTCTTCCTGTTCTTTGCTTATTCCTGCACGCATTGCAAATTACCTGAGCTTTCTTTTTCCGTGTCTGAGCTGCGCCGCTTCAAGTCCTTACGCCCGTGTATCCCGCCGGGCGTTACCCTATCAAGTCAGATGTGCCGCAGTTTTCGGCTATTTATAATAGCACAAGAGAATGTAAGTTGCCACAGTTTTTTTGACAAATTCCGGGAAAAACTGAGCTTCCCCTGCCCCGCCCCCAGGCAGGCATAAAAAACCGCAGGCGAAAACTCGCCTGCGGATTATATGGAGCTGGTAATGTGACTCGAACACACGACCCCTTCATTACGAGTGAAGTGCTCTACCGACTGAGCTATACCAGCAAAGCTGAACTGAAGCCAAACTTCAGCGGAAGGTATTTTAACACATAAGCCCGGTCAAGTCAACACAAATGCTGTCGCCCGGATTTATATAACATTTCGTATAATTTGGAAACCAAATGAAACTATCGCCTCTTCCGGGTCCGTTTGCAAATTTCAATGTTTGTTGCAAAACCACCGGATTTTCCAGGATTTTTCCAACTTATGCCCCGGTGATTACAGGGATTTCAATAAGTTACATAACGCCGGAAAATAATTATTCTGCAAATAGTTATCAACATTTTCAACATGATTTTCAACATGCCGAAATGCCTTGAAACAGCCTATTTGCAGAATATTTTGACGAAAGCCGTCGAAGTATGTATAAGGTAATCCTTACAATTTGGAGTCAAAAAATAGTTGACATAACGCTATTTCAGAATTTCATAAAGAGGCCGGAATCCCTCATGGAGAAATACCTGTCCCCGGCAACAATAATATGGTCCAGAAGTTCCATGCCCATGAGCCTGAGAGCCTCTCTTGCCTTCCGGGTAAATGCCTCGTCCTCTCTGGAGGGAAGGACTATGCCCTCCGGGTGGTTGTGGGCCAGGACCAGGGAGGCCGCCTTGTTTTTCAAGGCCAGCTCCACCAGCCGCCGCACCGTGATGTCCACGGCGTTCACCACGCCCCGGTTCAGCAGCTCGCAGCAGATGAGGCTCTTCCGGCTGTCCAGACACAGCAGCAGGGCCACTTCGTCCCGCTCGTCCATAAAGCGGGGCACGAGAAAGCGCCCCAGCTCTTTGGAGCTGCGGAAGATGCGTATATCGTTGACCCTGGACAGCTGGCACTTTTTCATCATCTGAGGCACCAGCTTAATTAAGAGCGCCGCATTCTCGCCTATCCCCGGCACCTGCGTCAGCTCCCGCATGCTTGCGTCGAAGACCCCGGCGAGGCTGCCGAACCTGTCTATCAGGTCGTGGGCCATCACGTTGGTGTCTTTCCGGGGAATGGCATAGAAAAGCAGCAGCTCCAGCGCATTGAGCTCGTTGAAGCTGTCCAGCCCATGTTCAATGAACCTGCTTTTTAGTCTGTCCCTGTGTCCGTCGTGAACACCCATGCGGCATCCCCTGTCCTCTGTTTTTATATGTCCATGGTGGCGTAGGCGTTGAGCTCGCTGCCGGCGGTGACTCCCGCCAGGTACTCGTAATAGGCCTGGGCGCCCACCATGGCCCCGTTGTCTCCGCAGAGCCTGAGAGGCGGTATAAACAGCTCGCAGCCCTTATCCTTTGCGGCGGAGGTAAAGTCCGCCCTTATCCTGGAGTTTGCGGCCACGCCTCCGGCCACGACTATCTTCTTATATCCCAGGTTATCGGCAGCCATCATGGTGCGGGGCACCAGGCTGTCGCTGACAGCCTTGGTAAAGGAGGCGGCAAGGCCCTTCCGGTCCAGCTCCTCACCCTTCTGCTGGGCATTGTGCACCAGATTGATGACCGCAGTCTTCAGCCCGGAAAAGCTCATGTCGTAGGGATTGCCCTCTACATGGGAGATGGGGAAATGGTAAAGGCTGTCGTCCCCGCCCTGGGACAGCTCGTCTATTGGCTTTCCGCCGGGATAGGGCAGGCCCAGGACCCTGGCCGTTTTGTCAAAGCATTCCCCCGCCGCATCGTCCCTGGTGCTGCCGATTATCTCCATGTCCGTATAGCCGCGCACGTCCACCAGCATGGTGTTGCCACCGGATATGGCCAGGCACAGGAAGGGCGGCTCCAGCTCCGGGTAGACCAGGTAGTTTGCGGCTATATGGCCCCGAATGTGGTGCACCGGTATAAGGGGAACTTTCAAAGCCAGGGCGCAGGCCTTGGCAAAGTTCACGCCCACCAGCACCGCCCCGATGAGCCCCGGAGCGTAGGACACGGCCACGGCGTCTATATCCTGCCGGGTGATGCCCGCCGCCTCTATGGCCCGCTGGGCCAATAGGGATATGGACTCCACATGGCAGCGGGAGGCTATCTCCGGCACCACTCCGCCGTACACTGCATGGAGCTGGGCCTGGGAAAAGATCTGGTCGGTAAGTATCTTCCTGCCGTCCTCGACCACCGCCACGGCAGTCTCGTCGCAGGTGGATTCAAAAGCAAGTATTTTCAAATGCTGCGCCTCATTTCAAAAAATGTGTCATTAGTATAGCATCTTCCCGGGGAAAATCATAGTAGTTCTTTCTTCTTCCCACCTGGACGAAGCCCTGATCTTCATACAGGGCAATGGCGGCGGCATTGCCGCAGCGCACCTCCAGGGTGACGAAGGCCAGGTCCAGAGCCGCCGCCCGGGCCATCAGCTCCTCAATAAGCCCCCGGCCTATCCCCTGCCGCCGGGCCTCCGGGGCCACGGCCACGTTGGATATATAGCCCTCGTCCAGCACGTGCATCATACCCACATAGCCCAGCACCCGTCCGTCCCCGTCCAGGGCGGCTATGAATTCGTGCTGACTGTCCTTCAGCTGGCTTTTCAGCTGCTCCCGGGTCCAGGGCAGGGAGAAGCAGGCCTTTTCTATCTCCTCTATCTGCTCCAGCTGCTCTTCCCGGACGTCTTCAATGCGCCGGGCCATATCAGTGGGCCTCCGCCCAGCTGTGGCCTATGTGGGCCTCCGCCACCAGGGGAACGCTGAGATGTGCGGCGTTCTCCATTTCCTCGGTCAGGATATCCCGCACCTGCTCCGCCTCTTCCCCGGGGCACTCCACAATAAGCTCGTCGTGGACCTGGAGGATGAGCCGAGCCTTCAGCCCCGTCTCCTTCAGCCGCCGGTGCACGTTCACCATGGCGAGCTTTATGATGTCCGCCGCAGTCCCCTGCACCGGCATGTTCAGAGCCACCCGCTCCCCGAAGCTGCGCATGTTGAAGTTTGAGCTTTTCAGCTCCGGCAGGTAGCGCCGCCGGCCGTAGATGGTGGAGACATAGCCTTTTTCCTTGGCGCTCTCCACTATATTCTTCATATAGTCCCTGACGCCGTGGTATCTCTCCAGATAGGCGTCCATATAGGCCTTGGCCTCGTTGGTGTAAACCCCGATGTCCTGGGCCAGGGAGAAGGCGGAGATGCCGTAGACTATGCCGAAGTTCACCGCCTTGGCCCGGCTCCTCAGGGTGGGGGTCACCTGCTCCACCGGTACGCCGAAGACCTTGGCGGCGGTGACTCTGTGGAAGTCCTCCCCGCTGAGAAAGGCCTCCCTCATGTTCTCGTCCCCGGAGATATGGGCCAGGAGCCTGAGCTCTATCTGGCTGTAGTCCGCGTCCACCAGCATCATCCCCGGAGCCGCCACGAACATGTTGCGTATCTGGGCCCCCAGCTCCTTCCTCACCGGGATGTTCTGGAGGTTCGGCTCCGTGGAGGACAGGCGGCCGGTGGCGGTCACCGTCATCTGGAAGCTGGTGTGTATGCGCCCGTCCTGGCTGATGACTTTCAAAAGCCCCTCGGCATAGGTGGATTTCAGCTTCGTGAGCATGCGGTAGTCCAGCACCTCTTTGACTATGGGGTGCTTGTCCTGGAGCTTTTCCAGCACGTCCGCATTGGTGCTCCAGCCGGTCTTGGTCTTCTTCCCGTAGGGCAGCATCAGCTCCTCAAAGAGCACGGTCCCCAGCTGCTTGGGGGAATTGATGTTGAACTCATGGCCCGCATGGCCCCATATACTCTCCTGCAAAGCGTTTATCCCGGCGTTCAGGCTCTCCCCAAAGTTGTAGAGGGCCTGCCTGTCCACATAGAAGCCGGAGCGCTCCATCTCCGAGAGCACCGTGCACAGGGGCAGCTCTATTTTATAATAGAGCTCCTCCATGCCCAGCTCCTTCATTTTGGCGTCCAGTATGGGGTACAGGGCCCAGACTGCCTCGGCACCGCTCAGCTCCCGGCCGGCGTATCTCACGCTTATGCGCTCCGGGGCATAGTCGCTCTCCGTGGCCTCCAGCAGGTAGGCCGCCAGGGCCGTGTCGAACACGAAGCCCTCGGTGGACAGGCCCTCCTTCATAAGCAGGCCCATAAGGTCCTTCACATTGTGGCCCGCCTTCTTCACCTCCGGAGAGAAGACCGCTTTCAGCAGCCGGTCATAGCTCTCCCCGCAGCGGTTCCAGGCCGCCTGATAGAGCTTTTCCCCGTCGCATATCTCAATACTGTCCAGCCCCTCCTGACTGTACACCGCAATCCAGGGGGCGGACATCACGGCGGCGATGAGCGCTTCCGTCTCCTCCGCCGTCATAATGGCGCAGTGTTCCGGGCCCTTTGTATCCGCAGAAGCCGGCGCTGCGCTCTCCCCAGGCTCCAGGCCCCACTTCTCTATGAATTTATTGAAGCCCAGGCTCTTGAATACCTGATAGAGCCTCGGGGTATAATCTCTGTTCCAAAGGTTCTCCTCCGGTTTAAATTTCAGAGGTATGTCCCGGACTATGGTGGCCAGCCAGTAGGACTTCTCCGCGCTGTCCTTCCCCTGGGCCAGCTTCTTCTTCACGCCGTCCTTCACGTCCAGGCTGTCCAGGTTCGCGTAAATATTCTCTATGGTCCCGTAATTTTGCACCAGGGCCATGGCGGTCTTTTCCCCCACGCCGGGGACGCCGGGGATATTGTCCGAGCTGTCCCCCATCAGGGCCTTCAGGTCCACCATCAATTTCGGCTCAAAGCCGTATTCCTCCCTAAAGCGCTCCGGAGTATAGACTATAGTCTCGGTCTGGCCCATGCGGGTCTTCACGTTGCAGACGCTGGTGGTGTCGCTTATGAGCTGCAGGCTGTCCTTGTCCCCGGTGACGATGACGCAGTCCCAGCCATTTCTCTCGCATATGGCGGCGGCGGTGCCCAGGATATCGTCCGCCTCGTAGCCCTCCAGCTCGTAGCGGCGTATGCCCATGGCGTCCAGGGTGTCCTTCAGCATGGGTATCTGCTCCGCCAGCTCCTCGGGCATGGCCTTACGCTGGGCCTTGTAGCCCTCGTACTCCTTATGGCGAAAGGTGGGGGCTTTCAGGTCAAAACTGACGCAGACCGCCTCCGGCTTCTGCTCCTCCAGGAGCTTCTGCAATATGGCGATAAAGCCGTACACCGCATTGGTGGGCCTGCCGTCCGGGGCGTTGAGGATGCGCACCCCGTAAAAAGCCCGGTTCACTATGCTGTTGCCGTCCAATATCATTAGCTTCATTTGCCTTAAACCTCACTTCTCGCCCCGCAGGCGGATTATCTCGTCCCGCAGTTCTGCGGCGATCTCGTATTCCAGCATCTTTGCCGCCTTGCGCATCTTGTCCTCCAGGCTGGCGATGAGCTCTTTCCGCTCCCGCTCCGTGAGCTTGGTGCCGTCGCTCCGGCGGGCGGCGGGCCTGGTGTCCGTAGATATCTCGATAAGGTCCCGCACGCTCTTGACTATGGTCTTGGGCACGATGCCGTGGGCCTGGTTATAGGCCATCTGCTTCTCCCGGCGCCGGGCGGTCTCGTTTATGCAGGCACGCATGGAGGGGGTCACGGTGTCGGCGTACATTATCACCTGGCTCTCCGCATTTCTTGCGGCCCGGCCCACGGTCTGGATGAGGCTGGTCTCGCTTCTCAAGAAGCCCTCCTTGTCCGCATCCAGTATGGCCACCAGGCCCACCTCCGGGATGTCCAGGCCCTCTCTCAGCAGGTTTATGCCCACCAGCACGTCGAACTCTCCTAGACGCAGGTCCCGGATTATCTCCATGCGCTCTATGGTGCCGATGTCGTGGTGCATGTAGCGGCAGCGTATGCCGGAGTTGGACAAGTAGTCGGTGAGGTCCTCCGCCATCTTCTTGGTGAGGGTGGTGACCAGGCTGCGCTGGCCCTTGGCTATGCGGCCGTTTATCTCCCCGATGAGGTCGTCTATCTGCCCCTCCACCGGGCGCACGAAGATCTCCGGGTCCAGCAGGCCCGTGGGGCGGATTATCTGCTCCACTACCTGGCCGGCCCGCTCCCTCTCATAGTCCCCGGGAGTGGCGGAGACGTACACCCGCTGGTGTATCCTCTCAGTAAACTCTTCAAACTTCAAGGGTCTGTTGTCAAAGGCCGAGGGCAGGCGGAAGCCGTATTCCACCAGTGACTCCTTTCTGGCCCTGTCCCCCCGGTACATGGCCCGCACCTGGGGCAAGGTCACGTGGCTCTCGTCCACGAAGAGCAGAAAGTCCTTGGGGAAATAGTCCAGCAAGGTCATGGGCGGGCTGCCGGGGGCCCGGTCGGATATCACCCGGGAGTAGTTCTCTATGCCGGTGCAGTAGCCCAGCTCCTGCATCATCTCTATATCGTAGTCCGTGCGCTGCTTTATGCGCTGGGCCTCTATGAGCCGGTTGTTGTCCTGGAAGTATTTCACCCGCTCATCACATTCCGCCCGTATGCGCTCTATTGCGGAGGCCATCTTCTCCTTGGTGGTGACGTAGTGGCTGGCGGGGTATATGGCCACATGGCTGAGATAGCGGGTTGGCTCCCCTGTCACCACGTTTATCTCGCTTATCCGGTCTATCTCGTCCCCGAAGAACTCCACCCTTATGGCCTTGTCGTTGGAGTAGGCGGGGAAGATCTCCAGGGTGTCCCCCCGGACGCGGAACATGTTCCGCTCGAAGGCGATGTCATTGCGCTCGTAGCGTATCTCCAGGAGCTTTCTCAGAAGCTGGTCAAAGTCCCGGGTCTGGCCCTGGCGCAGGGAGATGACCATGTTTGCATAGTCGATAGGGTCGCCCAGGCCGTAAATACATGAAACAGAAGCCACCACAATTACGTCTCTTCTCTCAAAGAGGCTGGAGGTGGCGCTGTGGCGCAGCCGCTCTATCTCGTCGTTGATGGAGCAGTCCTTCTCGATGAAGGTGTCGGTATGGGCTATATAGGCCTCAGGCTGGTAATAGTCGTAATAGGAGACAAAGTACTCCACGGCGTTTTCCGGGAAGAACTCCCGAAACTCGCTGCACAGCTGGGCCGCCAGGGTCTTGTTGTGGGCCAGCACCAGGGTGGGCCGGTTCAGCCTGGCGATGACGTTTGCCATGGTGAAGGTCTTGCCGGAGCCGGTGACGCCCAGCAGCACCTGCTCGTCGATGCCGTTTTCTATCCCGGAAACCAGAGCATCTATGGCCTCCGGCTGATCGCCGGTGGCCTGAAACTGGGAAACGAGTTTGAAGCTGTCCATAAAAATCTCCTTTGGAACACTCGGCTTTGGAAGGCTCAGCGGCATCTCAGAAAGCTTCTCCGCTGAATTTTTATTATACCACGCATATCCGCTTATCACAAGAGCGGCATGGGCTTATGAAGTTTTTATTAAGGAATTAGCCGCTTGAAGGAGCCCTGCCGCCATGATATAATCATAATAATTAAGGAAAGACGGAGAGAATTATGAAGACGATAAATTCCATCGGCAGCGCAAAGCAGATAGTATACGAGGTTGGCAAGGTCATCGTGGGCAAGGACGAGGTCATCATCAAGATGCTCCTGGCCATTCTGGCCCGGGGCCACATCCTCATGGAAGACATCCCCGGCGTGGGCAAGACCACAATGGCCCTGGCCTTCTCCCGGGCCCTGGGCCTGGACTACAACCGTGTCCAGTTCACCCCGGACGTGCTGCCTTCGGACATCACCGGCTTCTCCATATATGACAAGAACACCGGCAAAATGACTTACCAGCGGGGGGCCATACTCTGCAACCTCTTCCTGGCCGACGAGCTGAACCGGGCCACCAGCCGCACCCAGGCCGCCCTTTTGCAGGCCATGGAGGAGGGCGAGGTCACGGTGGACAACGTCACCTATCCCGTGCCCCAGCCCTTCATGGTCATAGCCACCCAGAACCCCATCGGCGCCAAGGGCACCCAAATGCTGCCCGACTCCCAGCTGGACCGGTTCATGATACGCCTCAGCATGGGCTACCCTGACCCGGAGGCCGAGGCGGAGATGATACGCCGCAAGCAGCAGGGCATCAGTCTGGAGCAGGTGCAGCAGGTGGTCAGCCGTCAGGAGCTTATCGGCATCTGCGCCGAGACGGAGCAGGTGTATATAAAAGACAGCCTTATCGACTACATCGTCAAGCTCTGCACCGCCACCCGCAACGACTCCCGGATACTCCAGGGGGCCAGCCCCAGAGCCGCCCTCTCCCTCACCGCCCTGGCCAAGGCCGCCGCCTGGATACAGGGCCGGGACTATGTGGTGCCCTCGGACATACGCTTCGTCTTTGACGATTCCGTCCAGCACAGATTGATCTGGGCCAGCGACAACCTGTCCTTCCGCAAGCAGCGCTCCGTGGTGGAGGAGCTCTTCGCCTCGGTGAGGGCTCCGGAAATCCGATAACTATGGTGACTTTAAACTTTTTTCTGTATCTCTTTTTATGCGGCTTGGCCTATCTCTTCAGCCTCACCTATGTGGGCTGGTTCGGCGGCTATCTGCTCTGGGCGGTGATAATCCTGCCCCCGGTGCTCACCCTGCTGTCCCTGCCCGCCATGCTCTCCCTGCGCATAAGCTGCCGGGTGCCGGAGCGGGTGAACCTGGGCGAACGGGGCGAGCTGAGTATTAAATTCTCCAACCGGCGGCTGCTGCCGGTGCGCCGGTGCAGCTTCACCGTCAATGTGGTCAACCTCTTCACCGGGGAGAGCAGCAGCTACCCCATGAGCTACGGCCTGCTGGCCGACAGCGACAGTATGATCAGTCTGCCCACCTCTTCCAGCGGCACGCTGCTGTGCTCCCTGGAGGATGAAGAGCTGGGCAGCTATCTGGGCCTGCTGAAGCTGCGGCCTAAAAGGCAGTGGCAGGCCAAGTGCACCGTCATGCCCCGGCCCAAGGCCCCGGAGAACATGGCCAGCCTGGAGTCCCTGCCCCCGGTGAGCCAGAACTACCGGCCGAAGCCCGGCGGAGGCTACTCCGAGGAGCACGAGCTGAGGGAATACCGACCCGGGGACAATATAAACTCCATCCACTGGAAGCTCAGCTCCAAGACCGACGAGCTGATAGTCCGGGAGCCTATGGAGCCTATAGAGAGCAGCACCGCCGTGCTGCTGCACACCACGGGAGAGCTGGACCTTTCCCACCTGTACTGGCTGTCCCTGCGCCTTTGCAGCTGGAACATCGAGCACGTCATATATTTCGGCAGCGCCTCCGCTCAGGTGAGCAACGAGACCGACTGCCGCAGAGCCATGCTCCAGCTCCTGTCCCTGCCCCGGGCCAAGTGCCCCAATCTCAGCGGCAGCTTTGGCCGGGTCTTTGACCTGGAAAACGGGGAGGTGCGCTGGCATTGAACAAATTCCTAAACAGCCTGTCCACCCTCTTTCTGATGCTCCTGTCGGTCATCCCCATCGTGCATCTCATAATGTACAGCTTTTCCCTCAGCGCCGACCAGCGCCTGCCCATCTTCCTCATCGTGGCGGTGCTCTTCTGCTGGCTCATGTTCAGCTTCTGGCGCTTTTCCCTGCCGGGCATCCTAATCTGCCTGGCCCTGGCCCTGCTCTTCTATCAGGGCCGCAGCGAGCTGCTGGCCCTGCAGTTTGAGGACATCGCCAACAGGATGGCCGTGACCTACTACAACCGCTTCGTGGCCTCCGGCTATGTGTATAACGGCGCAGACATCAGCCACACGGAGGCCATGTTCTTCGTGGGCTTCGTCCTCTCCGCCCTCATGGGCCTGACCTTGAACTCCCGGGAGGACCGTATCTTCCTGCCCCTGCTCATATGCCTGCCAGCAGTTTTCCTCTGCCTTCTGGTCTATGGCCTCATGCCCGGCTGGGTGATGCTCTGTCTCTGCGCCTTTGTCTTTCTCCTGCTGGCCACCGGGCGCATATACGCCCCGGAGGGCAACGCAGGCAAGAGCTTTCTCCTGCTGGTGCTCCCCGTGGCCCTGGTGCTCAGCCTGATACTGCTGTTTAAAAACCCGGACAACTACAGCTACGAGGAGCAGCGGCTGAGCCTGGTGGAGCTGGCCCAGAACTTCACCCAGGAGCTCACCTCTTCACTGCGTGAGGGCGACAGCGTGTTGGTGAACGAGCGTTCACCTGGCGAGTCCGGAGAGGACGAGGCTTACGACGCTCTGGACGAGCAGCTGAATATAGACGGGGAGTCCCTGGACATCTCTTCCGCCCCCAGCTCCTCCGCCATGCAGCAGGTACTCATGTATGTAAAGTCTGGCGAGAGCGGATATTTCTATTTGAGAAGCTGCTCCTTCGGCGCCTATACCGGCACCGGCTGGGGCCAGGCCCCGGACTACCCCGGGGACAGTATACCCGCTTTTTCCGCCCGTGCCGTGGCGGCCTCAGGACTGGCCGCTGAGGTCTCCATGGACATCAGCCTCTCCAGCATAGACAGCGATAAAAAGTACGTACCTTATTACTGCACCCTGGATTACGACAATGACTCCTACATCAGCGGCGGCGAGGAAGAGTACAGCCTGAGCTTTTACAGCTTTGACTCCGGTTACGGTTCTCTGTCCCTGCCCTCGGAGCTTAAAGACCAGGAACTGTCCTACCGGCAGTTCGTGTACGCCAACTACCTCGCCCTGCCGGACAGCACCCGGGCCGCTCTTCAGGATATCGCCGAGCAGAATTCCCTCTCCGGGGACAATGTCTATGAGACAGTTTCCCTGGTGGCGGAATATGTGCGCAGCCGCTGCCCTTATAATATAGACACCCAGCCCTACCCTTCCGACGACTATGCACTCTACTTTCTCACCCAGGCCACCGAGGGTTACTGCGTCCACTTCGCCACCGCAGCAACGGCAATGTACAGGGCTCTGGGCCTCCCCGCCCGCATGGTCACCGGCGTGGCCTTCAATGCCCAGGCCGGGACAACCGTGGCGGTCCTGGGTGAGAACGCCCACGCCTGGGCCGAGGTCTATATAGACGGCCTGGGCTGGCTGCCCGTGGAGGTCACTCCCGGCAGCTACGAGGGCCCTGCCCTGGGTGGAACTGATGAAGAGACACAGGAGCAGCCCGCGTCGCCCAGCCCCGATAGTCAGGATGGCAGTGGAGTAAACGAACGTTTACCTGAGTCTCCGGAGAACGAGACTGCCTCAGATGCAGAAGAGGTCAAGGAGCCCTGGACTCCCGGCCCCTGGTTTATAGTCATTGCCGTGGTGCTGCTGCTCTTCCTGGCCGGTTTCCTGCGCTACAGGATAAAGCGGAGCATCTGGAGGCGGGGTCTGGAGGCCGGGAAGAACAAGGCCGCCCTGTCCGCTTGGCGCTGCGCAAAGCGCATATGCAGCTATGGCGCCTCCATGCCGGAAGAGATTAAAACGGCGGCTCAGAAGGCCTTCTACGGCAGAGGTCTGGACAGCCGGGAGGAGCTGGAGCCCGGCCTTCAGCAGCTCGAGATCATGCGGGAAGAGACCTATGCCTCCCTGTCCTGGTACAAGAAGCTGAAGTTCAGATTCTACGACGGCCTTAAATAATTTGAATAAACTCAAACAAGGAGAGCTCTGGCCCTCCTTGTTTTGATATCTCGTTGTTCAGCGGCGGCTCATGAGTTCCAGGGCCTTGCTCAGCAGCTCCGCCGCATCGATGCGGCTCAGGGTCTCCTCCACCAGCTGGCCCTCCTCCATTATGCCGGAGGCGCTGAGATTGGCGCAGGCCTGGGCCGTCTCCGGGGCCAGGGTCTCGTCCAGCCGGATATAGTTCACATCGTTCAGGTCAAGGGCATTGTTCAGCATGAGCACCGCCTCGGTCTTGCTTATGGGGGCGTCGGGCTGGAAACAGTCGCCGGCGCCTTCTATGCTGTCCATGCCGCACATGACGGTGGTGGCCACATAGGGCTTCATCCAGGCGGGAATGTCCTCATCGTCGCTGTAGCCGGTGCTCATCACCCCGGAGATAATGGGTTCGTCGGATACGATGAGGCACATGCTGAGGAATTCGCCCCGGCTCACCGCCTTATCCGGATAGAAGCAGTATTCCCCGCCTATCTGCTCCCCGGTGAACACGTCCTCCTCGCTCATGAGCAGGGCCGCATATTCCCCGGGGTCGCCCTTCATGTCGGAATAGCTCACGTCCTTTTTCTGCTTGTCAATGCGGATGATGACGGTGGCCTCCTGGGAGACGTTGCCCTCGGAGTCCGTGGCCCGGTAGCCGAAGTAGTCCTTGCCCTTCTTGTCCTGGTTGGGGGTGTAAACGAAGCTGCCGTCGGTGGCCAGCTCAATGTGGCCCTTTACCGGCTGGGTGCTTATCTCGAACTTCACCACGTCGTTTTCCGGGTCAAAGGCCTTCAGTTGTCCGCTGACGGATACGTTCCTGAAGGTGCGCAGCTCCAGGTTCTCTGCCACGGGGGCGCTGCCCGCCGCCATTGCCGGGTACACCAGCCCCGAGCACAGCAGCAGGGCCATGGCCACCAGGAATCCGGATATAAAAACACGTTTCATGTATTGCCTCCTCTTTCTGTTTCTGAGACTATTTTGCGCCGCAGGGAGGCAAATATACAAAAGCTGTAGACAAGTATTTGCTGTCTATGATAAAATACCGCCATACATTTAGGGAGGATAGATATATGGAAATCACAGCCGCAGCCCAGTGGCTGAACACGACTTTTGCCGCATTTGACCAGAGCGTCACTCTTTTGGTCCACCGGCTTTATGATGCAGCCGGCGGTTTCTGCTCCCCTTTCTTTGAATTTATTTCCCTCTTGGGCAAGGACGGGATTTTCCTGGTGCTGCTGTCCCTGGCCCTGATGCTCTTTCGCCCCACCCGCCGCTTCGGTACCGCCATGCTCTTCGGCGTGGCCATCGGCGCCCTGTTCACCAACCTGTTTTTGAAGGTGGCCATCGCCCGGCCCAGACCCTACGCAGACGAAAACAGCGTCTTTTACCAGCTGTGGCTCATCATGGGCCAGCACATGGAGAGCGACAAGAGCTTCCCCTCCGGCCACACTACGGCGGCCTTCTCCACCATGACGGCCCTCTTCTTCACCGGCAACAAGCGCTACAGCTGGACGGCCTTCATCTTTGCCATACTCATGGGCATATCCAGGATATACCTGGTTGTCCACTTCCCCTCCGACGTGCTGGGCGGGATGATCGTGGGCTTTATCGCCGGCTGCCTGGGCGCTCTACTGGCACCCAAGCTGCCGGAAAAGTGGTATTCCTTCAGTATCTTTAAAAGAAAGGCGGAAGAAACACCGTGTTTGGATTCGGCAAGCCCAGATTCAGAGGCGTAGACAAGAAGTACATCAGCGATGCGGAGCACATTGAGGACTATGGCTCCGCCCAGGCCATAGGCCGGGTGAGGCTGGGCAGGCTGTGCCTGTACTACAGGGACCTGGGCAGGAAGTACTATGTGCCCTATGACTACATAGAGCGGGCCTTCTGCCGCATCAGCGAGTGCCAGCCGGACGACAGTCCCGCCTATTATTACTACCGGCTGATCCTGGTCCACGGCGATAAGGAGTTTGCAAACCTCATCTTCAACGAGGAGGCGGACGTGGACCGGCTCCTGGAGCTCATAAAGGAGATAAACCCCCAGGTGGCCATCGGCTACGTCCCCCCTGCCGACGGCAAGCGGAGGTATTTCTCCTGAACACCTGAACAAAAGACGTGCCCCGCAGCAAACATCGCTGCGGGGCATTTCATTTACCTATAAATCAGACAGATTCCAGAAAATCGTAGGATATATCCCTGACCTTATCCCTGCCGTTGTTGTAATCGTCGGTGTAGTTGGGGGACGGGATGATAAAGCTGTTGTCGCCTGCCACGACCCGCTTCACTATCACCCATTTGCCATCCCGTTTTTCCCACTTGTCCACGTCCCGGCAGCGGGCTTCCACGGTAAAGCTGGCCTCTCCCTTTTTGTTCTTGTACTTACAGGCGGCATACATGTAAGTTTCGCTGGCGGCCTTGGTGCCGTCCTCGTTGAACTTGATGAGGATGTTGGTCATCATATGGTGGGTGGAAACCATTTTGCGGTGCATTTTCAGCATCATGTCAATAAAGCCCCGGCCGGTCCCCTTGTAAGTAGGACCATAGTCCACCTCCGAATCCTCGGCAAAAATGGTGTAGCCCAGCTCATTGTCAATGCGGTCAAGGGCGCGGCAGTAGTTGAAAATCTGGTCCCTTATCTTGTCCTTTTCAATGAGTATTTCCAGGTCAGTCATCAAATAAGCTCCTTTCGCCAAAATATATGGCCTAAAATTGAGCTTATAATAACATTTTTACCGGGTTTAAACAATCCGCACTATAGCTAAAGCCTTCCGGCATAATAGACAAATATTCATTTTAATTTGAATATTCTCATTTAGCCAGGCGCTTTACCAGTTCCTCGTCCGCCTGGCTCATGACAGTCTTGTAGTCGGTGTATATCACCTTGCCGGGCAGGGCCCCGGAGGGCTTGCGCACATAGCGGAGCATGGTGTAATCCACGGGGATCTTGCCCCCCTCCCGGCCTTGGGAGTAGTAGGCGGCGATGGCCGCAGCCTGGGAGATGGCCAGCTCCGTGGGCTCCCGGTCGCTGCATTGTAGTATCACATGGCTGCCGTGGACCTTCTGGGTGTGGAACCAGTAGTCGGTACGGCGGCAGAGCTTGGTGGTGAGCTGGTCGTTCTGGATGTTGCTGCGGCCTGCCAGCACCTCAAAGCCGTCGTCGGTGATGAAGCGCAGGGGCGCCTGGGCCTTTGCCTTGCTCTGCCTGCTCCCGGACTGGCGGCGGATATAGCCGGTCTCCTCCAGCTCACGACGGATGTCGGAGATGTCCTTCTCGCTCTCGGAGAGGCTGAGCATCTCCAGCACGCTGTTGAGATAGTCCAGCTGGGTCTCCCCCTGGGCGATAAGCCCGGTGAGGTGGCTCCTGGCCGCCTTGAGCTTGTTGTATTCCTTGAACATGGCTGCGGCGTTCTGCTGGGGGGTCTTCAGGGGGTCCAGGGCTATCTCTATCTCCCCGCAGTCCGGGTCGTAGTAGTCCTGGCATTTGAGCACCCGATCTCCCCGCTTTATCCGGTAGATATTTGCGGTGACCAGCTCCGCCATTTTCCGCACCTGGTCCCTGTTCTCCGTGCGGCGCAGCTCCTCGCTCTGCCCCGCCAGCTTGCGCTGGAGCCGGTCTCTCATGGTGCGCACCGTCTTATACAGCTGATGGCTGCGGCGGCGCTGCTGCTCCGCCCTGTCCCGCCGGGAATAGAAATCGTCCAGCAGCCCGGAAAAGCTCTCCTCCTCCCGGCAGCTCATGGACTCGCCGTACTGGCCTATCCGCATGAAGCTGAAGTCCGCCGGCTTGTCCCCCTCCCAGAGGATGTAGGGGCGCAGGTCCCCGGCTTTAACGCTGTCCACAAAGGCGTCCAGCAGCTGGGGCAGAGTCTCAAAGCTGCCGGAACAGCGGTAAGCCAACTCCCGGCACACCAGAGGCGACAGGCCGGAAAAGCTGTTCAGCAGCCACTTGTCCGGGCTCAGCCCCGGCTCCGCCCGGGCTATCAGCTCCCGGCGCTGCTCAGGCTCCGTCTCCATAAGGGCAGGCTTGTCCTGCTTCGGAGGCAGGCGGTATATCATCCCCGGCAGCATCCGGCGCAGGGCATCCCCGGCAAAGTCCATGCGGCGCATACAGTCGATTATACGGCCGTCCCCGTCCACCAGGATGATGTTGGAGCTGCGGCCTATAAGCTCCGCTATCAGGAGCTTGCGGCTGGCAAAGCCCATCTCGTCATGGCCCTCCAGCTCTATTATCAGCATACGCTCCCAGTCCGGCTGCCGTACCGAAACTATCCTGGCTCCCACCAGGTGCTTTCTCAGCAGCATACAGAACATGGGCGGCTCCGCAGGATTTTCAAAGCCGCTCTCCGTGAGCTGGACCCGGGCTCTGCCGGTACCGGCGGACAGCAGCAGCTTCAGGTTTTCCCCCTTGGAGCGCAGGGAGATGAGCAGCATGTCCCTCTCGGGCTGCTGCACCTTGTCTATCCTGCCCCCTTCTATCTTTTCCCTCAGCTCTCCTGTGAGGGCCGAGAGGTATATTGCGTCAAGTGGCATGGCCTGTGTTCTCCATTATCACGGCAAAAAGCCGGTTTATCCTCTCCAGCTTCCCCTGGAGATAGAGCCAGCCGAAGAGGGCTTCCAGCCCCGTTGCGGCGTGGTACTGGGCTATGTCCGCATTTTTCGGCACGGTGTGCACATGGGCGTTGCGGCCACGTTTGTATATGGCCCGCTCCTCCTCGTCCAGCAGCTCCAGCAGCTTTTCCGCCGCGGCGGCCTGGGCGGCGGCCTTTACCATCTTCACGGAGCTTTTGTGCAGGTCCAGCAGGGCAGTGTGTCCGCTCTGGCAGAGCATGCTGCGCACCAAAAGCTCATACACCCCGTCCCCCACATGGGCCAGGCCCAGGATACTTATCTTGTTCACATCCCTTACATCCATCTCAGGGAAAAAACCGTACATATCTTCACCTAAGGCGGCAGGGAGTTTTTCCTCCCTGCCGCTCCTTTTTCTAGTTGTCTTCCTGGATATCCCCAGAGGCGGCCCCGCCGTCTATGGGCAGGAGGGGCTCCTCCCCGGCTATCAGACCCAGGTTCCGCTGGACATTGGTCCAACCCTCCCGGTCAATGGTGACCTGACGGGGCTTTGCCCCCTCATAGGGCCCCACTATGCCCAGTTCCTCCATCTGGTCCACGATGCGGGCGGCTCTGGAATAGCCCAGCTTCACCCGGCGCTGGAGCATGGACACGGAGCAGGATCCGGTCTCCAGCACCACTTCCACGGCCTGGGGAAGCATCTCGTCATAGCTTCCGGCAAGGCCCTCCTCATGGGTGTCGCCGTCACTGTCGTGGGAGTTCTTGTCCTGGGCGGCCTTGTTCATGAACTCCTCAATCTCGGAGTTCTGGTTGGTGACGCCGGAGCCGTCCTTGATAAACTGGATGACCTCTTCCCGCTCCTCGTCGGAGACGAAGGCGCCCTGGATACGGGTGGGCTTGCCGCAGCCCACGGGAGAGAAGAGCATGTCCCCCATGCCCACCAGCTTTTCCGCTCCCGCCTGGTCCAGGATTATCCGGCTCTCCATGGCGGAGGAGACGGCAAAGGCTATACGGGAGGGGATGTTGGCCTTCATGAGGCCGGTTATCACGTCGGCAGAGGGCCGCTGGGTGGCGATTATCAGGTGCATACCGGCGGCGCGGCCCATCTGGGCCACCCGGCAGATGCTCTCCTCCACTTCCTTGGAGGCCACCAGCATCAGGTCCGCCAGCTCGTCTATGACTATGACCACTTGGGGCAGGGTCTGCTCCCCGGTATCCAGGCAATGCTTGTTATAGCTGGCCAGATCCCTCACCCCCACCTCGGAGAAGAGGCGGTAGCGCTTGAGCATCTCCACCACGGACCACTGGAGGGCTCCGGCGGCCTTCTTGGGGTCGGTGACCACTGGGACGTACAGATGGGGTATGCCGTTATATATGCCCAGCTCCACCATCTTGGGGTCTATCATGATAAGGCGCACCTCGTCGGGCCGGGCCTTATACAGCAGGCTGAGGATGAGGGAGTTCATGCACACGGACTTGCCGGAGCCGGTGGTGCCGGCGATGAGCATGTGGGGCAGCTTTGCTATGTTGCCCACCACGCACTCGCCGCCGATATCCTTGCCCAGGGCAAAGCTGAGCTTGGACTTGGCGCTGACGAACTGGGGGGACTCGATGATATCCCTCAAGTACACGGTGCTGACTATCTTGTTGGGCACCTCGATGCCCACGGTGGATATCTTCTCGGGGATTGGCGCGATGCGCACGTTGATGACGCCCAGGGCCAGGGCCAGGTCCCCCGCCAGATTGGTGACTCTGGCCAGCTTCACTCCCTGCTCCAGCTCGATGTCATAACGGGTGACGGTGGGGCCCCGGGTGACGCCCACTATGGAGGCGTTGATACCGAAGCTCCTGATGGCCCCCTCCAGGCGGCTGCGGTTCACGGCTATCTCGTCCCTGGCGTCCACTGCGGCGGCGCCGCCGCTGCGCAGCAGAGAAACCGGCGGGAACTCATAGTCTCCGCTGTCCCCGGCGGCGGATATGGCCTGGGCCACTGCCTGGGCCTCCGCCTCCACTTCAGCCTTGACGGCCTTTTTGCCCTTGGGCGGGTCGGAAATCTCTCCGCTGAAGGACACGGGCTTGTGCTGCTCCCGCTCCTCCCGCTGCACCGCCAGGACAACCCCGGCAATACTGGCCGCCTCCTCAGGGGTGAGGGGCATCACATCGTCGGTGGGGCCAAGGCTGGGCTCCTTGATAACGGGTGTCTTCTTCCCTGGCTCTTTCTTCTTCTCTTCCATGGGCTCGCTCTCCCGCTTATCCCGGAGCTTTTTCTCAGGTTTGACCTTGCCGGGCTTGCGCTCGGGCCGGGTCTCCCCGGCAAAGGGGTTCACCGGCTCCCTGCCCTCTCCGTTAAAGAGGTAGCGGTCGTCCTCTTCCTCCTCCAGGGGTATGTCCATCATGCTCTCCCGGGTGATGCGCTCTATCTTCCTGGCCTCGGTGGCGGGCATCTTTCCGGTGACCGCGCCCACTGGGGCCAGAGAGTCCTCATACATGGAGGGGTCGTAGGGGGCGGTGGCCCTAATCTTTATCTGCTGGGCCGCCTTCTTGAAGCTGCTGCTGAAGGCGCAGATGGTGCAGGCAATGAAAGCCACCACCAGCACCGGCAGGGCCCCGTATATGCTGAAGGCCATTTCCAGGCCCACGGCCAGCAGCCCACCCAGAGCGCCCGCCGATTCCAGATACTGGCCGGACTCAAAGAGCTGCCCGGCGGTCAATTTCAGGTCGAAGTCCGCCTGGTAGGGGGGCTCGTAGATTATCAGGCTCACTATGGCCGCCATGAGCAGGGGCAGAAGCAGGGCGCAGAAGCTGCGCAGCATCACCGGCCGTCCCCTGTGAAAGCCCAGGATTATGGCCGTGAGCAGGAAGGCCGGGGCCGTGAGCCAATAGCCCCAGCCCAGCAGGCCCTTTATCAGATTGGCAAAAAACAGGATGAAAGCTCCCTCGCTCTTAAAGTAGCTGATGGCCACGAATACGGCCAGAAACAGGAATATGACCGCCCCCACTTCCCGGCGGATGGGTACCACCGGCTCCTGGGGCGGCTGACTTGCAGTCTGCTTCCCGCTTTTCTTGGATGAAGAGCTGCTTTTGCTGCCGCTCTTTTTTGTCGTTGTGCTTTTCTTCTTTGACTGTGCCATTAAAGAGGTCCTTTCTCTGGCGTATGTTGTAGGGTATATATCAGAATATCATGTATAGGATAATGGACAGCACGCCCATAACCCAGCAGTAATAGGCAAAGCCGCCGAACTTGCCCTTATTACTTATGAACTTCAGCAGGTTAATGGCCGCTATGCCAGAGAGCATAGCTACCACCATGCCCACCAGGTAGGCCGGGACGCTGGCCCAGTTTATGCCCTCCCGGAAGGCGTCCACCAAGCTGAGGATGTTGGCCCCCAGCACGGCAGGTATGGACAAAAGGAAGGAGAACTTCACCGCAAAGTCCCGGCGAAGGCCGGTGGCGATGCCTGCGGTGATGGTGGTGCCGGAGCGGGACAGGCCCGGTATGGTGGCCACGCACTGGCACAGGCCGATTATCACCGCGTCCAGTATGGTCATGCTCCGCTCCGTTTTCTTCCCCGGCTTCATCTTGTCGGAGACATAGAGCATACAGCCGGTGAGGATGATGGCCACGCCGATAAAGACGTTGTTGTAATACAAAGTCTCTATCATGTCGTTTATGGGGAGTATCAAAAACAAAGGCAGAGTGGCCATGACTATCATCAGGAAGGTCCGGGCCTGGGGATAGTGCTCCCGGGGCTGCCCCGCCAGGGGGCCCAGGTTTGCAAAGGAGATGACCTCATAGAACATCTCCTTGATGTCCTGCCAGTAGACGATGAAAATGGAGGCCAGGGTGCCCAGGTGCAGCAGCACGTCAAAAAGCATGTGCCCCTCTTCGGATATTTTAAAAAGATTATTTACGATAGAGAGATGCCCGGAACTGGATATAGGCAGGAACTCCGCTATACCCTGGACCAGGCCCAGCAAAACCGCTTCCCACATGCTCATCGGCACATACCCCCACGATAATCATAAATTATATGTTACCACATCCTTATGTAAAAAACAAGACTTTGAGAACTGTCCGGCTGCCTTAAATGTAGGAGTACAATACATATTGGACAGTTGAATAAAAAAGGATGAAGGATAAGGCCTTATCGGTTATAGTTGGAGTTGCAGACAACAACGTAACGAAAGGAGGCCATATCCTTCATGAGTAAGAGTATAACACAGGACATGGCATATCGGCAATCCTTAATGAAATATGCAGAGAAATACGGCGTGAGCCGTGCCAGCCGGAAGTACAACACGAGCCGGTCATATATCTACTTCTGGAAGGCACGCTGGGACGGAACGACCGAATCTCTTGCCTGCCAGTCCAGGCGGCCTCACAGTCACCCCAATCAACATACAGAGGCAGAGCTGAAACTGATTCGGGATATGCGACGCCGTAATCCTGACCTGGGTTTGATAGAGCTGTGGCTTCGGCTGCGGCAGAGGTGCTACTCCCGCCGCCCGGAGAGCCTGTTCCGGGTCATGCGTAAACTGGGCCTGTTTCCTCCACCTAAGAAAAAGCAGATTTATAAACCCAAGCCTTACGAGCAGATGAGCTATCCTGGCCAGCGTGTCCAGGTGGATGTGAAGGTCGTCCCTCGCAGATGCATT
>DBFSDV010000001.1:0-2626 GCA_048417135.1 Candidatus Limivicinus sp. | reverse complement strand
ACCGCTTTGCTTTGTTGATTTTAAGCAAAAAAGAGGAGCTTTGTTGACAATCTATTGTTAAGAACATATAATGAGCCACGTCAAAAGCAAGACCAAAATTTTACAGGAGGAAAAATGAAAATGAAAAAGTATCTTGCGCTGATCCTGGCCCTGTGCATGGTGTTCGCTCTCTGCGCCTGCGGCTCTCAGACCGAGACCGAGGCCCCCGCTGAGGACGCCGCCGAGGCTCCCGCCGAGGACGCCGCCGTCAGCACCGAGGGCTGGGCTCCCGACGACCCCGTCACCATGATCGTCTCCTACGCCGCCGGCAACGGCACCGACGTCACCGCCCGCATCCTGGCCCAGTACGCCGAGAAGTACGTGGGTCAGACCATCGTCATCGAGAACGTGGACGGCGGCTCCGGCTCCATCGGCTGGTCCCAGCTGGCCGCCGCCGAGCCTGACGGCATGACCATAGGCTTCATGAACCTGCCCAACTTCAACAGCTCCATAGTCAATGAGCTTGGCACCTATACCACCGACGACTTCACCGCCATCTGCAACCACGTGACCGAGACCTCCCTGGTCATCGTCCGTGCCGACGACGAGCGCTTCCCCGACATTGACTCCCTGGTGTCCTACGCCAAGGAGAACAAGACCGTAGCCTCCACCAACGGCGCCCAGGCCTCCAACCACATCGGCGCCCAGGCCTTTGCCAATTCTGCCGGCTTCACTTACACCGACCTGCCCATGGGCAACACTGCCGATGAGCTGACCAGCCTGCTGGGCGGCGAGGCCGACTGGTGCGTGGCCAAGGCCGCCGACATCGCCGGCCGCACCGACGTGCGTGTCCTGGCCTCCTTCTCCACCGAGCGCCTGGCGGAGATGCCCGATGTCCCCACCCTGGGCGAGATGGGCTACTATGACCAGTGGCTGGGCTCCTCCCGCTGCGTTGTGGCTCCTGCCGGCGTGAGCGATGAGGTAGTGGCCTTCTACGAGGCCGCCTTCAAGGCCACCATGGAGGACGCCGATTACCTGGCCGCCGCCGCCGAAGTCGCCACCGACTACAAGGATGCCGCCGCCACCGCCGCCCTCATCGAGGAGCAGCAGGCCTTCACCGAGGGTCTGGCCGAGGGCTTCTGGTACGAATAAGCCTTAGATGCCGTATAGGGGCGGGGAGACCTGCCCCTATACCCGATAATATTTATTACCGTTCTGGGAGGAATGAGCCTTGAAAATGAAAAAGACAGACATAGGCGTCGTAGCCTTCATGTACGCCGTCTGTGCCTTCTTTTATGTATACAGCTTCGACCTGAGCGAGAGCAGCAAATCCTACCCCACCTTCACCATAGCCCTGCTCTTCGGCCTGACCACCCTGTACCTGGTGCAGATGATACTGGCCGCAAAGAAGTTCGGCGTGGAGAGCGGCGCGGACAAGGTCTTTGCCGGCTTCAAGCCCAAGCAGTTCATACTGTCCATAGTCCTCACCCTGGCCTATGTGCTCCTGGTGGACGTGCTGGGCTTCTTCACCGCCACCACCCTGTTCATGATAGCCTCTTTCGTATACCTGAAGGTGCCTGTGCTCCACGCGGTCATAGCCCTGGTGTCCATGGACCTGCTCATATACCTGGCCTTCGTGCTCTTTTTGGGAGTGCGTCTGCCTGCCGGAATACTCATATAAGGAGGGCTTTGACTTATGCTTGAAACCTTACAGCTCATGGGCCAGGGCTTTATAAGCGCCCTCTCCATCCTGAACCTGCTGGCTATGATAGGCGGCGTGGCTCTGGGCATAATCATCGGCTGCCTGCCGGGCCTGTCCGCGGCCATGGGCGTGGCGTTGATGCTTCCCCTGACCTTCACCATGCCTGCCGACACCGGCCTCATAGTCCTGGGCGCCATCTACTGCGGCGCAATCTTCGGCGGCTCCATCTCCGCCATATTGATACGCACCCCCGGCACCCCCGCCTCCGCCGCCACCGCCATCGAGGGCTATCAGATGACCCTCAACGGCCAGGCCGGCAAGGCCCTGGCCACCGCCTGCTGGAGCTCATTCTGGGGCGGCCTGCTCAGCTGCATCTCCCTGTACTTCTTCGCCCCCATGCTGGCCCAGCTGGCTTTGAAGTTCATGTCCGCGGAGAAGTTCTGGCTGGGCATCTTCGGCCTTACAATAATTGCCGGCGTCTCCAGCAAATCCATAGTCAAGGGCCTGATGTCCGGAGCTCTGGGCCTTATCATCTCCACCATCGGCCTGGACCCCATCGACGGCACCAAGCGCTTCATGTTCGGCCAGGCCTTCCTGGCTGAGGGCATAAACACCACCTGCGCCCTTATCGGCCTCTTCTCCATGTCCCAGGTGTTCATCCTGGCTGAGGCGGAGATAAAGAAGCGGGCCAAGGCCGCCAAGTTCAGCGACAGGATCGCCCTGACGAAAGCGGAGAGAAAGAAGATTCGCCCCACCATTATCCGCTCCTGGATAATCGGAAACATCATCGGCATCCTCCCCGGAGCCGGAGCCTCCATCGCCTGCTTCATGGGCTACAACAGCGCAAAGCAGTTCTCCAAGACCAAGGAGGAGTTCGGCCACGGAGCCATCGAGGGCGTGGCCGGCTCCGAGGCGGCCAACAATGCCGTCACCGGCGGTTCCCTC